>NZ_BAAASM010000043.1:0-23000 GCF_039532885.1 Streptomyces nogalater | reverse complement strand
CCGGCCGGGTCGGCGGGCGGCAGCTGGGCCGCCGCCGTGGTGCCGGACTCGGCGAGGACCGCGCGGACGGCGGCCTCCTCCTGCTGCCAGGCGTCCAGGCGGTGCTGGAGTGCGCGGTGGGCGGCGGGCTCCAGCAGGGCCTCGGCGGCGGCCCGGGGCGTGTCGAAGCCGGCCCGGTAGGCGGCGTCGGCGAGGCGGGCGTCGGCGTCCTTCAGCCGCAGGGCGGCGTCCTCGGCGGCGCGGACGGCGTCGGCGGCCTCGGTGAGCCGTGCCGCCAGCCGCTCCAGCTGTGCCGCGCGCGCCGCCACACTGCCCAGGCCGCCCCGCGCCTGCTCCACCTCCGCTGCCAGCAGCGCCTGTTCACGTTCCAGGGTGTCCCGGCGGGTGAGCCGGGAGGCGGCCCGTACGGCGGCCTGCTGGCGGTCGGCGAGCCGCTGCTCGCGCTCCTGCTCGGCGCGCCGCAGCTCCTGCTGGACGGCGTGCAGGGCGGAGGCGTCGCGGCGGGCGCGGGCGTACTCCCGCTCCAGGTCGTCCGCCTCGGCGGCGAGGCGCGCGGTGGGGGTGTCGCCGGCCTCGGCGGTGGCGGCGGCCAGGTCCTCGCGGACCGCGCCGAGCCGCCGCTCGTCCTCGGTGTGCTCTTCCTCGGCCCGCCGGGCGGCGGCGAGGGCGCGTTCCTCGGTCTCGCGGTCGACGTGTCCGGCGGCCTTGCGCGCGGGCGCGGGGTGTTCGGTGGCCCCGCAGACCGCGCAGGGCTCGCCGTCGGCGAGGTGGGCGGCCAGTTCGGCGGCGATGCCGGTCAGCCGCTGTTCCTTGAGGTCGAGCCAGTGCGCGCGGGCGTCCAGGGCGCGCCGCCCGGACTCGTCCGCGCGCTGCCGGGCCTGTGCGAGGTCGGCGGCGAGCCGGTCGCGGGTGCGGGCCGCGTCGAGCCGGCGCCGCATGGGCTCGCGCTGCACGGCGAGCTGTTCGGCGCGGGTGGCGGCCTCCTGGGCGGAGTCGAGCCGGGTCTGGAGGGCGGCGCGGGTGGTGTCCCAGCCGTCGAGCCAGGCGTCGGCCTCGCGCAGGACCTCCTCGTCGGCGCGTTCCTGCCGGTCGAGTCCGGCGCGTTCCTCGGCGAGTTCGGCGAGCCGCCGTTCGGCGCGCCGGGCCGTCTCCAGGCCGCCGAGTTCCTCGGCGGTCCGGCGGGCGGCGGCGGCGAGTCCGCCGGCGTCGGCGCCCCCGTACGCGTCGGGCAGCGCGCCGCGCGCGCGTGTCTCGGCTCGCGCCGCCTCGTGGTGGTCCCGGTCGGCCGCCTCGCGCAACTCCAGGGCGGGCGCGACGGCCTCCGCCTTGCGGGCCCGCTCCATGCGCCGCTGGTCCTCGCGGTGGGCGCCGGCCCGTTCCCGAAGGCGTTCGGCGCGCTCCCGGGCCTCGGCGAACCTGCTTTGCAGCCGGGCGAGTTCACGGGCCTCGTCCAGGGCGTGCCGGGCGGCGGCGTGGGCGGACTCGGCGGCGGCGAGGCGGCAGTGGGCGATGTCGAGGCGTTCGCGGGCGGTGCTGCGGGCGACGGCGGCGGCCCCGAGGACGGCCTCGGCCAGCCCGGGGTCGCCGGGGTCCGGCTCGGGCAGCTCCATGGCGTCGCCGGCCTCCTGCTGCATGCGGTGGGCGACGGCGAGCAGGGCCGTGTCGCCCTCGCGCACGCGTGCCTCGGTGGCGCGGCGGCGTTCGGCGAGGCGCTTCTCGACGTCGGCGAAGCGCCGGGTGTCGAAGAGCCGGCCGAGGAGCCTGCTGCGGGCCTCGGCGTCGGCGCGCAGGAAACGGGCGAAGTCGCCCTGGGGCAACAGGACGACCTGGCAGAACTGCTCGCGGCTCATGCCGAGCAGCTGCTCCACCTCGGCGCCGATCTCCTGGTGGGAGCGGCTGAGGTCCTTCCAGGCGGCGGCCCGGGCGTCGTACTCGCGCAGCCAGGTCTGGGCCTTGTCGACCGTCATGCCCTTGCCGCGCAGCTTGGGCCGCTCCCACGGGGGCTGCCGGGTGATCTCCAGCCGGCGGCCGGCGACGGTGAGTTCGAGGCGGACCTCGGTGCGGGTGCCGGGCGGGGCGTGGTCGCTGCGCAGGTGCATGCCCTGGCCGCTCTGCCGGGCGCCGGGGACCGAGCCGTAGAGGGCGTAGCAGACGGCGTCCAGGACGGAGGTCTTGCCCGCGCCGGTCGGGCCGTGCAGCAGGAACAGCCCGGCGCCGGACAGCGCGTCGAAGTCGACGCTCTGGGTGGAGCCGAAGGGGCCGAAGGCGGTGATGTCGAGCCGGTGCAGCCTCACCGGGCCACCTCCCGCGCGGTGTGGTCGGCGCGCACGGCGTCGAACGCCTCGCGCAGGACGGCGGTCTCGGCCGTGTCGGGTCCGGCGCCGCGCACATGGGCGACGAAGTCCTGGGCGATCTGTTCGTCGCTGCGGCCCGCGAGCCGCCGGGCGTACGACACGCGGGGGTCGTCGGGGGCCCGTTCGGGGGCGAAGACCAGGCTGAGGGTGTGCGGGAAGCGTTCGGCGAGGCGGGCCATGGGCTCGGCCGGGCGGACCGGGTCGGTGAGGGTGGCCTCGACCCAGGCCTCTTCGTGGCGGGCCAGCTCCGGGTCGGCGAGGAGGTCGTCGAGGTGGCCGCGGATGCGGGCGAGGGGGCGGGGCACCGGGCAGTCGACGCGCTCGGCGGTGACCGAGCCGTCCGCGTCCAGGTCGATCAGCCACATGCTCTTGCGGTGGTCGGCCTCGGAGAAGGAGTAGGCGAGCGGCGAGCCGGAGTAGCGCACGCGTTCGGTGAGGGTCTGGCAGCCGTGCAGATGGCCGAGCGCCACGTAGTCGGCCCCGTCGAAGATCCCGGCGGGTACGGCGGCGACCCCGCCGACGGTGATGTCCCGCTCGCTGTCGCTGGCCTGGCCTCCGGTGACGAAGGCGTGGGCGAGGACGACGGAGCGCGTGCCCCGCGGGCGGCCGGCGAGGTCGGCGCGGACGCGGTCCATGGCGGCGCCGAGCACGGCCTCGTGGCCGGCCTTGTCGACGCCGAACTCGTCCTTGACCAGGGCGGGTTCGAGGTACGGCAGGCCGTAGAAGGCGACATCGCCGTGGGCGTCCCGGAGGATCACGGGGGTGCCGGCGGCGGACGGCTCGGTGCGCAGGTGGATGCCGGCGCGGTCGATGAGCCCGGCGGCGACGCCGAGGCGGCGGGCCGAGTCGTGGTTGCCGGAGATCATCACCGTGGGCACGCCGAGGTCCGCGAGCCGGTGCAGGGCGGTGTCGAACAGTTCCACGGCGGCGAGCGGGGGCACCGCGCGGTCGTACACGTCGCCCGACACGACCACCGCGTCCACCGCGCGCTCACGCACGGTGGTGACCAGGTGACCGATGAACCCTGCTTGCGCCTGGAGCAGGTTCACCCGGTGGAAGGCCCGGCCGAGGTGCCAGTCGGACGTGTGCAGGATCCTCATGGGCCCCGAGACTAACGGCCGGGTAGGACATCACGTCCGGTTACTCCGGTACCGGCCGCTGCCACCCGTCGCCCACAGGAAGGTTATGCCTGATTTACCCCGATTACCGGGCGTCTCCGTAGGCTTCACCGCCCAGTTCGAAGCCGGCCGTGCCCGCCGTCACATCGGCGAGCCAGGCCCGGAAGGCGTCCACGTCGGCGTCCGGCAGCCCGATCTCGATGGTGACGGCCTCGCCGTAGCGGACGTCGCGCACCTCGCGTCCGGTGGCGCGCAGGTCGTTCTGCACCTTGCCCGCGCGCTGGTGGTCGACGGTCACCGTGGCCAGCCGGAAGCGGCGCCGGGTGATCGTGCCGAGGGTGTCCAGGGCCTCGCCGACCGAGCCGCCGTAGGCGCGGATCAGCCCGCCCGCGCCGAGTTTCACACCGCCGTAGTAGCGGGTGACCACGGCGACGACGTACCGCATGTCGCGGCGCAGCAGCATCTGGAGCATGGGCACGCCGGCGGTACCGCCCGGTTCGCCGTCGTCGCTGGCCTTCTGCACGGAGGCATCGGCGCCGATGACGTAGGCCCAGCAGTTGTGGGTGGCGTCGGCGTGCTCCTTGCGCACGGCGGCGATGAAGTCCTGGGCCTCCCGCTCGGTGGCGGCCGGGGCGAGGGCGCACAGGAAGCGGGAGCGGTTGATCTCGGTCTCGTGCACGCCCGCGCGGGCGACTGTGCGGTACTCGTCCTGCATCCGGCCAGCCTAGTCCGTGGCCGTCACGGCCGACGGCCCGCTCCGGCCGGGCGCCCCTCCTCGCTCGCGGCACCGTACGACGGCGGAGCACAGGGCAAGCCCGGGCCGGAAACCGGCGGCGGCGAGCGCGTGTCCAGGCGGCCGGGTGTGCCGCAGCCCGCGGACGTGAGCGACCTCAGCCGGCCCTCGGCACCCTCGGCCAGGCGGACCGGGCACACCGCGGCACCGTACGACGGCGGAGCACAGGGCAAGCCCGGGCCGGAAACCGGCGGCGGCGAAGGCGTGTCCAGGCGGCCGGAGTGTGCCGCAGCCCGCGGGACGTGAGCGGCCTCAGCCGGCCCTCGGCACCCTCGGCCGGGCGGACCCGGCGGACCCGGCGGACCGGGCACGTCGCGGTACCGGCGGCTGCCGGAACCGGGTGTGCCGTGGATCGGGCAGCCGCCGGAGCGGGCCGGTGCCCGCCGGGCCGCTTACGCGGCGCCCCCGATGTCGCGCACGAGGTCCAGGGCGAGCAGGCGGTCGGCGTAGGCGTAGGTCTCGAAGCGGGCGCCGTCCGGGATGCCGGGCGCGCTCTCCACCTCCCGCAGGACACCGAGCACCGCGGGCAGGTCGAGGTCGTCCTCCCAGGCGGCCCGCAGCCTCTCGCGCACCTCGCCGGGGACCGGCCGCGAGGGCCGCCGGGCCCAGCCGGCCACGGCCCGCCGCCACCGGGTGAGGCTGCGCGCGGCCTCCTCCAGCGTGGCCGGGTCCAGCCGCGCGGGTTCGCCGCGCGGTACGGCGAGCAGGGCGAGGCGCAGGGCCGAGGGGTCGGACAGCAGCGCCGCGAACACGGCGGGGCCGCCCCCGGCCGTCGCGGGCGCCCCGTCGGGCCCCGGCATCCACTCCACCCCGGCCACCGCCACCACCGGCCCCTCCCCCACCGCCTCCCCGGAATCGCGCCGGACCACGTGGAGGGCCTGGGCCTCGCCGAGGCCGGAGGCGAGGTCGCGGCTGAACTCGAAGGGACGGATGGCCAGGCGCGTGCCGGCCGCGCGCAGTTCCGGCTGGTCGCGGGGGGCGGTGAGGCTCGTCCAGACCGGGGTACCGCCCAGTTCCAGGGCGCGGACGAGCAGGTCGGCGGTGAGCAGGACCCGCAGGGCCGTCGGGTCCGGGTCGCAGGCATGGGCTTCGATGCGGGTCAGGCCGCGGCGGGCGGGGGCGGCGGGGACGGGCTCACCGGTTCGGGCGTCGAGGATGCGCAGCACGGGGCGAGCGTAGGGCGGGCCGGGGGGCGTATGCAGCAGCTTGCGCCGATTCCGGACAGCGTGCCGGGGTACGGCGGGAATCCCCGCCCGCCGGAGTGACGTTTCCCCGAGACAGTTCCCGCAGCCCGAGGAGGCGGCCGATGTACGGCGACGACGCGACGATCCGCAGGATCCTGACCGAGCTGGGCGACACCTGGGCGGTGGTCGGCCTGTCCGCCAACGAGCAGCGGGCCGCGTACGGCGTGGCCCGGGTGCTCCAGCGGTTCGGCAAGCGGATCGTGCCGGTGCACCCCAAGGCGGAGACGGTGCACGGGGAGCGGGGTTACGCCTCCCTCGCGGACATCCCCTTCGACGTGGACGTGGTCGACGTCTTCGTCAACAGCGAGCTGGCCGGACCGGTCGCCGACGAGGCCGTGGCCAAGGGCGCGCGGGCGGTGTGGTTCCAGCTGGGCGTCGTCGACCCGGCCGCCTATGAGCGCACCCGGGCGGCGGGCCTGGAGATGGTCATGGACCGCTGCCCGGCCATCGAGATCCCCCGGCTGGCCTAGCTTCCCCGCTCCGCCCCGGTCCACGGTCCCGGTCACGGCGGAGGACCGCCCCGCCCGGTGCCCCTCCAGGCGGTGGTCCGCCGCCCTCGGGGCCGGCCCCGGCCAGGCGCCGCGGGTGTCCGGCGCGGGGAGTACTCACACCACCCCGAGTCCCTCCAGCACGACGGCGCCGGGGAGTTCGGCGAGGGCCTTGCCGGGGACGAGGAGCTTGCCGCGCCGGCGTCCGCTGCCGATCAGGACGTACGGCAGGTCGACGACGGCCGAGTCCACCAACACCGGCCAGCCGGCGGGCAGTCCGACCGGGGTGATGCCGCCGTACTCCATGCCGGTCTCGCCGGTCGCCGTCTCCATCGGGGCGAACGAGGCTTTGCGGGCGTCGAGTTGACGACGGACGACACCGTTGACGTCGGCCCGGGCGGCGGACGGCACCACGCAGGCGGCCAGCCGGGTCTCACCGGCCCGCTTGCCCGCGACCACCACGCAGTTCGCCGATTGTTCCAGCAGGTCCCGGCCGTAGTGCTCCACGAAGGCCGCGGTGTCGGCCCAGCGCGGGTCGGTGTCGACGTAGAGGATCCGGTCGGCCGGAACGGCGCCCTGCCAGGTGCGTACGGCGTCGGCGACGGGGGCGGTCAGCTCGTCCAGGCAGTCCGGGGCGGGGGTGGCGTGGTCGAAGTCTCCGATGGGTGCGCGCATGGCCGCACGCTAGCAAGACCGGCCCGGCCGCCGTACCGGCGTCTTACGGCACGGACTGGCTCGGGGCACAAACGGGCTTACGGCACGGGCGGTACGGACACGGCCATCACCATCTCCATGGGCACCTCTCCCTGGTTGCCGTACCAGTGCGGGACGTCGGCCTCGAAGGAGGCGCTCGCGCCCGTCGGAACGCGGTATTCCGTGCCGTCCACGGTGAGCGTCAGCTCGCCCGCGGTGACGTGGACCAGCTCGACCGTGCCGCCGGGGTGCGGCTCGGAGGGGCTGGTCTCCCCCGGCATCAGCCGCCAGTCCCACATCTCCAGCGGTCCGGGCGCCTCGGTGCCGGCGAGCAGCCGGTTGTAGCTGCCGGCCTCGGTGTGCCAGAGCCGTACGGCCCGTTCGGCGGGGACGATCCGGACCTTCGGGCCCTGCTCGTAGTCGAGGAGCGTGGTGATGCTGACGCCGAGCGCGTCACCGATCTTGACGACCGTGCCGATGCTCGGGTTGGTGCGGGCCTGCTCGATCTGGATGAGCATGCCGCGGCTGACGCCGGCCCGGGCGGCGAGCACGTCCAGCGTGAAGCCGCGCACCGCGCGCCAGTGTTTGACGTTGCGCGCCAGGGACTGGGTCAGGAGTTCTAGGTCCGACACATGGAGTCCAATATCCGGGAAGTTCAATATTTTGGTTAGCGCAGTTCAGTGCCGTGAACTACGGTGAGGTGCACTCGATCGTTCACGGAACTGTACTGCGAGGCCGGCCATGACAGCATTCTTCGCCCTGATCACCAGCCTCCTGTGGGGGCTGGCCGACTTCGGCGGCGGACTGCTGACCCGGCGCACCCCCGCGCTGACGGTCGTGGTCGTCTCGCAGGCCATCGCCGCGGTCGTGCTGGGCGCGATCGTGCTGGCCACCGGCGGCTGGAGCGAGACCGGGTCCCGGCTGTGGTTCGCGTTCGCGGCGGGACTGGTGGGACCGGTGGCCCTGCTCTGCTTCTACCAGGCCCTCGCGCTCGGCCCGATGGGCGTGGTCTCACCGCTCGCCACCCTCAGCGTCGCCGTACCCGTCGGCGTGGGGCTCGTGCTCGGCGAGCGGCCGGGGCTGTTCCAGGCCGCGGGCATCGCGGTCGCCGTCACCGGGGTCGTCCTGGCGGGCGGGCCGCAACTGCGGGGCGCGGCCGTGCAGCGGCGCGCGATCCTGATGACGCTGGTCGCGGCGGTCGGCTTCGGCACGGTGTTCGCGCTGATCGCGGAGGCGTCCACCACGGTCACCGGGCTGTTCCTCGCGCTGTTCGTGCAGCGGGTGACGAACGTGGCGGTGGGCGGGGCCGCGCTCGTCGTCTCGGTGCGGCGCGGCGGGGCCGCCGTACCGGAGGGCGGCTTCCCGTGGGGCTCGCTGCCCGCGCTGGCGTTCGTCGGGCTGGCCGACGTGGCGGCCAACGGCACCTACGCGATGGCCACCCGGAGCGGTCCGGTCACCGTCGCGGCCGTGCTCGCCTCCCTGTACCCGGTGGTGACCGCGCTGGCCGCCCGCGGCTTCCTCAGCGAACGGCTGCGCGGCATCCAGACGGCGGGCGCGGGCCTGGCCCTGCTGGGCACCCTGCTACTGGCGACGGGCTGAACGTCGGGCGAGCGACCGGGCTCGGGGTCCACGACGGCCGTGGCCGACCCGCGCCCGAGGGCGCACCGCCTTGGCGACCAGCCGGCTGAGCGACGAGGGCGCACCACCTTGGCGACCAGCCGGCTGAGCGATGAGGCCGTACCGCCTTGGGCCCGGCGCGGCGAGCCGGACCGGACGGGCCGCCGGCCGCGCCTCTCCCGGAGGGCCGGCCCGGGCGGTGGGCCGGTGTCAGCCGTCGGGGTCCAGTGCGGCGAGCCGGGACACCGCCTCCTCGTCCAGGTCGGCCAGTGCGCGCAGCTGGCCGGGGGTGAGGTCGTCCGGTATCGGCACCGGCGCCGGGGTGCGCAGGGGCGGCTGCCAACCCGTGTCGGGGGTCCAGCGCCGTACGACCTTGGCGGGCGCCCCGGCCACCACCGCGTGGTCCGGCACCGTGCCCCGGACCACCGCGCCGGCCGCCACGACCACGTTCCGGCCGATCCGCGCCCCCGGCAGGATCACCGCGCCGGTGCCGACCCAGCAGCCCGGCCCGATCTCGACCGGCTCCATGCGCGGCCACTGCTTGCCGATGGGCTGGTGCGGGTCGTCGTAGGAGTGGTTGGTGGAGGTGACGTAGACGTACGGGCCGAAGTAGCAGTCGCTGCCGATGGTGACCGTGGTGTCCGCGATGACATGGCTGCCGCGGCCGAGGACCACGCCGTCGCCGATGCGCAGGATCGGATCCGGGCCGAGGTCCAGGTCGGGCATCAGGCCCGCGGTGAGGGTGACCTGCTCGCCGATGATGCAGTACGAGCCGAGCCGGATCCACGGCTCCCCGAAGACCGTGCCGAGCGGGAAGGCCAGCCGGGTGTGCTCGCCGATGGCGCCGAAGCGGAAGCGGCCGGGGTGCTCGGCCGTGACCGAGCCGGTACGCCGCACCCACGCCCAGCCCGCGTGGACGGCGCGCTGGGCCAGGCGCTGACGCCAGGATGAGAACGTGTTCTTGCGCTTCGGCACGCGCTCACGTTACTCACCGGTCGCCCCCGGCGAGACGCCGGGCCGCTGTGATCTTTGCCCCACCCGGTGTCGTACGGTTCGGGGCACGCACGCACACAAGGAGACGGTGATGACGCAGAAGGCACTGATCGTGGGCATCGGGGGCAAGGAGCCCCGGATCGATCCGGAGGCGTTCGTGGCACCCACGGCGTCCGTGGTCGGGGACGTCACGCTGGGCGAGGGGGCCAGCGTCTGGTACGGGGCCGTCGTGCGCGGGGACATAGACAAGATCACCGTGGGGGCGCGGGCCAATGTGCAGGACAACGTCACCCTGCACGCCGACCCCGGGTTTCCGGTGAGCATCGGGGAGCGGGTGTCCATCGGGCACAACGCGGTGGTGCACGGGGCGACCGTGGAGGAGGACTGCCTGATCGGGATGGGCGCGACCGTGCTGAACGGGGCGGTGATCGGGGCGGGCTCGCTGGTCGCCGCCCAGGCCCTGGTGCCGCAGGGGATGGTGGTGCCGCCCGGGTCGCTGGTGGCGGGGGTGCCGGCGAAGGTGCGGCGCAGCCTGTCGGAGGAGGAGCGGGAGGGCGTGATCCTCAACGGCACGCTGTACGCCGATCTGGCGAAGGCGCATCGCGAGGTGCACGAGCACGAGTAGGGGTGCCGTCGGTCCGCGGCTGCCCCGGCGTACCCCGCGGCGGCCACCGGCCCGCCCCGCGCCGCCCAGGCGCCCCCCCCGCTGTCCAGGGCTTACTCCCCGGCGTCCAGGGCTTACTCCCCGGCGTTCACGGGTTCCGCTTCCGCTTCCCGCTGCTCCTGCTGGGCGTTCTTCGCCTTGCGCTTGAGCAGCAGCATGGAGCCGAGTCCGATGAGGACGGCCACGCCCAGGCCGACGTAGGAGAAGCGCTTCAGCCAGTCCTCGGCGACGATGCCCACGTAGTAGATGACGGCCGTGGTACCGCCGGCCCAGCAGATGCCGCCGAGGACGTTGGCGATCAGGAACTTCCAGTACGGCATGTGCAGGACGCCCGCGAGGGGGCCGGCGAAGATGCGCAGCAGGGCGACGAAACGGCCGAAGAAGACCGCCCACATGCCCCACTTCTGGAAGGAGCGTTCGGCGGTCGCCACATGGCCCGCGCTGAAGTGGCGTGGGAACTTCCCGCCGAGCCAGGCCAGCAGCGGGCGTCCGCCCTTGCGGCCGATGGCGTAGCCGATCGAGTCGCCGATCACCGCTCCGGCCGTCGCGCAGACGCCGAGGACGACCGGATTGACACCCGTGTGCTGGGAGGACATCAGGGCGGCCGAGACCAGGACGATCTCGCCCGGCAACGGGATGCCCAGGCTCTCCAGACCGATCACCAGGGCCACCACGGCGTAGACGGCGGCGGCAGGCACCGAGTCGAGCCATTCCTGGACGTGCACCGCCGGTTCCTCCCCTGTCGCTGACCTGGTCGTCCTGCTGTCCGGGCGCCCGCATGCACAGCGCGGCCCAAGGGAAGGCTACCTGGTCGGCGCCGAACGGCCGCCTGTCCGCCCGGCCGGCGGCACCGTTCCGCCCGCGCGCCTTACGTTTCCGGACATCCCCGTGTCACGCGGGAGGGGAAGGCTCCACGCGGTTTCGCCCGGCCCGCTCCCCCAGGCCCGCGAGGGCCCGCCGCGGAAGGACGACGTCCCGTGCCCCCAGCCCCGTCCCCTTTCCCGTCCCCATCCCCGTCCCCGTCCCGCTCGCTGCCGCCTCCGCGTCCCCGCACGGAGACCGGCGGCCACGCCCCGGGGGCCGCCGGCGTCGGTACGGAAACCGCCGGCCTCGGTACGGAGACCGCCGGCGTCGCTACGCAGACCGCCGCCCTCACCCCGGGGACCGCCGGCCTCGGCACGGAGACCGCCGGCCTCCACGCGAAGAGGGCCGGCCTCGGTGCGGAGGGTGCCGGCCCCGATCCGGGATGTGCGGCTCCGGCGCGGCCGGCGGTGGCGCGCGGGCCGGGGCGGCCGCTGCGGCTGGCCCTGTGCCTGGCTCCGCTCCTGTTCGCCGCCGGGTGGGCGGTGGTCAACCGTCCCGTCGTGTACGAGGGGGTCCGGCGGCTGGTCGCGGCCGACCCGGGATGGCTGGCGGCCGGGGCCGGGTTCACCTGCCTGACCTGGGTGGCCGCCGCCTGCGTCCGGCAGGGCGCGCTGCCCGACCCGGTGCCGCCGCGGCTGCTGCTCGCCTCGCAGTTCGCCGCCGGTGCCGCCAACCACGTACTGCCCGGCGGGCTCGGCGCGCACGCCGTCACCCTGCGGTTCCTGCGCGGGCAGGGCGTGCCGCTGGAGCGGGCCACCGCGTCGATCGGCCTGTACTCGCTGACCAGATCCGTCGCGAAGACGCTGGTACTGGTCGTGTTCCTGGCGGCCTCGCCGGCCCGGCGGCGCCTCGGGGAGCTGATACCGGACGGGCGGTTGCTGGTACCGCTCGCGGCGGGCGTGGGCGGGGCCGTCACGGTGGCGGGCGTGCTGCTGACGGTCGTACGGCCGTTGCGGCGGCCGGTGGTCCGGCTGCTGCGCACCGCCGTGGCCGACGCGCGCGCCGTGCATGCCCGGCCCCGCCGGGTGGTGGCGCTGTGGGGCGGGGCCGCCGCGATGCCGCTGGTGCAGGCCGGCGCGCTGGCCTGTGTGGGGGCCTCGCTGGGGCTGGGGCTGCCCTGGGAGCAGGTGGTGCTGGCCCATCTGGCGGCGGGCACGGCCGTCGGGGCGGTGCCCGCGCCGGGCGGCCTGGCCGTCGACGCGGCACTGGTGTGGACGCTGGTCGCCTTCGGCTCCGCACCCGCACCGGCGACCGCGACCGTCATCGGCTACCGGGTCCTGACAGACTGGGCACCGCTGCTGCCGGGCGCGCTGGTGCTGTCGGCGCTGATCCGCAGGAACGTGGTGTGAACTCCGTCTGCGCGGTGTGGCGTGTGAACGCCGCTTTCAGTCATCCGGGGTGTTGACCGCGTGCCACCGGGCGAGCCGGCGCCGCGGCGGAAAAACCGGTGCACTGCCGGAGTGTCCGGTGACACCGTGTGGCCATGACGGGTATCGAGGCACTCTTGATCGGCGGCCGGTCCGGGGTGGGCAAGACGACGGTGGCCATGGAGACGTCGGTCCTCCTACGGGACGCCGGCGTCCCCCACTGCCTCATCGAGGGTGACCTCCTCGACCACGTCCACCCCGCACCCCCGGACGACCCCTACCGCGCCCGCATCACCCAGCGCAACCTCGCCGCCCTGTGGGCCAACTACGCCGGCCTGGGCATCCGGCGCCTGATCTACACCAACACCGTCAGCATCCTCGAACCGGACCTGATCCGGCAGGCCCTCTCCCCCACCGCCCCGCCGAGGATCGTCGGCGTCCTGCTCACCGCCACCGACGCGACGGCGCGCCATCGCCTCGGCGGGCGGGAACGCGGCTCCGAACTCGACGTCCACGTGCGCCGCAGCGCCGCCGCCGCGAAGCGTCTGGAAGCGGAGGCTCCGCCGGGGACGGTACGCATCCCCACCGACCGGCGCACCGTTCGCGCCATCGCCGAGGACGTCGTGGCCGCCACGGGCTGGTCCCACTGAGCGGCCACCGGCACCCGGCCCGGCGGTGAACCCGAGGCCCGCTTCCCCCGCCACGCCTGCCTCCGACCCGCCGTTCCCCGGCCCGCCGTCGGCTTCTCGTACGTGTACGTCATCACGGGCGCCTACGTCATCACGGGCGCCGGTGTCGCCGGCCCGGGCCGGCTGCCCGCTCCCTCCCCCGTGGAGCCGCGGGCCGCGGGGGTGGCCTCGCTCCTCGGCCCCCTGACCCGCGCGCCCCGGCTTCCCGTACGGGGTGTCACCGGCCCGGTGGTGCCCGGCTCCGCCCGGCCGCCCGCCGGAAGCCCCACCCGGCACCTCCGGCACCTCCGGCACGTCCGACCGCAGCTCCCGCCGCAGCTCCGGGCGAACCCCATCCGGCGCGTCCGACGTACTTGGGGTGCCCGGGGTGCCCGGCATGTCGGACGCGCCCGGCGCACCCGGCGCTTCCGGCGCTTCCGGCGCTTCCGGGCGCCGCTCCGGCGCGGCCGCCGCACGCGGTGGCGCTTCGCCCGTCTCCAGCACCCACCGCTGCGCCCGGGACCCGTCGTCGCGGTGTACGACGCCGACCCCCGTGACCGTAGAACCGGCCCCCGGCGCCAGGGCCAGGCCGGGGTGGCGGCGGAGCAGGATCTCGCCGTGGAGCGTGAGGTCGTAGGAGGCCTCCCCGGGCGGTACCGCGCAGCCGGCCAGCGCGACGGTTCTGGTGCCGGGGTCGGCGGTGAGACAGAGGGCTGGGTCGGCGGTGCTGCGCAGGAGGCCGTCGTCCTGGTAGGTCCACTGCTGGGAGTCGGCCGCCGAGCACGGCGCGAGCCGGACGCCCGCGCCCGCGGCGACCCGCTCCCCGCGCACGTCCAGGCAGCGCCCGGAGGCCAGGCCGCGCAGGGCGCCGTGGACGGGCCCGGCGGGGCCGCCGGCGGAGGCCGCGGAGTGCGCGCCGGCGCCGCCCGGCCACGGGGTGTCCGCGGCGGGCGCGGCCCAGGTGCCGCCGGCGCCGGGGACACCGTTGTCATCGGACCAGCTCCTGACCGACAGGGCGGTGACGAGCAGCGCGAGGGAGGTGAGCCCGACACCGACGGCCATGGCCTTGCGGTGGCGGCCGCCGGACGCGCGGGGCACGGTCACCCGGGCCGGTCTCCACCACGTCGGCCGGTCACGGACGGCCGACCGGTCCTCCACGGCGGCGCGGGCGGGCCGGGAGGCGAGGTAGCGGCGGGCGCCCCAGCCGAGCACGCTCTCGGCGAGCAGCAGGGGCAGGCCGCCGTCGAAGCGACCCAGTTGTTCGGCGGCGTACCGGCAGTGGCGGCAGACCGCCAGATGCCGGCGCACTTCCGGCAGCAGGAGCCCACCGCGCCGGAGGGGGATGTCCAGGAGCCGGTTGTGGAAGCGGCATTCCTCGGTGGGCGCGAGTTCCCGGTGAGCGCGTACACAACCGGCGCGGAATTGCCCGCGCGCCTGCTCCAGTGCGGCCGAGGCGGTGATCGTGTCGACGCCCAGCAGACCGGCGGGTATGTTTATGGGTTCCGCCTCGACCTCGGTATGCCAGAGAAGGCATTGCGCGGCGCCGGGAAGGGACCGGAATGCGCGGGCGGCGAGCTGTCTGCTTTCCGCCGGACCGGGCTTTGTCGCGCGCAGTCCGCGACCGCCGGTGGTTTTGCGCAATTCCGGCAGGACGGCGCAGGCGGCGGCGTCCGACGCCCAGGCGCGGACGGTGTCGCGGACGGCGACGAGCAGTCGCGGCCGCAGGGCGCCACCACTCACGCCGCCGACCGCGCCACCGACCGCGCCACCATTCACGCCGTCGGCCGCGCCACCCGCCGTGCCGGCGAGCACTTGATGGAAGGCCGCGGCGGCGACCAGGTGGGCGGTGGGGCCGGCGTCGGCCAGGCAGACGACGGCATGGTCGCGGGTGGCCGGCCAGTGCCGGGCGAGGAGCAGCGCGACGGCGTGGTGACGGCCGCCGGTGTCCGGGCCGCCGAGCCGGGCGAGGAGGGCGGGGTCGGACTCCCCGCCGGGGCCGGGCGGGGGCGGGTAGGGCGGGCGTGGGGGGTAAGGGGGCTGCACGGAAACATTTCCTTTCCAGCCGCAGGACCGCATGCGCGTGAGCGTCCTGTGGGAAAACCTGTTGGTGCATACCTAAAGGGCCGGCCGGACGTCGGCGTCCGCCTTTGCCTTCCCGCGGGGAGGCTCACCTTGGCACAGGCGACTCACGGGAAACAAGGATCCGGAATACCCCCGGTGATGAAATCGGCCCTTCCCGCAATGGTTACCGCTGGTATCTCCGAACGACGTTCGACCCGACGGCCGACCCTCCCGCGAAAAGGCCGGATGGCAGGCCAAATGTCCAATTCCGGTATTCACGGCGCGCGGACCGGCACGGACCCCGCCGACATCCGGTCAAACCATGGCCGACGCACCGGCACGCCCTTCCTCCACCCCGGTACGGCGCGTGATGCTCTGCTCACAGGGAGATAGCAGTGGTTCCCGCAACCCACGGAGGAGCAGACCATGCCGCTCGGAAGGATCGCCGTCTACAACGACGCGGACGGCGTGGGCATCATCACCGGCGAGGACGGTGAACAGCGCCCTTTCTCCTGCATGGAGACGCAGACGACCCGCGAGGGCCAGCGGGTCGCCTTCGAGGTGGTCGGCGCGAAGGCCACCAACGTGGTCGCCATCCGGTGACGGCCCCGCCCCGGACGCCCGCGCCCCGCCCCGGACGCCCGTGCCCCGCCCCGGTGTCGACGGGGCGGGGCACGGTGTCGTCGGGTCCGGCGCGGACTACTTCGCCCGGTCGGCCGGCCGGAGCGTCCACAGCACGCTCATCTCGCCGGTCACCGCGCCGTCCGCGCGCCGTATCTCGACCGCCACGGGGAACTCGGGGCGCTGCCCCGCGTCGAGTTCGGCGACGACCTCGGCGGCCGGGCGGCCCAGCGTCGCGGTCGCGGTGACGGCGCCCATCGCCAGCTTCTTGTAGGCGATCTCGGCCCGCACGGCGAGCGGCACGGCACGCGAGAGCTGGTCCCCGAAGGCGGCCAGCACGATGGCGCCGCTGGCCGACTCCCCGAGGGTGAACATCGCACCGGCGTGCGGGCCGCCCACGTGGTTGTGGTAGGCGCCCTGGTCCGGCAGGGACACCACCGCCCTGTCGGCCGTGGTCTCCAGGAACTCCAGGTTCAGGGTCCGGGCCATGGGCACGGTGGCGGCGAGCATCTCGCCGATCGACATCTGGTCTGAGGTCATGGCCGTCATGTTACTCACGAGTAGCAGGGGCTGGCCAGCGAAGCGCACTAGGGTTACAGGCCATGTGGCCAGATCAGCAGCCGCCAGGGGGCGCGCAGAATCCGCAGCACGATCCGCGGCAGAACCCGTACCAGCAGCCGGGTCACCCACAGCCGAACGGGTACCAGCAGCCGGGCCGGCCGCAGCCGAACCCGTATCAGCAGCCCGGGTATCAGCAGTACCCGCAGGCCGGCCAGTACGGGCAGCAGGCACAGGCCGGCCCGTACGCGCAGCAGCCGTGGGGGCAGCCGCCCACGGCGCCCCTCCCCGAGCCCCCGCGGGGCGGCGGCGGCCGTACGAAGCTGGTCGCCGTCGTCGCGGCCACGGCCGTCGTGGTCACCGCGGCCGTCACCGGCTTTCTGGTGCTGGGCGGTTCGAAGGACGACGAAGCGGACGACGGCAAGGGCGGACGGACCGCGAGCCCGACGCCGACCGCCACCTCGCCCGCCTCGCCCACCTCGGCCGCGACCGACAACCCCCGCTCCGGCGAGACGGAGAAGCCGACGGTCGCGGGCTGGAAGGTCGTGGTGAACCCCAAGTACGGCACGGCCTTCGATGTGCCCCCGGAGTGGGAGGTGCAGCGGCCCGGCGTCTTCACCTTCTTCGAGGACAAGGTGAAAGGCGACGGCTCGGCGTACATCGGCTTCTCCGGCACGTCGTCCCTCAAGCCGCGGTACTGCACGTCCGACGACGACAAGGACGGCAGGGAGGAGACGTCGTCGCTGGGCGTGGCCGGCACCAAGGGCGAGATGGGCGCCAAGGACACCGCGAGCACCGCTTACGGCGACGCCGCCGCGTTCGCCTTCGGCGGCTACACCGACCAGAAGGACTCCTCCAAGAAGTACCTCAGGGCCGGCAAGGCCAAGGACTTCACGACGGCGTCCGGCGTCAAGGGCAGCGTCGCCACGTCCTACACCACGGGTGTGCCGAAGACGCACTCGTGCGACACCGACGGCAAGGCGACCACGTTCGCGTTCAAGAACTCGGCGGGCAATTTCGTCTCCTGGACCTTCTACGGCGCCAAGGGTGTCAAGGAGGAGGTCTCCGACGCGACGATCCAGAAGATCCTCAGCACGGTACGGCTGCACGGCGACCCGACCGTGGAGTGACCGCGGCCGACCGCACCGGCCCGTCGGCGCGCACCGGACCCGTCGGCCCGCACCGCCGCGCGGTAACCGCCCGCGCGGTAACCGCCCGTGTGGAAAACGAGCTTGGCAGGCCGGGGGTCCGGCCGCGATAGTCGGCCGGTGATCAAGGATTCCCACTTCTCCGCCCGCCCCCGCAGACCCGTGTGGGCGGGCCGCAACTACTCCCTGCTGACCGCGGCCGCCGTCATCACCGGCCTGGGCGCGAACGGTTCGCTGATCGCCGCCGCGTTCGCCGTGCTGGAGGCGGGCGGGGACAGCGGGGACGTGGGCCTGGTGGCCGCCGCCCGCACCCTGCCGCTGGTGGTGTTCCTGCTCATCGGCGGCGCGGTCGCGGACCGGTTGCCCCGGCACCGGGTGATGGTCGCCGCCAACGCCCTCAACTGCCTGTCCCAGGCCGCGTTCGCGGCGCTCGTCCTGGCCGGTGACCCCAGGCTGTGGCAGATGATGCTGCTCACCGCGCTGGGCGGCACCGGCCAGGCGTTCTTCGGCCCGGCCGCGGAGGGCATGCTGATGTCCTCGGTGGCGGGCGAGCAGGCGGGCCGGGCGTTCGCCGTCTTCCGGATGGCCACCCAGGGAGCGGCCCTCGGCGGCGCGGCGCTCGGCGGCGCCCTGGTCGCGGCCGTCGGCCCCGGCTGGGTGCTGGCCGTCGACGCGGCCGCCTTCGCCGTCGCCGCGGCGCTGCGCTCCCTCCTCGACGTCGGCCACCTCGCGCCGCGCGCGCCGGGTGGCGGCATGCTGGCCGATCTGCGGGAAGGCTGGCGGGAGTTCGCCGGCCGGCCCTGGCTGTGGGCGATCGTCGTGCAGTTCTCCATCGCCAACGCGGTGGTCGGCGCGGCCGACGCGGTCTACGGCCCGCTAGTCGCCCGGGACAGCCTGGGCGGCGCGGGCCCTTGGGGTCTGGCGCTGGCGGCGTTCGGCGCGGGCACGGTGGCCGGTGCCCTGCTGATGACCCGCTGGCAGCCCCGCCGCCTGCTGCTCGCGGGCACGCTGTGCGTGTTCCCGCTGGCCCTGCCCTCCGCCGCGCTGGCGGTACCGGCGCCACCGGGTGTGCTGTACGCGGTGATGTTCGCCACGGGCACGACGGTGGAGGTGTTCGGGGTCTCCTGGATGACCGCGCTGCACCAGGAGATACCCGAGGAGAAGCTCTCCCGGGTCTCGGCCTACGACTGGTTCGGCTCGGTGTCCCTGATGCCGCTCGCCACCGCCCTGGCCGGACCGGCCGAGGCCGCCGTGGGCCGTACGGCCGCCCTGTGGGGCTGTGCCGCCGTGGTGGTCCTGGTCACCGCACTGGTGCTGCTGGTCCCGGACGTGCGCCGGCTGACCCGGCGCACCCACCGGGTCACCGCCGCCGCGCCCGTCTCAGCCGATGCCGAACGCGCCGTCGGGGGGCTCGGGTGAGGGTACGGCGTCGGCGTCCTCCACCGGTCGCGCCGACCCGGTGAACCGCCGTACCGCCGGGCCGTGTTCGACGCGGGCCGGGAAGGCGTCCGCCGCGGTGCGCCGGGCCAGCGCGGCGGTGTCGAGGGGCCGGTGGGAGGCCGCGACCACCACGTTCCCGAACCGCCGCCCGCGCAGCACCGCCGGCTCGGCGACCAGCGCCACCTCCTCGAACACCGCGGCCAGCGTGGCCAGTTGGGAGCGCAGGAAGGCAAAGGGCGCGGCGTCGGCGAGATTGGCCAGGTAGACGCCGTCCGGCCGCAGCACCCGCTCGGCCGTGCGGACGTAGGCCAGCGTGGTGAGGTGGGCGGGCACCCGGGAGCCGCCGAACACGTCGGCGATCAGCACGTCGGCCCGGTCGTCCGGCGCGGCCTGAAGCCAGTCCCGGGCGTCGGCCGCGTGCAGCGCGATGCCCGAGCCGGCCGGCAGCGGCAGCTGCTCGGTAACCAGCTCCAGCAGCCCCCGGTCCGCCTCGACGACGTCCTGCCGGGAGCCGGGGCGGGTGGCGGCCACATACCGCGGCAGGGTCAGCGCGCCCCCGCCGAGGTGCACCACATCCAGCACCCGCCCGGTCTCGGCCACGGTGTCCAGCACATGCCCCAGCCGCCGCGCGTACTCGAACTCCAGATACGCCGGGTCGTCCAGGTCCACGTACGACTGCGGGGCCCCGTCGACCGTGAGCAGCCAGGCCCGCTCCCGGTCCACGTCGGGCATCAGCCGGGCGGTGCCGTGGTCGGTGGTCCGGGAGACGGGTATCGATTCGTTCACCCGACCATTGTGGATCCCGCGGCCCTGCGTCACCGCACGTCCGGGCGTACGTCACCGCACATCCCGGGCGGCACCGGCCGCCGTCGCCGGCTGCCCTGCGCGGCTGGGGAGTTCGGCCCATACGGCGATCACACAGGTGCGTCGGTTAGTGTCTGCGGATGCTCGATGCCAACCGCTCTGGCACCGCCCCGACCTCTCCCCCGGCCGCCACGCCCTCTCCTCTGGCCGCCGCGCACGGCCCGGCCCTCGGCCCGGCCGCCCCCGGCGCCGTGACCGTGCCCGCGCTGCCCCCCGCCGGGTTCGCCGCGCGCTGCACACGGCTGCTGCTGTCGCCCTACGCCCGGCTGTCCCTGCTGCTCGCGCTACTGGCGGGCGGGGCGGCGGGGGTGCTGGTGTGCGAGCCGCAGCGGCTGCTGACGCACGGCTGGCCGCCGCAGCTCGGCGGGGCCGCGGCGGCCCTGGTGTTCGCGGCGGCGTACGGGCTGTGCACCGTGGTGTTCGTGCCGCGCCCCCTGCTGAACCTGGCCGCGGGCGCGATGTTCGGCTCCCAGGTGGGGCTGGCGACGGCGCTCGCGGGGACGGTGCTCGGTGCCGGGGTGGCGTTCGGGCTGGGCCGGGCGCTCGGACAGGACGCGCTGCGCCCGCTGCTGCGGGGCCGGTGGCTGAAGGCGGCCGACGGGCAGCTCAGCCGGCACGGGTTCCGGTCCATGCTGGCCGTCCGGCTGTTCCCGGGCGTGCCGTTCTGGGCGGCGAACTACTGCGCGTCCGTCTCGCGTATGGGCTGGCTGCCTTTCCTGCTGGCCACCGCCCTCGGCTCGGTCCCGAATACGGCGGCCTACGCGGTCGCCGGCGCCCGGGCGTCGGCGCCGACCTCCCCCGCCTTCCTGATCGCGATGGCCTGCGTCGCCGTGCCGGCCCTGGCGGGCACGGTGATCGCCTGGCGCAAGCGGCACCGGCTGCGCGCCGGGTGAGCCGTCGCATCCGTCCGAAGAGCCGTCCCCGGAGGGGTGTCCGATGTGGTCCAGCGTCATCGCCGTGGCCGGCACGCTGCTCGGCGGCGCGCTGACCGCGCTGCTTCAGCTGCGGCGCGAGCGGGCCGGCCGCGACGAGCGCCGGGCGGAGGCCCTGCGCGTGGCGCTGGGCGAGCTGGTGGCGGCCCTGGGTGACCACCGGCGGGCCCTGTGGCATCGCGAGGACCTGGTGCTGAGCGGCGCGAGCCCGGTGGCCGTCGACGCGGGCCCGGGCCGAGACCCGTGCCACCCGCTCCGCCGTGACCTCCCCGCTGGTGGCGGTCTGCGTCCTCGAACCGGCCCTCGCCGGGCCGGCCCGCCGGGCGGCCCTGGCCGCGTTCGCCCTCCGCGACGCCCCGCCCCCACCGAGCCGGCCGCCCGCCGGGAGGCCGCGATCACGGCGACGGACGACCTGGTCGACGCGGCGGGACGGGTGACGGCTCGGTGAGCGGGCGCGGATCCGCGGCCCCGGCGAGGGGTACGGCGGTGGGCCGCGCGCACCCGGGCGGGCCGGGACCTTCGGGCGGTGGCCGCCCTCAGACGCCCTCCAGGATCATCGCGTTGGCGAGGCCGCCCGCCTCGCACATGGTCTGGAGGGCGTAGCGGGCCCCGCGCTCGCGCATGGCGTGGACCAGGGTGGTGGTCAGCCGGGTGCCGCTCGCGCCGAGCGGATGACCGAGGGCGATGGCGCCGCCGTGCACGTTGACCTTGGCGAGGTCGGCGCCGGTCTCCTGCTGCCAGGCGAGCACCACACTGGCGAAGGCCTCGTTGACCTCGAACAGATCGATGTCGGCCAGGTCCAGCCCCGCCCGGCGCAGCACCTTGTCGGTGGCCGGGATGATCCCGGTCAGCATCAGCAGCGGATCGGAGCCGGTCACGGCGAAGCTGTGCAGCCGGGCGAGCGGGCGCAGGCCGAGCCGGGCCGCGGTGTCGCCGGAGGTGATCAGGACGGCGGAGGCGCCGTCGTTGACCGGGCTGGCGTTGCCCGCGGTGACGTTCCACTCGATCTGCGGGAAGCGCTCGGCGAAGCCGGGGTCGTAGTAGGCGGGCTTGAGTCCGGCGAGGATCTCGGGGGTGCTGCCGGGCCGTACGCACTCGTCGCGGGCGACGCCGTCCAGCGGCGCGATCTCGGCGTCGAACAGCCCCGCCTGCCACGCGGCGGCGGCCTTGTGGTGGGAGGAGACGGCGAACTCGTCCATCCGCGCGCGGGTGAGGGACCACTTGGCGGCGATGAGTTCCGCGCTGATCCCCTGCGGAACCAGCCCCTCCGGGTAGCGCTCGGCGACGCCGGGTCCGAACGGGTCGGTGCCGGCGGGCACGTTGGACCACATCGGCACCCGGCTCATCGACTCCACGCCGCAGGCCACGACGAGGTCGTACGCGCCCGAGATGACGCCCTGTGCAGCGAAGTGCACGGCCTGCTGGGAGGACCCGCACTGGCGGTCCACGGTGGTCGCGGGCACCGACTCGGGGAAACCGGCGGCCAGGAGGGCGTACCGGGTGGTGTTCATGGCCTGCTCGCCGATCTGGTCGACGGTGCCGCCTATGACGTCGTCGATCAGCGCCGGGTCGACACCGGAGCGTTCGACCAGGGCGCGCAGGGTGTGGGCGAGGAGTTGCACGGGGTGGACGTGGGCGAGGGAGCCGTTGGGCCTGCCCTTGCCGACGGGGGTGCGTACGGCTTCGACGATGACTGCGTCTCGCATGGTGCGGGCCTCCTTGGCCGCCCTGGCCGTCCCCGGAGGGCGATGTGCCGATTACCGGTGAGTTGGAAAACTGGACTCACCATAGCCCCGAGAGTTTGAAAAGCAAACCCTCACCTAGACTGGGGTCATGGCCGCCACGAAGGACCCGCGCCCCTGTTCGATCGCCGACGCCCTCGCACTGGTCGGCGAGAAGTACTCCCTGCTCGTCCTGCGGGAGGTGTGCCTGGGCAACAGCCGCTTCGACCAGCTCGTACGCAACATCGGCGCCCCGCGCGACATCCTGGCCGCCCGGCTGCGCCGGCTCGTGGAGGCCGGCATCCTCACCAAGCGCATGTACAGCGAGCGCCCCCAGCGCTTCGAGTACCGGGCCACGCAGGCCGGGCTGGAGCTCGAGCCGGTGCTGCTGACCCTCAGGGAATGGGGCGACCGCCATCTGCGCCGGGGCACCGGCCTGCCCATGGTCGTCGAGCACCGCTGCGGCAGCGAACTGGTGTCGGTGGTCACATGCCGGGCCTGCGGTGAGGCCGTGCGCCACGAGGACCTCACCGCGCGTCCGCAGGCCCCGGGCTGGACCCTCTCGGGACCGGCGACCGCGTGAGGCCACCGGGGCCGGCGGCGCCGGGGCCCGTCAGAAGTGCTCGACCAGGTCGGTGAAGCGGTCCACCTGGAGCAGCCGTTCGGTGCTCTCGGGGAACGGGTGGTGTTCCAGCACCCAGGTGTCGGGATGCGGCACGTACACCGCGCCCAGCCCGGCGGCGAGCGCCGGCACGATGTCGGACTTCGGCGAGTTCCCGATCATCCACGTCC
>NZ_BAAASM010000042.1:0-699 GCF_039532885.1 Streptomyces nogalater | reverse complement strand
GCTACCGGCCCGGTGGCGGGTGCGCACCCTCGCCTCGCCAGCACGCCGGGCGGGCAAAGCGGCTTGCGGCCCGGTGGCGGGTGCGCACCCTCGCCTCGCCAGCACGCCGGGCGGGCAAAGCGGCTACCGGCCCGGTGGGGTGGTGCGCGGTCGCACCTCGCCTGCACGCCGGGTGGGGGCGGCGGCCTGCGGGCGAGTGGCGTCGGCCCGTGGGGGGGCCTTTCGGGGCGCCCTCCATCGCCGTGTGTGTTGCTGCCGCCTTGCCCCGCAGTGGGGGTAGTTTTCCGCGTTCCGCCCGGGCCGCTTCGGGGGCGAGCGCTGGTGCCATGGCGGCGCGCTACCGCCCTGGCGGCGCGCTACCGCCCTGGCGGGGCTGGCGGTCAGGAACCAGCAAGCCAGGGGGCGAGGGGGTCAAGGGGGCCAGGGGGTCAAGAGGGTCAGGGGGGCATGGGGGCCGGTTCTGGGCAAGCAGTCCAAAACGACCCACCGGGCCTAGCGGCCCCTCCACCCCACGAGTGGCGAAGGGGTGCGGCAAGCCCGTCACCGTGTTGGGGGAGCTCGAAGAGGGCTGCGCGACCACACGCCCCCCACCGGCCCACCGGCCCGATGTCATGGCCGGGCGCGGGGCTGGTGGTCAGAGGGTTGGTTATGGACAGGTATTCCAGAACTACCCATCCGGTGGATCGGCCAGCAATCCCG
>NZ_BAAASM010000041.1:0-3282 GCF_039532885.1 Streptomyces nogalater | reverse complement strand
GAGCTGGGCACCCTGTGGCAGCAGGCCTTCGACGCCGCGCGCGCCGCGCTGGCCGAGCCGAGGCTCGGGCCGGTCGCCCAGTGGGCGCGGATCGGGGCGTACCGGCTGCTGACCGCGCTGCCTCCGAAGACCGCGCGGGACAGGGTGGTCGGCACGCTCCTCTCCCCCGCCCACGCGGAACTCGCCCGCACTGCGGAGGTCTACCTGGACTGCGCGGGCCAGGCCGGGCGTACGGCGTCCGAGCTGGGCATCCACCGCCAGACCCTGTACTACCGGCTGTCCCGGGTGGAGCAGCTGACCGGCCTGGACCTGGACGACGGCGAGGACCGCCTGCTGCTGCACATGGCGTTGAAGCGGGCCCGGCTGTAACCGGGGGCGTGGTGGGCCACCGTACCGGTGGTCAGTGCTCCCCGGCCGCGTCCATCACCCGCCGCAGCCCCTCCGTGAGCCGCTCGGCACCGGTCGCCGTCTCCGGGTCGAAGAGCCACTGGACCATGAGGCCGTTGAGCAGGGTCTGGTAGAGCCGGCCCTCGGTCTCGGCCCGCTCCGGGTCCACGTCGGCTTCCGGGATCCCGCCGAACAGGGCGACGAGTCCGGTACGGCGCTCCTTCTGCGCCTCCGCCAGCAGCTTGCGCACCTCGGCCAGCCGCTCGTCCTGGAACATCAGCTCGAAGCTGAGCAGCCAGATCGGCCGGGCCTCGGGAACGGTGCGGATGACGGCGGCCCAGACCTCCTGGAAGCGTTCCAGGGAGCCCGGGGGCTGGGTCATCTCCTCGGCCGGTGCCGGGGCGAAGCGCTCGCCCAGGCCCTCGATCAGCGCGACGTAGGCCTGCGCCAGCAACTCGTCCTTCGAGCCGTAGTGGTAGCCGATCGACGCCAGGTTGGTGCCCGACTCCTTCACGATGTCCCGCGCGGTCGTGCGCAGGAAGCCCTTGCGCAGCAGGCAGCGCTGGGCGCCTTCGAGCAGATCCTCACGGTGTCCCATGCCGACACCTTACGCCGCCTTCATACAGTCGTCCTATACAAGCGTTTAGTACGACCGTACAGTCCTCGCCATGACCGGCCCGACGAGCATCCTCCCCCTCGGCGCCCAGAGCGCCCCGGTCCGCGCCGGGCGTCGCGAATGGACCGCGCTCGCTGTGCTGATGCTGCCGCTGCTGCCGGTCTCGATGGACGTCTCGGTGCTGTACTTCGCGACCCCCGCGATCAGCGCCGACCTGCGGCCGACCGGCACCCAGCGGCGAACGCCGGACGGGCCGAGAGTCTCTCGGTCCGTCCGGCGTTCCGCGCGTTGCTCAGACCAGGTTGACCGACCGGGCCGACGTGGCCCCGATCTCCGCGGCGACCTCGGCCAGTACGGCGGTGCCCACGGTGTCGTCGACGGTCAGTACGGCCAGCGCCTCGCCGCCCACCGCCGCGCGGGCGACCTGCATGCCGCCGATGTTGATGCCCGCCTCGCCGAGGATGCGGCCGACGGTGCCGACGACACCCGGACGGTCCTCGTAGCGCAGCACCAGCATGTGGTCGGCGAGCGCCAGGTCGACGTCGTACTCGCCGACCGCGACGATCTTCTGGACGTTCTTCGGGCCGGCCAGCGTGCCGGAGACCGACACCTCCTCGCCGGTGCCCAGCGTGCCGCGCACGGTCACCACATTGCGGTGGTCGGCCGACTCGGAGCTGGTGGTCAGGCGCACCTCGACCCCGCGCTCCTGGGCGAACAGCGGCGCGTTGACGTAGGACACGGTCTCGTCCACGACGTCCTCGAAGACGCCCTTGAGCGCCGACAGTTCCAGCACCTTCACATCGTGCTGGGTGATCTCGCCGTAGACCTCGACGTCGAGGCGGACCGCGACCTCGCCGGCGAGCGCGGTGAAGATCCGGCCGAGCCGCTCGGCCAGCGGCAGGCCCGGCTTGACGTCCTCGGCGATGACACCGCCCTGGACGTTGACCGCGTCCGGCACCAGCTCGCCGGCCAGCGCGAGGCGGACGGACTTGGCGACGGCGATGCCGGCCTTCTCCTGCGCCTCGTCGGTCGACGCGCCCAGGTGCGGGGTGCAGACGACCTGGTCCAGCTCGAACAGCGGGGAGTCGGTGCACGGCTCCTTGGCGTACACGTCCAGGCCCGCGCCGGCGACCCGGCCCTCCTTCAGCGCCGCGTACAGCGCCGCCTCGTCCACGATGCCGCCGCGCGCGGCGTTGACGATGCGCACGCTCGGCTTGACCTTGCGCAGCGCCTCGTCGCCGATCAGGCCGAGGGTCTCGGGGGTCTTGGGCAGGTGGACGGTGATGAAGTCGGAGACCTCCAGCAGCTCGTCCAGGGACAGCACCTTGACGCCCATCTGCGCGGCCCGCGCGGGCTGCACATACGGGTCGTAGGCGACGACCTTCATGCCGAACGCGGACATGCGCTGCGCGACGAGGGCACCGATGCGGCCCAGGCCCACGACACCCAGCGTCTTCTCGGCCAGCTCCACGCCCGTGTACTTGCTGCGCTTCCACTCGCCGTTCTTCAACGCGGCGTTGGCCTGCGGGATGTTGCGGGCGGTGGAGAGGAGGAGACCGCAGGCCAGCTCGGCGGCGGTCACGATGTTGGAGGTGGGGGCGTTGACGACCATCACGCCGGCCTTGGTGGCGGCGGAGACGTCGACGTTGTCCAGGCCGACGCCGGCTCGCGCGACGACCTTGAGCTTCTTCGCGGCGGCGACGGCCTCGGCGTCGACCTTGGTGGCCGAGCGGATCAGGATCGCGTCCACCTCGGCGATGGCCGGCAGCAGCTCGGAGCGGTCCGCTCCGTTGCAGTGCCGGATCTCGAAGTCCGGACCGAGTGCGTCGACGGTGGCGGGCGACAGCTCTTCAGCGATGAGTACGACGGGTTTCGAGCTCACGTGAGTCCTCACATGTGCGATGCGGACGGCCGTCCCGACGGCCGCAGGCGGTGGAGGGGGGCTAGCCGCGGAAGACGCACGACGCTGTGGGCCTGACGCGTGTTGTGCAGAAGTGTAGTGGCGTGGCGCGTTCTGTATTACGCCTCCGCGGAAGGATCACCCGGATGAGAAGCTCCACTTTGTACGGAGCCCGGGCCGGAAGCCGCGTGGCGGTGTTCCCCGGCCGGGGAACACCGCCACGCGCAGCGGAGGTCAGGCCTCCTCGTCCACCCACGACATCAGCTTGCGCAGCTGCTTGCCGGTGGTCTCCAGCAGGTGCTCGGAGTCCTGCTTCTTGTAGTCGTCGTACTTCTTCAGGCCGCCGTGGTACTCGTCCATCCAGTTCTTGGCGAAGGTG
>NZ_BAAASM010000040.1:0-34193 GCF_039532885.1 Streptomyces nogalater | reverse complement strand
AAAGCCGACAGCACCCCATAACGCTTCCCGCACCCCCGCCCACCCGGCGGGGGTGCGCGCGTATATCCGCAGGAAGGCCCCGCCCCCTCCGTCCGGGCTGCTTTCCCTGCCCCCGGCTACCAGGTGGACCCGGGCCGGGGCGCTCTTCCGGCGCCCGGCCTTTCCCGCTGCGAGGCGGCCGAGGCCCGCTGACGGGCTGGGTGGGGTCCGCCGCGCGTGTGCGTCCAGTTGCTGGCGGCCTGCTGGAGGGCGGTGGCCCGCCGGCGGTGGCAGCCGCGGACGGCGTCGCCAGGTTCGGCGTCGTCGGGGAATGTCCTGGAACGGCCGGGGCTGGGCCCCTCGGGGTGCGGCTGTCCCGGCCCCTTGCATGAAGGCGACCTGGACCGGGTCGTCGCAGTCGATTCCACCGTCGTCCGCGCCAACCGGTACGCCGCCGGGGCCCGCGCAGGTGACGCACCCCGCGTTCACCGAGGTCATGTCCGGTTACGGGTGACCCGGCCGACCGGCAGACCCAGGGCCGCACCGGATGTGGTCCTGGCCGGAAGGCCTATTCGTCCAGGGAAGCCCCGGCCCGTCCGCGGCAGCGCGGGAACCGTGCCGGCATCCCGCAACCAGCCGACCAGGCAGCCAACCACAAGAAGCACGGCCGGTCGGGGGGAAGACCGCCGGCCTTCGACCGCGAGTGGCCATCCGCTACGACTAGACCGCCACCGTCTACCTCGCCGGACCCCCCTCGCTGCCCTCTTCATCCGGTCAGCAAGGTGATCCGAAGGAAAAGCACGTGATCAGCCCCCGAAGGCCGGTGCCTTCGGGGGCTGATCACGTCAACTGCCCTACCGTGCCGAGTAGCCGAAGGCCACCCCGTTGGCCGGGAGGCCGCCGGAGCCGGGCTTGTACGTGGTGGCGGGAGCGACCGTTCCGCCCTGTGTCACGTTGGACATCGGCAGCGCGTAGAGTGCGCCGGTGGCCAGGGGCCCGAAGGGCATGCCCACGTACAGCTTGGTCGCCGTGAAGTGGATGTTCTTGCCCAGGTACTGGTTGGCGCCGGGAGTGCCGGGGATGCCGTCGCCGTCGCCGGCCTCGATCCAGCGGTCGTTCGGACCGGCCGATCCGGCCAGCGAGAACGTGTGGACCGCGCCCGCGTTGGCGCCGGTGCCGAGGTCCTCACCGGGTGTTCCCACGGCGAGCCGCATGGATGCCACGGTGCTCACCGAACCGGGGGCGGTGTTGACGGCGGTGAGGTACTCGCCCATGCGGTCCCCGGTCTCGGAGGTGCCGGACACATCGTCGTCCGAGGTGCCCTGCTTCAGCTCGCGCAGGTAGCTCCAGGTGCCGTCGGGCTTGATGCGGATCTGCACCACACGGCCCGCGTTGGCACGGTCCTCGGTGCCGACCGTCACGCTCTCACCGGGCGAACCGATCGCCAGGATCGACTCCGTGGCGGACGCGGCACCGCTGGCCCGGTACGGGGCCATGGCCACCGCATACCCGAACTGGTCGCCCGCCTCGGCGCCGCCGGAGATGGCCGCGTTGCCCTGATCGAGACCGGCCAGCGGCAGAGGGTGCCCGGTGGAGTCGAAACGGTTGGCGTCGAAGATCACGACGGCGCCGGCCTTCGCCGTGCTGCCGAGGGCCTCGTTGGGGGAGCCGATGGCGATGTAGTTCTGGTCGGCGGCCACGGACCAGCCGAAGAGGTCACCCGCCTCGGGGTCACCGGGAACACCGGCCGTCGACTGGCTCACCGCCAGGCTGGTGGTGCCGTACACATAGAACGAGGAACCCGCCTTCGCGACGTCGCCGATGGCTTCCCCGGGCAGGCCGATGACCAGGTACGGCCGGCCGGAGTCGTTCACTGCGGCCGCGATGGTGTGGCCCATCCGGTCGCCCGCCTCGGAGGCCGAGCCCGCGATGGCACCCGTGCCTACGCCCTGTTCGAGGTGTGTGGCCTTCACACTGCCGGTGCCCAGGCCGCCGGCCGCGCCGTACAGGATGTCGACGAAGCCCGCGTTGGTGGCGGTGCCGAGGGTCTCGCTCGGGGTTCCGGCGACCAGGTCGGTGAAGCCGTCCTTGTTCCAGTCGATGGTGGCCAGGGTCTCGCCGAAGTAGTCCTCCGCCTCGGAACCGCCGGGCACCCAGTCCAGGTCCTGGCTGATCTCCGCGGTGCCCTTGCCGCCGCCGTACACGACGCGGATCAGACCGGCCTTCGCGTCCGTGCCCACGGTCGCCTGGGGATCGGAGATCGCGATGTCCTCCGCGCCGTCACCGTTGAAGTCGGTCATCCCGGCCGGCTTCGGGGTGGTGCCCCCGCCGCCGAGAGCGGTACCGACGTCGATCCGCGGGGTGGTGGCACCGGTGTAGATGATGCCCCGGCCGCTGTTCTTCAGCAGGGCCGTCAGGTCGGCGATGCTCTTGGTGGGGAAGGCCTGCTTGAGCACCGCGTACGCACCGGCCACATGCGGCGCGGCCATGGAGGTGCCGTTCTTGGAGGCATATGTGCCGCCGGGCACGGAGGAGACGATGCCCGTGCCGGGGGCGAACAGGTCGAGCAGCGGGCCCCGGTTGGTGAAGGCGGACAGCTCGTCGTCGTCGGTGGTCGAACCGACCGTGACGGCGGAGGAGATGCAGCCGGGCATGCTCACCGCGTCGGTGTGGCCGTTGTTGCCGGCCGCGATCACGGTGGCCACGTCGGCGGTCAACAGGCTGTCCACGACCGGCTTGCGCAGATCACTGTCGCAGGCGGTGGTGTAACGGCCGTTGCCCAGGCTGAGGTTGGCCGCGACGATCGGCGTACCCGCCTGCTTGAGCTTCAGCACATGCTCCAGGCCCTTGAGCTGGGCGCTCTGGTAGCTGCCCACGCAGGGGGCGACGCCACCGCAGAACTCCTCGGTGTTGAACTGGCTGAAGACCTGGATGGCGACGATGTCGGCGCCGGGCGCGACACCGTTCTTGGGAGCGCCCGTGAGGCCGGTGCCGTTGCCCGCGGCGATACCGGCCACATGAGTGCCGTGGTCGCAGGCGGCCATGGTCGCGCAGGGGCCGGCCGCGGTGTTGGCGGCACCGGTGCCCTCCTGTGCGTCGGCGCCGTTCGGGCACAGGCTGACGATGCCGCTCTCGGCATCGCTGGGCGAGAAGCAGGCCTCGGCCACGACCCGGTTCTTCAGGAACGGGTGGCCGGTCTCGACGCCGGTGTCCAGGACGGCGATCGCCTGGCCCGTACCCGTCTTGCCCGCCTTGACGGCGTCGTCACCGCCGATGAGCGGGATGCTCTGGTCCAGGGCCGGCGGCTCCACCTTGTCCTCGGTGACGCTGACCACGCCCGGCTTCGCGGCGAGCCGGTCGAGGCCGGCCCGGTCCACCTTGAGGGTGACCACCGGCACGGTCTCGAAGTGCTGCTTCGTCTCGCCGGCGGTCGCCGCGTCGGCGACATCCGCGAGGGTCTCGGTGACGACGTTGACGCGGACCTTGCCGCCGCCCGCGGTCTGGTCGTAGAGCGGCGGGTCGACCGGGTCGGTCGCGGCTTCGGCCGCTGTCGCGGTGCTCGGCGGTGTGTCGGCGTAGGCCGGTATCGCGGCGCCGAGGGCCACGGCCGTCATCGCGGTGACGACCGTCGCCCAGATCGTTCTCTTCATAGTGCCTCGGTGAGCAGGGGGCGTGCCATGGCCAGGCCTGTGGGGAAGCGGACATGGCTCGGCCCGGGAGGTGCGGGGGACGAGGAGGTGAGGGGTCCCGGCGGAACGGGCCGGGCGGCGGGAGGTATCCGCCGCCCGGCCCGTTCACGCCCGATGGACGTGCTCCGTCAGGAGGTTGTGCCGTACGTCGTCACAAGGTGCGCCGACCCGTCATCAGGTCTTGTTGGCACCGTTCTTCGGGTGGCCCTTCCAGGCCACGGCCTTGAGGTAGACGTACGCGTAGGAGTTGCACTTCCAGCGGACCAGGATGTTGTACGCCTTGCAGCTGTGCGTCTTCATCGTGGTGTAGAAGGCGTTGTCGACGTTCGACTTCTTGCTGCGGTCCAGGTAGTACTTGTAGCCCTTGTACGTGTTGCCGATCAGGCCGTAACCGTAGTCGTGGGTGTCACACGCGGCCCGGAAGTTGAATCCGCCCGGGCGGCTGATGTTGGGGCCGGGGGTGCTGCAGCCGTCGTGGATGATGCCCGCCACGCGGAAGCCGGTCGGCGTGTACCGGAAGTGCGGCCAGTGCCAGCCGTAGTGCGCGGCCCACGCGACGCAGCCGCGGTTGAGGTACCACATCCACTCCGTGGCGCGGTTGCAGTAGCGCGGGTAGGCCTGCGGGTCGGTGATCTCACCGGTGGTGAAGTCCTCGGCCGGAGGCGTGGTCGCGGTTCCGTCGCCGGCCGGGCCCTGCAGGGGCTCGGTGGCGGACGGCAGGTCGGTGCCGACGGGCGCGGCGTTGGGGGCGGCCGACTCGGCCGGGAACGTCAGGTCCCACTCACCACTGGACGGCGAGGCGATGTCGGAGACACGGCCCGCGGAGTCGTAGTCGTACGACGAGACCGGGTCGGTGCCCTCGACCGGGTTGGTCACGTTGCGCAGCAGACCCGAGGCGTCGTAGGAGTAGCGCGCCAGCGTCTGCGTGGTGGCACCCGACGTGAGGGTGATCTCCTTGGCACGGCCCGTGTACTCACCGAGCGCGGTGCCGGTGGCCGTCGTGGCGGCCGAGTACTTGACCGTCAGCGACTGCGCCGGGGCGTCGGCCGTGGCGGGCTCGCTGACCGTGGCGACCCGGCCCTTGGTGTCGTAGGAGACCGTGGCGGTGGCGCCGTCGGCCACATTGCCCACGCTGGTCACACGCCACTTGTCGGTGCCCGGAGCGACCTGCTTCCAGGTGTAGGTGGCCGTGAGGTCGGCGACCCCGATGGCCGCGTCGGCGTCCTCGTCGCCGGTCACATCGGTGTCCGGGCTGCCGGTGGCCGGGGCGAGGGTCTCGACCGCGGTGGTCACCAGCGTGCCGGTCGCCTCGTTGTACGTGGTGGTCTCGGTGAGCTTGTCGCCGGTGGCGGTCTCGTACTTCTTGACGCCGCCGCCGCTCGGGTAATCGACGCTGCTCTTCAGAGCGTACGAGACGGAGACCTTCGCGTCGAGGTCGGTGACCACGACGGAGTCGGCCTTCTGCTCCAGCTTGCGGTTGAGCTGTCCCCCCAGGAACCCGGCTTCCCAGCCGGGACCGAAGACGCCCTGGTCCGGACGCGTCGCGGGCGCCGACTCCGGCCTGGCGACTCCGTCCGCGCCTTCGGTCACCGTGTGGGTGCGGCCCATGAGGCCCTCGGCCACATCGGTCTCGTACAGCTCGAAGGACTTCTCCGCGGTGGAGTACAGACCGGGACCGACCTGCTGGATCTCCCCGTCGGCCAGCGGCGGGTCGACAGTGGCGGCCGTGGCCTGCGGCTGCTCGGTGACAGCGGCTCCGGCGGTCTGCTGCGGGAGCAGCAACGCCATGGAGAGTGCGGCCATGACAGGCAGGGCTGTCTTGCGCACGAGTTCCCCCCTCGTGTCGTAGGTGTGTTGCTTGATCGCTGCGGACCTTAAACCGGCGCTGATCACGACCACAAGGGCCTTACAAATAGAAGTAGTTGATTCCGCTTCTTGCAGCAGTGAAGAGCTCCCGGCCGAGGCCCGGGGTTGAGTACGCGTACTCATGTGGCGTGCGCACCCCCGGCCCAAGACTGGGCGCATGAAGCGAACCCGAGCCCGGATCACGGCAGTTGACCCCGTAATGCGCCGCCGTCGGCGCACCCTCGCGGTGACAGCTCTCGCCGCTCTGGCCCTGACCGCCTGCGGCTCCGGGCAGCCGGATTCCCAGGGGGAGCGGGGCGCGACCGCCGATGCCGTTTCGGCCAGGAAGGACGCGGCCTTCACCAAGATGCTGGACGAGGTGGCGCGGGAGTGCCCTCCGCCGGGCACGAAGCGGGAGTCACCGGCCGCCCCGAAGGGCGAGGCGCCGACCGCTCCGGTGGAGGCGCCGCCCGGCGCCACGGTGGAGCCGCCGCCGGGCGGCGCGGTCGAGCCCGTCGCTCCCACGACGGGCCCCGAAGCGGAGCTGGACGCCCGTGACTGGTGCGCCGGTGTCCAGCACGAACAGCGCGTGGCCGAGGCGGTCCTGGGACTGAAGCAGCCCGATCCCGCCCAGGTCAGGAAGACGCTGAACGGCCTCGGTTACATCGACGAACGCATCCACGGCCTGAAGCGGTCCGGCGCGGTCACGAAGTTCGTCATCGACCTCCGCGACAAGGGAGGACGCCTGTGCCTGGACGGCACGGCCAACGGCGAGCTGACGGAGGTCGAGACTTGTGTCGCACCTGCGGATGGACAGTTCAACATCGCGAATATCCAGCGTTGACGGCGAGCCCCGGTGGACTGGTTGCCGACCTCGCCCACGGCCCACCGGTCCGCCTCGCGCGTGAAGCTGATTTCGCCAGCAGGTGGTGTTCCGGCGATGCCCCGACTGCCAGGAGCACAACATCGTGCGCGAGGACGACTTCGTCTGCGTCTTCTGCGGCAGCGATCTGCCGGAGACGTGGAACATGGATCCGGCCGTATGACGGTCGGGGGTCACAGCCACTCGTTGATGACAGCGGCGAGAACAGTCGCTTCGTAGCGGAGCGCGAGCTTGCCGTATGGAACAACGGGCAGACCACAGGAAGGTGCCTGGGGTATGGAGTCCGGTCAGGTAGATGGTGGCGGTCTTCTCGTAGCGGGTGGCGATGCCGGGCCACTGCTTGAGGCGGTTGATGCACCGCTCGACGTGTTCCGCCGCTTGTAGGCCTGGTGGTCGAAGGCGGTCTGCCTCCGTGGCGGCCGCGTCGCAGGCGGTTGGCCCGTCGGTCCGCCGGGACCGGGATCACTGTGGGGATGCCGCGTCTGCTCAGGTGGTCGCGGATGGCGCGGGAGGAGTAGGCCTTGCCGGTCATGACCACGTTCGGTCTGGTCCGGGGTCTGCCTCGCGGCGGGGGACGCGCAGGCGGGCCATCACCGCGGTGAAGGCGGGAGTGTCGCCGGCCTGCCCGGCGGTGAGGTGGAACGCCAGGGCCGGCACCGGTCGTCCGCGGCGAGACGGATCTTCGTGGTCGGCCCGCGGCGGGAGCGTCCGACGGCGTGGTCGCCCGGCTCACCGGCCGGGGCCCCTTGGTGCGGCCCCGGCCGCGTGCTGTGAGCGCGCACGACCGTGAAGTCCACCGAGACCGCCCAGTTCCATTCCTCGTCGGCGTCCGCCTGGGCCATGAGCGCGGTGAACACCGGCTCCCACGTGCCGTCGGCGACCCGCACCCGCAGCCGGTTCCGGCCACCACGCCTCGGCGTCCGGTCCGGCGGCAACGGGGCTCGATCCGCGCACACTGCGCGCCAGCCGACGACACACCGGACCAACGAGCAGAAGATCCAAGCGAACTGAGCGCGTCGAGCATCGCGGACGGTCTCTCCGGTGCGGCAACGGACGTGGTCGGCTCCATCACCTGCAGGCAAGGCTCCTGGCCGGACGCGTACGCGAACCAGACGCCACACAGCAAAGAAGGGTAAAGAATACTGTTAAGATTCTTTACCGGTCCTGCTGGGCACTGAGGCATCCGATCGCAGCTCGCCCCGCGCCGCACTCGGCCCTCCCCGCCGGCGCGCGACGCCCCGCGCGTGCGTGGTGTCCCCGTCGCCCAGGTGCCCGCACCCGCGGGTGAGGGGTTACTCGGCGAACGACAACCGGTCAAGTGCGGTCGCAGTCACGATGCGTGAGCGATAGATGTACCGGCCAAGCGTCCGTCGCTGAGATCCATGGCTACTCTCGGCAATCAAACGTGAGCCAGGTCACTTCCTGATGTGTGCAGTGGTGACTATCAGTGGACGAAGCATGGCCGCTCGACGTCCGGAAGGTTGATTTCGCGCGACACTGAAGGCACCGGACGGTGGCTTGAAACAGGCCCCCGCAGAGTCGGCGGCAGGGACGGGTGTTGACGCAGAGGCGGAACGGATCTTTTCCTTTACCTGCCTCTCCGTGACCGGGAGAGACACCTCCCAAAGGGGGATAAGCAGAGGTGATCGTGCTCTGCGCGCAGTTCCACTTTCTCCGCGTGCTACGGGAGCAAGCGGATCCTCTCTGCGGGTAAGCCTGTAGTCCAGCGGTATCGACCTGGCAGATCGTGGCCGTCGGCCACTGATTTTCACGCTCGTACCGTGCTTCTCGCGCTGACATCGTTATCTTCGGCGGACCAGCGGTCCCTCAGGCCGTGCCGAAGTCCGGTCAGGGAAGCCAGGGCAAGGTAGTCGACCCTCCGCGAGCGAGGGGCCGGACACCTGCCGACCGGCGAGGGAGCACATTCGTCGACAGGGGAACCAATGAGTATTTCCACCGTAGGAAACGAGACCCGTCTGGCATCCCTGCGGGAGTCGTTCGCCCGAGGAAAGACTGTGCGCATCATCGAAGTGCACAGTCCACTGGCTGCCGTCATCGCAGAACACGCACAAGGGAAAGGGCCGAACAAAAGGGCGTTCCACGGCTTCTGGTCGAGTTCGCTGACCGACTCCGCACTGCGTGGCCTGCCGGACATCGAGCTGCTCGACATGGAGCTGCGGCTGTCCTGGATCGACCAGATATTCTCCGTCAGCACCCTGCCCCTGGTCATGGACGGGGACACCGGAGGACAGGTCCGCCACTTCGAATACATGGTCAAGGCCATGGAGCGTCGTGGTGTCTCGGCCGTGGTGATCGAGGACAAGAGCGGAGAGAAGCGAAACTCCCTGCTGCCCGGTGACGGACTGCACACCATGGCGTCGGTCGACGATTTCTGCGAGAAGATCTCCCGCGGAAAGGCCGCACAGTCCTCCTCCGAGTTCATGATCATCGCCCGTCTGGAGGGGCTCATCACCGGCCTGCCGCGACAGGAGATCCTGGACCGCGCCGGCGCGTACGTGGCCGCCGGTGCGGACGGCCTGGTGCTGCACAGCCGCAGCGCGGACGAGGGACCCTTGCTCGACCTGGCCCGCGAACTGCGCAAGCGTCACCCGCACACCCTCCTGGTGGCGATCCCCACCGCCTACCCCTCCGTCACCGAGGAGGATCTGCACGCGGCGGGCTTCAACCTGATCATCTACGCCAACCAGATGCTCCGCGCGGCGACCAGGGCGATGGAAGAGGTCAGCCACCGCATCCTCGACCACGGCCGGGCCCTGGAAGCCGGGGAAATCTGCATCGAGACCTCGAAGCTCCTGTCGATGCCCGACGACAAAAGGCCCATCGTGCGGGCGCCCCGCAGCTGATCACCCGGAGCCGACCACATGCCCTCGCAACGCAGGGAACACATGGTCATGGGTGCCTATGTTTCCTACGGCACCGGCCACCACGCCGCATCCTGGCGGCATCCCGCAAGTGACACCACGGCCACGCGCAACCTCGACCACTACGTAGAGGTGACCCGGCTCGCCGAACAGCACCTGTTCGACACGCTGTTCCTGTCCGACGCCCCGGCCGTGTTCAACGACGACCGGGCCGGCTTCGGCGGACGGGTGACCTTCTTCGAACCCCTCACGCTGATGGGTGCACTGGCCATGGTCAGCCAGGACATAGGCCTGGTGGCAACGTCCTCGACGACCTACAAGGAGCCCTACAACCTGGCTCGCGAGTACGCCAGTCTCGACATCATCTCGCAAGGGCGCGCCGCCTGGAACCTGGTGACCACATCGAAGCTGGCGGCGGCCCGGAACCTCGGGCTGCCCTCCCACCCCGCGCACGCGGAGCGGTACCGACGGGCGAACGAGTTTATCGACATCGTGCAGGGGCTCTGGGACACCTGGGAGGACGACGCATTCCCCGCCGACAAGGCGAAGGGCCGGTTCTACGACCCCGCCAAGCGCCACGAGCTGCGTCATCGGGGCAGTGTCTTCTCCCTGGACGCGGAACTCAACGTCTCGCGACCGCCGCAGGGTTACCCGGTCATCGTGCAGGCCGGCTCCTCCGAGGCCGGCCGTGAACTGGCCGCCAGAACGGCCGAGATGGTGTTCACGGCCCAGCCGGACCTGGATTCCGCCCTCGTGTTCGCGAAGGACCTCGACCGGCGTGCGTCCCGCTATTCCAGGCTGAACCCGGACGTCATCATTCTTCCGGGCCTCACCGTGTACGCGGGAACGACCGAGAAGGAGGCCCAGGACAAGGTCGAGGAACTCCAGTCTCTCATCCGGCCGGAATTCGGGTTGAGCATGCTGTCGGATCTCGTCGGCGGATTCGACCTGTCCTCGTGTGACATCGAGGGACCGCTGCCGCGCCTGCCACCCAGCAACGCGAACACGAGCCGTCGCATGCTCATCGAGCGACTCGCCTACGACGAGGGGCTGAACGTCCGCCAGCTGTACGAGAGGATGACCACCTCACGCGGACACATGACCCTGATCGGCAGCTATGACGCGGTCACCGACGAAATCGTCCGGTGGTTCGAAAGCGGCGCCGCCGACGGGTTCAACATCATGCCGCCGTTGCTGCCGGAAAGCCTCGGCGACTTCTCCGAGAACATCCTGCCCCGGCTCCAGCACCGGGGAGTCTTCAAGCGGCGGTACCGCCCCGGGACGCTTCGCGAGAAGTTGGGACTGCGTCGTCCCGAGAACCGGTACGTCACCCGGAACGTCACCACATCGGAAGGGGAACACCATCATGCGCGATGACCTGATTCTTGAGGACACCACCCTGCGCGACGGCGAGCAGACTCCCGGGGTGGCGCTCTCGGCGGAGAAGAAGGTGAAGATCTTCAACGCCCTCGTGGACGCCGGCGTGCGCTGGATCGAGCCGGGCATTCCCACCATGGGAGGCGAGGAGGTCAAGGCGCTCAAGGAGATGCTGGAGCGCCGCGACGAGGTCACCCTCATCGGCTGGAACCGCGGTGTGCGAAGCGACGTGCAGAAGAGCATCGACCTGGGCTTCCGGGCTGTGCACATCGGTCTGCCCACCTCCGACAACCACCTGAAGAACTCGGTGCGCAAGGACCGCGGGTGGCTGCTGGCCACCGCACAGGACATGGTGAAGATGGCCAAGGACCAGGGCTGCTTCGTCAGCATCAGCGCGGAGGACATAGGGCGGACCGAGCCCGAGTTCCTCAAGGAGTACGCCGTCGCCGTCGCCGAGGCGGGCGCCGACCGGCTGCGTCTGTCCGACACCATCGGCATCCTGTCGCCCAGCCAGTACGCCGAACGGGTCCGCGCCATCACCGGCGTCTGTGACATCGACCTGCAGGCCCACTGCCACAACGACTTCGGGCTGGCCGTGGCCAACACGCTGGCCGCCATCGAAGCCGGCGTGCGCTACTTCCACGTGACGGTCAACGGCATCGGCGAGCGGGCCGGCATGGCCGACCTCGCCCAGGTGGTGATGAGCCTGCGCCAGTGGTACGACGTCGACCTCGGTATCGACACCACGCAGCTCACCGCGCTGTCCCGCCTGGTCTCCCACGCCTGCGGCTTCCCCTCCTCGCCGTGGCAGCCGATCGTGGGGCCCAACGTCTTCGCGCACGAGTCGGGCATCCACACCACCGGCATGCTCCGGGACCCCTCGACGTTCGAACCCTTTCCCCCGGAGCGGGTCGGCGGTGAGCGCAAGCTGCTCGTGGGCAAGCACTCCGGACGCGGCGTGATCGCCCACGCCCTGGGCGAGGAGGGCGCCGAACTGGACTCGGACACCCTGGACGAGCTGCTGCGGGAGGTGCGCGCCGAGGCCATCGCCACCGGCGGGACGGTTCCTGCGCACCGTCTTCGCGAGATGGCCGGCAAAGCCCGCGCCGCACAGCACTGAGGACCGGGTGTGACGAAGAAGCTAGTAGGCGGCGTCCCGCTGGCCGAACAGATCATCGCCGGCCACTTGGCCGGCGGTGAGGGCCCGGTCACGCCGGGCCGGCTGGTCACCGTCCGTCCCGACCGGGTCTATGTACAGGACGGCAACGCGCCCACCATCGCCAGGTTGTACGAACAGCACGGTTTCACCACGGTCTTCGACCCGGAACGGGTGAGCTTCGTCTTCGACCACTCCGTTCTCGTGGCCGACGTCGACATGGCCGACCGGATGAAGGACGCGGACAGGTTCGCGGCACGTCTCGGAGTGGACGTACGGGCACGGGGCCAGGGGATCAGCCACGTGCTCGCCGCAGAGGTCGGCTGGTTCTCCCCCGGCGCCCTGGTCCTGGGTTCCGACTCGCACACGTGTGTGGGCGGTGCCTTCGGGGCGCTGGGGCTCGGGATGGGCGCTTCGGACATCGTGGCCGCGATGGTGACGGGGACCACCTGGCTGAGGGTCCCCGACACCGTCGAGGTGAGGTTCACCGGTACGCCGGCACGGGCCACACGGCCGCGTGACGTCCTGCTCTCCCTGTTGCGGGACAAGGGCCAGGAGCCCTTCCTGTACCGGTCGGTGGAGTTCACCGGAGCGTGGGCGCGTTCGCTCTCCGACGACGCGTCCGCCAGCCTGGCCAGCCTGGGCGTCGAACTCGGTGCGAAGTGCGTCTTCGTCCCCGACGAGCAGGGGGCGATCCCCACGGGGACGGCGCCGGGACTTCCCCGGGTCGACTTCGACATCGGCGGCCTGCAGCCGACGGTGGCGCTCCCTCACCTCCCGGCCCGGACCGTGCCGCTGGACGAGGCGGCGGGCACACCGATCTCGTACGTCTTCCTGGGCAGCTGCACCAACAGCCGGCTGGAGGACATCGCCGAGGCGGCGGCGGTCGTGCGGGGGCAGCGGGTGGGCCCGGGAATCCAGTTCGTGGTCACCCCGGGCTCCAACGCGGTCTACCGTGAGGCGATGCGTGCCGGCTATATCGACACCCTGCTGACCGCGGGAGCCGTGGTCACCCCCGCCGGCTGCGGCACCTGCGTGGGAACCCAGGGCCCGCTGCCCGCCCGGGGCGAGAACGTGCTGTCGACCATGAACCGCAACTTCCGCGGCCGGATGGGCAATCCCGAGGCCAACATCTACCTGTCCTCGCCCGTCGTGGCTGCCGCCACCGCGCTGACCGGTGCCATTCCCAGGGTGGAGGACCTGCCGTGATGCACACGTCGACGTACCGGGTGCGCCGGGTCTCGGGTACGGTCTCGACCGACGACATCATCCCCGCCCGGTACAAGCACATGCACACCGACCCGAAGCTCCTCGCGCCGCACCTGTTCGAAGCGTATCTCCCAGGGTTCGTCGACACCGTCGAGCCGGGGGACGCGATCGTCAGCGACTCGGTCTTCGGTATCGGCAGCTCCCGGGAGCAGGCGGTCTCCACCCTCCTGGCCAACGGGATCGGCCTGGTCATCGCTCCTCGCTTCGGGCGGATCCTCTTCCGCAACTGCTGGAACCTGGCGCTGCCGGCCATCGAAGCCGACACCGATCGCCTCGCCGAAGGGATGACCATAACCCTCGACCTGGGGCGCGGGGAGATTCGGTGCGAGGGGACGACCCTCGCCACCTTCCCCGAACCGCCGCCCTTCCTCCTGGAGATGATCACCCACGGCGGACTCCTGCCCCGTGTCAAAACCCGAGTTACTGGAGCGTAAGCCACTTGTCCACTTCCGAAGCCAAGTTCGACGGACTGGCCAACAACTACGATCAGGCGCGGCCGCGCTACCCCGCCGAGCTGTTCCGGCACGTCGTCGAGTACCTACCGAAGACCGACCGGCTGACGGTCGTCGACGCCGGAGCCGGGACCGGCATCGCCCTGGAGGGACTGCTGCCGCACCTGCCCGACGACGCGGCGGTGCACGCGGTGGACGTGTCGACGGACATGATCCGGGTCGGGCGGGAGAAGTTCCCGCATGTCGTGTGGCACGAGGGTACCGCCGAGGGCTACCTCGCCTCGTGCCCGTCCTCCTCCGTCGACCTCGTGGTAGCCGCCCAGTCCTACCAGTGGATGGACCGGGCCGCCTATGTGCGCGAGGCCGCGCGGTGCCTGGGCCCCGCCGGGTTGTGCCTGGTCATCCAGAACAACCGCAACCATGCGGCCGGCGGTTTCGCCGCCGCGTACGAGGACCTGCTGGAGGAACTCTCGCCCGGCTACAGCCGCTCGTACCGCAGCTTCGACGTCGCGGACGAACTGGGCGTGGTGTTCGCGGAGGTGGAGCGCCGGGCATCCGAGTGGGTGCAGACGCTGACCGTCGACGAATTCGTCACCATGAGTTCCTCCTCCACCCAGGCCCAACGGGCCGTCGCAGCCGTCGGGCCGGTCTTCTACGCCCGGTTGCGAGAGCTGTGCGCGCGGTACGGAGACGGCGAACGGGTGCGGCTTCCCTACGTCAGCGAGGCGTTCTACGCCGTCCGCCCGCGGTGATCGTCGTCCGGATCCGGCAGGCGCGTGCCGCGGACGCGACGTCCGTGGCGAACCTTGTCCACGAGGTCTATCGGCCTTTCGCGGCGGGGTTCCGCCCCACCGCGCTCACATGGTCCGGCGAGGCCGTCCGCGCCTGTGCCTCCTCCTGGCTGATGGCACACAGGGAGGACGAGCTGGTGGGCGTGGTGCACCAGACGCCGGATCCGGCGGGACACACCCTGGACGCCCTGGCCGTCTCCGCCCCTTGGCGCCGGCGCGGCATAGGGACGCAGTTGGTCGCCGCCGTAGAGGACCGGGCTCTGGCTCTGGGAAGACGCCGTATGGTGATCGCCCTGCGCGATAGTCTCGGCGCCAACATCGAGTTCTTCACCTCCTTGGGCTACCGGCCGACGCAGCCTTTTCCCCCAGCCCATCACCTCTATGTGAAAGAGATCGGTGCACGAGAGTGACTGTTGTCTGTCTGGGATATCGAGCAGGTTTCGTCGAGGCGGCTCGACGACGAGACCTGGACCTTCACTTCGTCGTCGACAAGCTGAAGCCGGGGCTGAGCGGCCTGTCCTACACGAGAGTCGCCGACCTCTCCGACGGCGAGGAGGTCCTGCGTGCCGTGACGGAATATCCGGGCACCGACGTCAGCGCGGTCGTCACCGGCCACGAACACCCGATGTTCGCGGCGACTGTGCTCCGTTCGGTGTTCGGACTGCCCGGTGACACCGACCTGGCACGGTGCCTGAAGTTCCGCGACAAGCGGATCCAGAAGCGCGCGGTGTCCCCGCGCGTTCCCACCGCCGAGTGCGTGTACCTGAAGCCCTCCGACCCCGACTACGCGGCACTGGCGGAGCGCCTCGGTGCGACCTTCGTGGTCAAGCCGGCGGACGGTTTCGGCTCCCAGGCCACCGAACCCGTCCGCAGCCAGGAAGAACTCGACGACTATCTGCGCCGTCATCCGTTCGTGTCCGACGTCCGGGCGGTGGCCGAATCGTTCGTGGAGGGCCACGAAATACACGTCGACGGCGTGTGGCGGGACGGCCGCCTGGTGTGGGCCGCGGTGTCGAGCTACCTCGCGCCGCTGATGGGCTGGACCCAGGGGGGTGCCGTCGCCGACGCACCGCTCGGGCCCGCCGAGAGCGAACTGAGCGACCGGGCGGGCCGGTTCGCGTCCGACGTGCTGCGTGAACTGGACGCCCCCGACACCGTCTTCCACCTTGAGGCGTTCGTGCGGCCCGACGGGGAACTGGTGCTGGGCGAGGTGGGAGCGCGTCCGGCCGGCGCGCTGACACCCGAGGTGCTGCGCATGACGCACGGGGTCGACCTGTACGGCGCCACCCTCGACGTGGCGCTCGGCCGGGCGCCCGAGGTGCCGGAACAGGGGAGCGAGCCCACCGACCTGTTCGGCTGGATCTATCTCGTCCGCAACCCGGACCGGGATCTGTCGGAGGAGTCCTTCCGTGATCGTTTCGACCTGGTCGAGGTGGACTACCCCGCGCCGGAGAACGACCGGGTGGGCATCTACGGCCGCTGCGGACACGCCATCGTCAAAGCGGGCACCCACAAGGAACTGGTACAGGAACTGCGTGCGATAGCCGACTTCAACCGGAGCGCCTGACGTGTCGGAATCCAGGATCCGCGTCCTCGTGCTCGGACGCGACAAGGAATGGGCCCGCCGGGCCATGAGCACGTTCTCGGACACCCACGAGTTCGTCCGTCTCCCTCCCGAGGCGGAACGGCACGAGAGGCTGCCGGGCCCCGGCCTGCTGCGCGCCGCCGACGAGCTGATGTCCCGTCGGCCGTTCGCCGCGGTGGTGGCGACGAGTGAGAGCACCATGCTCGCCGCCGGGTTCCTGCGCAGCCAGTACGGCCTACCGGGACTCGACTACCAGCAGAGCCTGCTGGTCACGAACAAGTGGCGGATGCGCGGCCGGCTCAGCGCCGTGGCGCCCTCCCCCCGCGCCTGGCTGTCCGGTCGGTTCCTGGCGGACGAGCCGGAGCTCACGGCCGGCGCCACCGACGTGGTCGTGAAGCCGATCGCCTCTTCGGCGTCACGGGACGTGCGCCGGATGCCGGTCGACCGGGCCCGCGCCTGGCTTGCGAGCCAGGACGGTCTGTGGCTGGTCGAGGAGGCCGTCGCGGTCGAGCGTGAGTTCCACTGCGACGGCGTCTTCCACGACGGCCGGGTCTCCTGGCTGGTGATCTCCGAGTACGACCGGCCGGCACTGCAGACCACCGGGACCTGGGGCACGTCGTTCCTGCGCAGTGACGATCCGCTGCGGCCCCGGCTGACGGATCTCACCCGCCGCGTGATCGAGGCGCTCGACGCCGGCGACGGCGTCTTCCACGTGGAGTTCCTGTACGACGGTGCACACCTGTCCTTCGGGGAGGTCGGTGCCCGTCCAGCCGGCGCCGGCTGGGGAGAACTGCTGCGTGTCACGACCGGAGCGGACATCTGGGCCGCCTTCGTGGCCGCGCAACTCGGCCTCGACCACCTCGGTTTCGCGCCCGAGCATCCGGCGGCCGAGATCAGCGGGATGCTCTGGGCCCGCCCCAACGCGGACGGCAGCCTGCCACTGCCGGCGGCCGAGGCAGGCCGGCTACCCGGCGTCGTCCTGATCGGCGAGGGGAACACGACTCGCGGGGCCGACCCGACGAACTCCTGCGATTTCGAGTACCGCGCCTACTTCGAGGGACTGACCGCGGAGGGGGCCGCCCGGCTGAGGACCGCCATCACGGCCCCGAGCGGCGCCGGACCGGTGACGGCGGGGATCGGCACGGCCCCATGACGCATGTGGCGACTCCCCGGCCGGCACGCAGCGCCAGGTGGCTGCTCACCTTCTTCTGCACCAGCAGCGTCGCCGAGACCCTCCAAGCGGTCACCATCATGTGGGCCTCCTACCGCCTGAGCCACAACGCGGCGGTGACCGGGGCGATGAACGCCGCGGCTTACCTGCCCGGTGTCGTCCTGGGGCTGATCGTCCGCAAGAGGGCCGACTCGGGAGACGCGGCCCACCGGCTGTCGCGGACCAACTGGGTGCTGTTCGCCGGATCCTCGCTGCTCGCCCTGGTATGGATGGCCGGCTCGCCTCCAGGGCCGGCCCTGGGCGCGTTCGCGGTCGTGCAGTGCAGTCTGAGCTTCGTCAAGACGATGAACAAAGCGCACGCGGGCCGGGTCATCCGCCAGGGCTACGCGGCGTCGGAGGCCGTACGGCTGCGTCAGCGCTCCACCTCGCTGGCCCAGGTCGGCGGGGCGATCGGCGGCGGGGCCGCCGGTGTGCTGCTCGGTGTCGGAGCGGTCGGCTGGTGCTTCGCCACCGCGGCCCTCCTCTACCTGGCCGGACTGCTGGCGGTGCGACACGCCTCCCCCTCGCGGCCGCACGAGGAGGAGACGACGGCCACCGCAGCCGCCCCGGTGGCCCAGGACATCGGGCGAGCGGGGGCATCGACCGGAAAGAAGCCGGTGAGGAACTCGTCGGCCGGCTCACGCGTACTGCTCACGATCCTGCTGTACTCGTTCCCCAGCAGCGGCGCGCTCCCGTTCATCTCCACCGTCGCCGTCCCCCTGGCCCAGACGGTGTCGCCCGGATCCGGCGACTTCTACGCGGTGCTCAGCGTGGCCGGCATGAGCGGAGGATTCCTCGCGGGAACGGCGCTGGCCGGCGGACGACTGACGTCGCACCTCGTCCTGCGGGCCGCCTTCCTCGTCGGCGCGGCGTTGACCGCCGGCATCGCCGTCACCCGCTGGCCGGCCGCCGTCGTGCTGTTGTTCCTCGTGCTCAGCGCCGTCCTCACCACCCATGTGATGGTGATGCAGGTGCTGACCAACCAGGCGCCGCCCGAGGACCAGGTGGGACGGTTCACCGTGGTGCGCAACGCCGTCGCGGGAGTGGCCAAGTGCGTCGCCGCACTGGTGGCCGGCTGGCTCGTGGAGGGCCTCGGACTCACCGCCGCCTGGCTCGTACTCGCCGTCGTCCTGGGCGCGGCCGGGCTCAGTTGGTGGGTCGTGGGACGCAACAGGGAGATGGAGGAACTGGTCGGTGCCACCTAAGACGACGTTCATCGACTACGTACGGCGCAGGCGCTGGGACCTGATCCGTCCGGATGCGCCGGCCGCGGCCGCCGACGAAGTCCTGGCCCTGCTGGGTCTCGACGACGCCTCGCTGACCCGGTGGGCCGCGAGTGGGACCGTCCTGGTGTCGCTGCCGCACGCCAGCCCCAACGTGTTCGACCCGCGCACGCGGGTCTGCTGGTACGCGGGCACCCTCCAGCGACGCAAGGCGGACCCGCCCCACCACGTCCGCGTCGTCCTCCCTCACATCAACTTCTCCGACCTCGGCTGGCGCCCCTACGCCTGGTGGTACCTGGACGAGGACGGGAAGGTGCGCTGTCATCGTCAGTTCTCCCGGAACAAGAAGCGCAAGCATGTGACCGTCGCCAGTCAGCCGCCGATGGACGTCACGCTCGACGGAGCGACCCCGACGGACCTCGAAGCGTCCCGGGTCGCCCGATGGGGAGCGGACCTGGCCGTGTCGTACATGCTGGTCGGCTCGGTGGTCGAACGGGCGGCCGGCATGGTGTCCGGACCAGTGGCGACCTACCTGCCGCTCTCTCTGCTCGTCTCCTTCGTACAGGAACACGCGGCGGATTCCGCCGCCGTGGCCGGCGAGTCCGGCGAGTCGCTGCTCGCCTGGAGCCGCCTGCTCACCGGCCAGGCGCAGGGACGCCGGGTGGGGACCGACGGCGTGCTCGTGGAGTGCCCGGCACAGCAGGCAACCGTGTTCGACAACTACAGCAACCTCGCGATGCTCTCCTTGCTGGGCGACTGCCACGTGCTGGGCGGCGCCAAGATGGCCGGCTACTGGCCGCACGTCCAGCGCCGCGTCGACGCGCTGCGGCAGGTCGGCGCCGAGGACATGCGCGACCCACGCATCGTGGTGGTCCCCGATGTCGACCTGCTGCGGTTCGCCGGGCCGTCACCGGCGGTCGCGGAGCAACTGGAGCGCCAGGGCGTTCCGTACAGCCAGGGGTTGGCGGTCGTGGAGCACGGTGGCTTCGCGGAGCGGACCGACCCGTTCGAGCCGGTCGGAACCGAGACCGGGTGAAGGACGCCAGGGAGCGGAGGGCGGAGGGCGGAGGGCGAAGGGCCCGGCGCCCCCGTCGACGGGCGGGCGCCGCAGTGGTCCCCGCGAAGACGCCGGTGGTTACCTTGGGAGGAGAACATGGTGCGTGAAGTCGGTGACGGCGGCCGGGTCCTGTTGCTCGGCGCGAAGCCGGACGAGTCCGTGGCGGCGCTGGGCGAGCGGGGGGCACGGATCACCTGTGTCGCGACGCCCAGACATGCGCTCTCGTTGCGTCGGCGCGGTCTGGTCGACCGCATCGTGGTGGTGGCAGACCCGATGGACGCCGAGCAGGTCCTGCTGGGTCTCGCACGCGACGGGATCAGCCTGGACGAGTTCGACGTGATCACCAGCGCCCTGGAGCACGGCCTGGTGGCGGCCGCGGTGATCGGGGCGTCCTGCGCGGCTCGTTCGCTTCCCTTGTCCACGGCGGTGCTGCTGCGCGACAAGCAGGCCCAGAAGACGGCGCTGCGTAGTGCGGGCGTACCGTTGGCGCGGTCCGCGGTCTTCGTACATCCTGAAGAACTGGCGGAGGCCGTGGCCTCGGTGGGCGGGCTGCCCGTCGTGGTCAAGCCGCCGTCCGGGGCGGGAGCAGCGGACACCGCGGCGCTGCGCTCCGCCGCCGACATCGCCGCCTGGAAGAAGGGCCACGGCGCGGGTCCCTGGCTGTGCGAGGAGTTCGTGCCCGGCGACGAACTGCACATCGACGGTGTGGTCAGGAGCGGGCAGGTCGTCGAGATCTGCGTGTCCCGGTACTTCCGGAACCAGATCACCGCCCTGCACGGAGCCCTCAACGGCTCGGTCGCGCTGCGCGCCGCTCAGGAGGAATCGCGGTACGCGCGGGCGCGGCAGTTGGTCCGGAAAGTGGCCGACGCCCTGGGTTTCGCCGACGGGGTGTACCACCTGGAGGCCTTCGAGCAGACCGACGGCACACTCGTCTTCGGCGAGTGCGCCGGCCGTATCGCGGGCGGACGCATCGACCGGACCGTTCTGCTGACCACCGGGGTCGACCTGCACCGGGAGTGGGCGGCGGCGGTGTTGGCCCTTCCCGCCCCCGGGCGAGCCGATGCGGCGCCCGACGAGGACCTGTTCGGATGGGTCACGCTGAGCGCTCCGCCGGGACGCGTGCTCTCGATGCCGTCGGTCGACGACATCCGGACCAGGCCGGGTGTGGTCGACGCGGAATTGAAGCTCGCGGTGGGTTCGCTGATGACGACACCGCAGACCACCACCACGCGCGCGGGCCGTGCCGTGGTACGCGGAGCCAGCGCCACGGAGGTGGAGTCGACCGCGGCGGACGTCACCGCCTGGTTCAAGGAGACCGCCCGTTCCGCCGGTGACACCTGAGGCCCCGGCCGGCCCACGCACCGGTCACGAAGGTGCGAAAGGCCCGGCCGCACCGGGCCGGGCCTGAGTGTGAGGCTGGTCAGACCTCGCAGAAACCAATGCCCTTGAGAGCCTCGTTGATCTGCTTGCCCTGGGCCTCGGTGGTGGTGACGTCCTTGTACGTGAAGCGCTGGGACGCTGCCCAGTCGAGCTTGTTGCCACCGCCGTTGATCGATCGGCACTGATTCCGCGCGGCGTCGACAGCCTTGTCCTCGTACTTCACGATGTCCGGGTTGGCCGCGGCCAGGGCACGGAGCAGCTCGGCCCGCTTGGCGGCAGTCGGCTCCGGTGGGATGCCGGCAGTCTTCTCTGCGGCGCTCCAGTCGTCGCTGGGCGTCGGGGATGTCTTCGGTGTACTGGCCTCGATGGGCATCGGCTCGGCGTCGTCGCTGCCGGAGGAGCAGGCGGTGAGGGCAAGAAGCGCGGCTGCGCAGATGCCGGTGGTGGTGATGCGGGTGTTCATGTCCCCCCTAGAACGGTGTCTGAGGGGCCATGATGCCGGATGTGCTGCTCCTGTTTCCGGGCATTCCACGGACACCTTCGTGGCCGCCGAGGCTGTACTGATCATCGATGGCCTGTAGTTCAGGCTGGTCTGATCCGACAACTCGGCCGTCTCGATGACCGGGCCGGACTCGTCGCCGTTGATCTCGTACACGGCGCCCGGGTCGATGCTCGTGCCGTCGCCCAGGAAGGTCAGGTCAGGTGCGGCTCAACCGTCATGGTGCAGCCCGCAGAACCGAAGCACTGCCGCTTGGTCGTACGCAAACTGACCGGGAAGTCGCCGGCGGTGACTGCGGCGTGCTTTCGTCGTTGCTGGACTGGATCACCACGACGCCCGTAGCTACGACGGGCGGCGATGACGGCGGCGCGTGAGCCGTGATGACGAGGTTGGTGCGGGACTTCTTCGGTATCGGCGGCGTGTTCGGCGTCGGCGGTCTGGGCGTGGTGTCGCTCATAGTCCCCGTCCCCCAGCGACGCGTGCGGTGCTGTGGGCATCATCCGCCCGCCTGTGCCGGGTGTGAGGTCGGGCACCCGTGCCCCCAAGCCCGCGCGGCCCGGCGCCACCACCACGGCGGGCACCGTGGATCTCGCCGCCGGCGCCACCGCCCAGGTGGCCCGGGCCACCGGACCAGGCAGCACCGACACGGGCCACGGGGCCGACGCTCCGCAGGGCGGCGCGGGCCTTGGCGCGCGGCCAGGCGTGAGCCTGGCCGCTGTCGTAGCGCTGGTGCCACGACAGGCGGAGCGGGGCCGGGGGATGCCGACGGGCAGCGGTCGGACGACGAGGCCGTGGCCGGACGCGGCGGCACGGGCGGCGGCGACTTCGGGGAGGGTGACGAGCCGGTGCTCAGGGCCGTCCACCTGCCGCTGCTCGACACGACGTACACCGCGCCGGCCGGCCACCCCGCCCGGTTGAACGGCCGGGCCCCGCGGGTGTCGGCCAAGACCGACCTCGGTCTGGGCGCCGTCGGCACCAGCCAGGCATCACCGGGCACGGGCCCTGGGACGGTGCGTGCCCTCGGCGAGTCGATCACGGCGATACTGCGCGACGCGATGGTGGTGCGCACCGGAGTGCCCGCGTCACCGCACATGCTCAACCGGGGGAAGGAGGCTCAACGAACGGCCAGTAGGCCGTACAAAAGGGGGATCCGCGGCTCGGGCAGCCGCCACCAGCCAGAGTCCGTACGGACCATCCGCGGCCAGCGCGGCCAGGGAAGCTCATCGCTCTCCCGCAGTCGCCGGACGCCCATTCCCGCATCCGTCAACGCGTTCACGACCTCTCCTACTCCGTGCATCCACTCGTAACTGTCCGTGGCGCCTTCGACGGCCGGGCCGTCGGTGTAGGTGTAGGTGGCATCCCGGTGTACCGGACCGGAGCCCCCCAGGTAGTCGTGGCGCAGCAGCAGCTCCGGTCCCTCACCCGGACCCGGTTGCGGGCCGAGCGCGTTGAGCAGCGGATGGAACTCCACGACGTACAACCGCCCGCCCGGCCGCAGAAGTGCGGCCACGACGTCCGCCCACCGGTCGAGGTCGGGCAGATAGCACAGGGCGCCCTTGCCGGTGTAGACGACGTCGAATCGCCGGCCCTTGAGCGCCGTCACGGCGTCGTACACGTTGGCCTGGACGTAGGTGACGTCGAGGCCCGACTTCGCGGCGAGATCCCGCGCGGCCGTCACGGACGCCGCCGAGAAGTCCAGGCCGACCGCCCGGGCTCCACGCCGGGCGAGGGCGAGCGTCTCCGTGCCGAGGTGGCACTGGAGGTGCAGCACGTCCCGGCCGGACAACTCGCCGAGGTCCTCCCACTCGAACGCGGCGAACCAGCGCTCCGGATCCAGGTCCTCGTCCAGGCCGTAGAACCGGCTGGTGACGTGGACCGGAGTACGGGCGTCCCAGTTCGCCTGGTTGGCGCGCATCAGCCGCGCGTGCTCGGCGGAGGTCATGAGGACATCCAACCGCGTCCCGGCCGCGCGCGGGAGGAAACGCGGAAAAGTGCCGTGCCGGGTGTCGATGCGGCCGGCTCCCGTTCGTCGGTGGGGTGCAGGAAGCTGATGGGAACCGGGAGGACACATGAAGTACATGCTGCTGGTCTGCGGCGACGACACGGCCGACGCCTCGTGCATCGCTCCTGTCGAGCCCTGGATAGAGCAGCTCGGCGAGCGGGGCGTACGGCTGCACGGCACCGTCTGGCGCTGCCCCCCGAGGCCGTCACCGTGTGGGTGCGCGGCGGCGAGGTGCTGCGCAGCGACGGCCCGTTCACGGAGACTTCTCACCGACGCTCGCCTGTGGAGGGACAGAGGAAGACGGACCCGGCCCGGCTGAGGTCCGGCCCGCCGGCGGCAGGGTGAGGGTGCGTCGCACCGGCCGGTGAGGACGGCTTGGAGTGAAGGGAGTGAGGTTGTCGGATACGCCCCACCGATAGGAAAGCTCAGGCGTCCGGCGGACAGCGCCCCGTCACACGCCTCACCATAGGAGGGTCATCCTTCCTGCCGATCTTGGGGAGACAGCGATGGGGAAGCACGAGAAGCCGCCGGCCGACCCGAGGACGGGCACCCCGCCGCCCGGCAACAGCGACGGACAGGTCCCTCCGCCTCCGCCCAGTACCGGCAAGCACAAGAAGTAGCAGTACGGTGCTGACAACTGCACCCGGCATCGACAGGCTGCGGCGATCGCTGGCCGCTGCCATGGAGCAGCGGGGCGACTGGCCCGAACGGTCTCCTTGGATCCGTGAGGCCGTCGAGTCCCTGCCCCGGCACCGGTTCGCCCCGGACCGCGTCTGGCGGTGGGACGGGCACGCCTACGTGCCGGTGGACCAGCGGATCGATCCGTCCGGCTGGGCGAGCGAGGTGTATCCCGGCCCCGACACGGCGACCGTCACCGAGGTCACCGACGGACTGCCGACATCCAGCCTGTCGAGTCAGGCAGTCGTGGTCGACATGCTGGACTCCCTGCTCCTCGAACCCGGCCACCGCGTCCTGGAGCTGGGAACAGGCAGCGGATGGAACGCAGCCCTGCTCAGCCGGCGGGCCGGACCCGATCGCACCGTCGGCGTCGAGGCGAGCCGCGACCTGGCACAGGCGGCACGCAGGGCACTGGCCGAAGCCGGACTCACCGTGCACGTCGAGGTCGGTGACGGAAATCAGGGATGGGCCCCCGCAGCACCCTACGACCGGGTCATCGCCACCTACGCCGTCGAACGGATCCCGTGGCCCTGGATTGCACAGACACGGCCGGGCGGACGCATCGTCACTCCCTGGGGGCGGCTCGGACACGTCGCGCTGACCGTCGCCGACGACGGCCGGTCCGCGACAGGATGGGTCCAGGGCCTGGCACAGTTCATGCCCGACCGCGGGGCGCTGCGCCGCGAACCCGACTTCACACAGGTACGCGGGCGCAGCGAGCCGGAGGGGGAGCGCCCCTTCCTCCGCGACCTCACCCCGCTCCACGACAACGCACACCTGCGGTTCGCGCTGCGCGTCGCCCTGCCTCACCTGCGGACCACGCTCGCCTACGACGCTGACGGCCTCAACGCATGGGTTCACGACGCCGAGAAGTCCTGGGCCATGCTCTCGGCCATCGGCGGCGGCCGGACGATCGCCACCCAGGGCGGTCCCCGACGCCTGGCCGACGAACTGGAGGCGGCCTGGGACACATGGCTGGACCTGGGCAGCCCCGACCTGTACGACTTCGGCATGACCGTCACCGACAACGGTGCGACGCAGTACATCTGGGTCAACGACCCCACGACCGAACCTCACTGGTCGATCCCCTGAAGCTGCCCGTGCGTTGGAGGGGGCGACGTTCACCGCGAAGCTCTCACCTGGTTTCGAGCAGACCAGCCGCATTCCGACGACGGACAGTACCCCAGGACGGCACACCGACTTGGAAGCTGACGGGGCGGGGGGTTACGCGCCACTTCGAGGTGCGCGGTGATGTGACGCTGTGGATGGCTGCGCGGCGCGACCACCATCGCGACACGGTGAAGTCGCAGGCGGGGACCGCGGTTATCCAGCACCTGCGTCACCGCGCGGACCGTGGCCGGACCGCCCGGGCCGGACCGCCGGGCCGGACCGGCCGTGCCGTAGGCCGGCTCTGGGCGTATCCGCTCTCGGCTGTGCGCAGGGCGAAGGGCACGGCGATCGTCGCCGTCGGCCGGGCCCCGAGTCCAGCCGAGTCGTCAGTGGCAGATGCGGGCGGTCGTGAGGGCACCGCCCGCGTTCTCGTCGTCCGTGCCGAGGACCGCGGTGCCGGAGCCGGACACGCAGTCCACAGCCTCGACCTTGTACCCCTCGAACTTCCGCAGGACCCGCGGGTGCTGGGCCACCGTGAGCCGCACCCGGCCCGAGCGGTCGAGCGATACCGAGCCCGCGTCGCTCACCGCCGAGTCGAACGGACCGTCGTCCCCCTCGTCCGACGCCGAGGCGATCAGCAGCCGGCCCGAGTCGGTGACGGAGATGTCGGAAGCGTGCCGAACATCTTGTGTGGGATACGGCGCACGGTAGGCGGCCTTCGTCACCTTGCCGAACACCGACTCCCCGTACTCGTTGAACGACAGCGATGCCGCGTAGAGCGTCGCGGGTCGGCCGTCGCCTTCGCCCCGGTCGGCCCAGACCGCCGCCAGCTTGTGGTGCCGGGAGACGAGCGTGAAGCTCTCGAAATTGTCGCCCGGACCGATCGCCGGGAGCGGCGACAGGTCGCGGACCTGGACCGCCTTCCCGTCGTCGGTGACGACGAGGTGGTAAACGAGGCCGCGGCTCGACACGGCCAGGTACTCGTCAACGGTGCCGGGCACCGATTCGATCGCCTCCACGTCGATCGGCTCGGCACCGCCCCTCCATTCGAGTGGCTGCACGGTGGCCGTACGGCCGGACTCGCCCGCGCGGTAGTCGAGGCGGGCGATGCGGTTCTCTCCGGGACGCTTGTTGTCCAGGGCGATCAGGACCCGGTAGGTGTTGCCCGTGCGCGAGGTGACGGTGAGTCCGCTGATGCCGCTCCTCACGTCGTGGCCGACCTGCGTCCATCCGGTGGCCGCGGGCACCGGCGCGCCACTCGTCCGGGTCACGGGCACCTCCGTGCCGGCGGCCACGGCACCTCCCGCACAGAGCACGGCGATGGTGGTCAGGACGGTCTTGCGTATGCGCATGAAGCTCTCCTCCGCGAAGTGACGCGCGTAGATGATCACTGGCTGGGACCGTAACGGCCTGTCCGGCCACCGGGCAAGAGGCGTGACCACATGAACGGAAGAGCTGCAGCGGGACCACGCGGTGCTGGTGAACCTGCGGCAGGCGCTCGGCTTTTCTTCAGGTCCCGGCCGCCTTCGAGCCCGCCACCACCACCGTCCCGGCTCCCCGGAAGAAGGCCACCCGCTCGGCGCAGTGGAGCCCGCCACCTCACGCTCCACCGCCTCTCCGGTTACCGCGTCCGAGTCCGGCAAGGCCCAGCCCAGCCGGGCGAAGACGAAGACCGCCACCAGCCCGACGAAGACCAAGGCCAAGCCGGCCAAACCGGCGCCGGAGGCCGGATGAGCCGGTGTGGCCGGGCTGCGCCTGGTGCCCGGACGTGGGACGGTGCTGTGTGCCCGACCGGAAGGGACGGTGTGGCCGGGAGCCGGGCCCAACATGACCGGCGCCGTCAACCGAGACGATCCGGTCCCGCCCTGGGCGGCAGACAGTCGGCCTGTGGCCGAGTCCGTCAGCGCGCCGCGATCGACAGGCGATGGGGTCAGACAGCCTTACGGGGATAGCGTTCGCGCATGCGCCGGTCGGCCTCCGCGGCCGGCTCCAATCCGACGCAGGCACGCCGGGTGTCGAGCTGGGAGGGGTCGCTCACGGGGTGCGGGCGAAGGTCTCCTCCGTCTGGGTCGTGGGTGTACTGCGTGCCGTACACCTGGGGTTCACCGGACGCGACCAGCACCCGGTCGGTGAGGTAGGCGAGGTGCCGGGGCAGAGCCTCCCCGGCTTCGACGGCATCCTGGAGCCGGGATAACGCCTGGCGCTGGAAGTCAGGGTCGCGGTCGGCGTGCTGGGCCAGGAGCCAGGCTTCGTCGGCCCCCTGCTCGCCGACCAGTGTGATACCCGGCCAGCCGTGTCGTGCGATGACCTGCTTCAGCCAGGCGGTGTTGTCGGCGTCGATCAGGACCAGGTCGTCTGCGGCACCGGTCTTGAGCAAGCGACGGCGGGCGGCTTGATCCTGCTCGGCGCGGCGGTGGAGCTCGGCGGCGAGATCGTGGTTCATCCGGTCCGGCCCTCCATGGGAGTGCTGACGACTGTTCAGCGACGTGCGGTGATCGCGCACGAGCGGTTCGAGTGCGGCGTAGAAGGCTACGCCCGATAAGGCAAGGGAACCAAGCGGGTAGCAGGAGGCGATCAACGCCGGCGTCATATGCCCTTCCCCGCAGCGATCGGCTGGCCGTCGTCGCCGCGGCAGCGGCCCCCGCCGCGTCCACGGCACCGTAGCCGTACCTCATCCATGCCTGGCCGCCGGTCCCCGTCCGTCCGCCGGCTGTCTGCCCGTACCGCTGCTCACGTGTGCCCCGGGGCCCGGTGTCCGACCCGGCCCCCGCAGCAGCTGTCTGGCGGCCCGTCACCGTCACGAAGCGACCAGCGTCACAGCGACGACGACGGTTCCTCAAGGAGCCGGGGGGGGGAGGGTTGGTCGGCGCGAGGAGGTAGGGAATCAGCCGGTCAACTGGCCCGGGACGCCCTTCGTGGGGCCGGGGGTAAGGCGGGTGAAGTGCTCGGTCCCGATGATCTGGGCGCGGTCGGCTTCGGGGAGGCGGGCGAGGACGCCGGGGTGGGGGCCGCTCACGCGCGACCTCCCCGCGGTGCGCCGAAATCGCCCGCCACTTGACATCGGCCCAGGGCGTGACGTCGACGCTGGTGGTCACATACGAGTCCGGCACCGCGAGGACGCTCTTGCCCACGCCTTCGAGCAGGGGGCGGAGCGGGCCGGCACCGGACTCGGGGTGTGTGGCGGCGTACAGCGCGGCCGGCTGCCAAGGCGGCTCCGCGTCGGGGTGCAGGTGGGCGAGGCCGGCCGCTTCGACGGCGGGCAGGGTGATCTGGTGCGTGCGTACGTGCTCGGGGTGGCCGGTCAGTTGGCCGAGGGCGTCGTGTCCGACGACGATGTCGGGGCGGAAGCCCCGGATGTGGGCGACGAGGCGGCCGACGGCTTCGTCGAGGGGAGCGTCGACGAGCCGGGGCCTGCCGGGCGCCGTCTCGGGGTTGCGGGCATCGTTGTAGCCGAGCAGGCGTGGGCTGCCAGCGCCGAGGACGGAGAGGGCGTCGGCGAGTTCGGGTGCCCGGCGGCTGTCGGGGGGCCCAGGTGGCGGTGACGACCGCCGTGCGGGCCCCGGCCGCGTGATGCTGCGCAAGGACGCCGCCGGCGAGGAGGGTCTCGTCGCCCAACTCGCAGTCGCAGGGCAAAGGGCTGGTGTGACCGGCTCTCGGGGTGCTCGTGCTGGTCGTCGGCGACTGTCCGCGGAGTAGATCGTCTGTCAGCGGTGATGGCCGCTCGTTGAAATCCTCACTTTCTACTCAGTTGCCCCCGAGCCCGCGCATGCTGGTTCCTCACGTGAGCGCGCACAGCCTGCGAGTGGGTACCGCATCCGGCTACTTCCTCCCTTGACTGGACCCGGCAAGGTCCCGTATCCCTTCATTATGAAGTACGTAACTAACTCCGAAGGACTCGCCCATGACACGGACGGGCTGATCTATGACCCCCAAGTCCGCAGGGCTATGGCCGAGTTCGCGGCAGGGGGCGACACGCTCCGTTTGGAGGCGGCGGCCGCCGCCCGTGCCGCGCACAAATCCGTCGAGCGGCTCAGCACGCACGGTTCCGAAGGCCGCGGCCTCAGTACGGGAGCCGTCGACGTCCTCGTCAGACTGTGCACCCTCGGCGAGACCGGTGCCAATCCCGGCGACCTCGCCCGCTCCGCCGGCATGACTCCCCGCAACGCCACCGGCCTGGTCGACACCCTCGAACGCGAAGGGCTCGTGCGGCGCGACCCCGATCCGGGTGATCGGCGATCCGTCGTCGTCCGCATCACCCCCGCCGGCCTGACGTGGCTGGACAAGTTCCGGGCGCCGACGCAGCGGGCGATGACGGCGCTGTTCCACGGATTCACCGACACCGAACTCCACCAGCTCCGCCACCTGTGCCTACGGCTCGTTCAGAACCAGCAGCGCATCGCCGCCCACCTCGCTGCCACCGAAGGGAGCACCTCGGCATGACAGGGACCACAACGACCACGACGCGCGCCACCGTCCGTGCCTACCACCGCGCCCGGTTCCGCGGCGACATCCCCGCCGCTGCTCGAACTCTCGGCGAGTCCTTCCACTTTCAAAGCCCCCTGCTGTCCTCCGACAGCGCACATGACCATCTCAGTGGCCTGGACGCGTTCCTGGGCATTGTGACCGGCGTCGATCTGATCAGCGAACTGTACGGCGAGGCGGAAGCCACCCTGGTCTACGAGGTCCACACGTCGATCCCGGCCATCGGAACCCAGCGCACCGCCGAACATTTCCACCTCACCCAGGGCCGCATCGACACCATCCGCCTGATCTTCGACGCCACTCCCTGGCACGCCGTCATGCGGGCAGCCACCCCGTCCTGACGCCGAACACCTCCTGCCATCCCGACGGCGCCGGCCATCAGCGATTGACTTCGAGGTCCGTCAGGACGAGCGGGGCGCGCAGAAGGCGGATGGCGCGGGCGGGGTCGGTGCGCAGCTTGGTGAGGATCCGCCAGTACTTGAGATGAGCGAAGCCGTGTTCGACCGGTGCGCGTCCGACGGCGAGGACCTGGTTGGCGGTCTTCTCACCGGGGGTGAGCTTGCGGGGGTGGTTGGCGTGGAAGCCGGTGACGATCAGCGTTCGTCCGGTCACCTGCCCGGGCGTCGGCGTGACCGACGCGCGTTCGTCGGCGAGTTGTTCGCTCACCCGCTCAAGTACCTGCTCTGCGACGGTGAGTTCGTCCCGCTCGGCCCGCACCTCCGCCAACTCCTTGGCGAGCAGTTCCTCATATGCGTCCAACTCCGCGCCGCGCGGTGATCCATTCCAGCGGCTCGGGAACCATGCCTCGGTTCGAAGAAGGCCGCCCGGCCCCAGCGAGCAGGAATCAGCGAACCGTCCAGCTCTGGCAAACGATCTACTCCGCAGACAGCCGCCGACGACCAGCACGAGCACCCCGAGAGCCGGTCACACAAGCTCTTCGAGCTGCGGCTTCAAGTTGGCGGAGGCTCACTGAAGCGGCAACGTGGACACTGTACGTAGCCATGGGTAGGTAGGTGGTGTCGACCGAACGAGCGTGGCACTCCGGTGGTTTGCCAGGAAAGGAGCGGCTCCGATGCGTGTCGTGGGCGTGGACATCGGCTCGGTGAAATCGCCGTCCAAGTTCGCCTGGGCAGTCGTCGACTCGCCGGAGCGAACCGTGCTCTCCTGCGGGGACGATCCGGAGGGTGCTGTGCAGGCCCTGGTCCAGTCTCTGGCAGAGCACGGAAGCGCGGTTCTGGCCGTGGAAGCGCCCATGGCCGTCCCGGTCCCGGAGCCGGACAGTGATGAGTGGCGCTGGCTGGGCCGGGCCCGTACGGGGGAGGGCAACCGCCCCTGGTCCGCCGGTGCCGGCGCAGGAGCGCTGGCCACCGGACTCGCCCAGACGGCTTGGATGCTCGCCCGCCTGCACACCCTCGCTCCGCGAGCGACCGCGACCACTCAGTCCCAGCGCTTCACCGCCGGCGAAGCCAACCTCCTGCTGACTGAAGCCTTCGTCTCCGGCACCGGCAAACCAGTGCCGGTAACCACCGGCCAGCACGCTGCCGACGCCGAGGCCGCCGCCCGCGCGACGCTCACCTACCTCACCGACGGCTCGAACGGCTTCCCTCTCGTCGAGTGCGCACCCCGACGTCCTCTCAACCTTCTCGCGCTGCTCGCCGGCTGGGCCGACATACCAGTGCCACGTGACGAGCTGCACCTGGATGTGTTGGTCATTCGCACACAAGCAGGCCCCCGAGTCGCCCCATAGCCGCATGACCCGACGGTTCAGAACGGTGGATCGGGGCCGACGCCCACCATGTGGACGGCAGAGCGGGGGGTCCACGGTGAGGACCGGTCCGCCGGTCTGGAGGGCGGGCAGCGGCACGTACTCGGACAGCCCCGTGCGGGAGGCGTGGCCGTGCGCGGACCATTGGAGCACGTCATGGAGCCGCAGGCCTGGGCACGGTCGGGGGAGAGGGGGAGCGCGTGCTGAGCCGTGGCCGTTCCCTCCCACAGGCGGAGGTTGCGCTTGTCCTCAGGCGCGCAGATGAGGCGGAGCCACCACTGGCCGGCCCGGAGTCCCAGGGTGCGACCCTGTCGGCCCCGCATGTCCGGTCCGGTGGGCGCCACTTCGAACATGCGGGCCGCGGCCGCGTGGGCGTGACGCGTCCGGACCTGGTCGCCGCGGGCGTGCGGCGGCACGAACACCGCCATGGACGGGGAACCGGCCGCGGGCCCGGCCGTCGTGCTCATTACCACGCTCCGCGCGCTCGGCCCGGACGGATCACGGAGGGGCGCCGACCGCCGTGGACGAAGCCGGAACGGCGTGGTTGATGACGGTCGTGCCTGTGGTGCCTCCGGTGGTCGGGGCCGTGCATGGGCTGCGGGACACAGGTGAGCGAGGGCCGCGTGCAGGGTCTGCTCGGCGGTGAGGACGCTGGTATCGATGACGTGGCCGGCGGCGTGTATGCAGTCGGCGGTGGCCTGCTGGTAATAGTGGGGGCGTCGGCGGAGGCAGGCGCGCACGGCTCGCTGCGTCCGGCGTCGCGAGGAATTCCCGGCCGGCCTCGATCCGCTCCTGAGGTGCCGGTGGTTCGGTGTGCACGACGAGGTGGTGGAAGCCGTCGGCCTCCGGGGCGGCGACCGTCGCGCCGGGCAGAATGCGGCACAGCCCGGCAGCGAGGGTAGTCATGCCACCGCCGGATGGCCCATTCAGCCAGACGATCACGAACCTCCCGTGGTCACGGCGGCCGTATCGGTATCGGTGCACCGGGCAGGGGCCGGCAGGGGACCGTTCCGGCCCGGCCATCGGAACACCAGCCGGGAGCGCTCCTTGTCCAGGAGGTCCCCGGCGGGCAGCAGATGGTCGGGGGTGCCGGCCGGGTGGACGGTCAGGACGGGATCGGCGTGCTGGTCGTCGTCGCCGGCGCGGACGTGACGGTCCCAGGCCCGTACCGTGGCCGCGAGCTGTTCGGCGAGCTGCGGGCCCTGCTCACCGAAGGAGCGAACGACCCCTTCCCACTCCTCGTCCTCGGGGAGCTCCCCGTGCCGGGTTTGCACGTAGGTCAGGTAGGCGAGCGATACGTCGCCGAGGATCGCGGGTGCGTCACGGCCCTTCGCGATGGCGGTGACGCCCCCGTCCTGCTGGGCACGCAGGCGGCAGAAGCCCGGCAGGGTGGTGGCCGCGTACAACTGCAGGGAACCGAAGTAGGCGCCGGCCCCCATGGTGACGCCGGTGGCGACCTCATGCCGCCGGCCGCGCAGAGCCTCCTCCAGCCCCTTGGTGCCGGCGGCGACGCCGTCGTCGAAGCGGAGCGTCAGCCCGCCGTCGAGAAGGGGGACGACCGGGACGGCGCAGGCCTGCTGCCCCTGGTCTCGGACGAACCCGCAGTAGGTGAAACGGCGGGCGTGCAGCACCTCCCCGCGCCGCTCGAATGTGATCGCCCAGGTGTAGCCGCCCAGCTCCAACGGCAGGACGAGCGACCCGCCTTCGGCCAGTTGCTCGCGCCAGGCCGGGACGATGTCCCTGCAGTTGTAAGTGATCACACCGGCGTCGAAACCGCCGCGGGGCACGAGGCGGGCGGGCGCGCCTAGGGTCGCGTCGGCCTCGATGACGGTGACGCGTCCACTGCCGGCCTCCGCGAGGAACCGGCGGGTACGGCGTACGACCCACGGGTCGGTGTCGACGGTCACCACCCGCCCCTCGGGCCCGGCGACGTGAGCGATCAGCTCGGCGTTGTAGCCGCCGGAGCCCGCCTCGAACACGATCGCGCTCGGCTCCAGGCGCAGACCTTCGATCATGTCGGCCTGGAGCCAGGCCGCGGACACCGAGCTGATCGACACTCCGGTCTCGTCGCGCCGGGTGGTGACGGCCCGGTCGCCGCCGCCGTACGCCGCCACCAGGCTCGCTTCCGGGACGAAGCGGTGGCGCGGCACGCTCCGCAGCGCACCCTGGACGGCCTCGGACGGGGCCCAGCCGCCCTCGATCACCGTCTGCGCCATTGCCTGACGCAGCCGTACCGCCTCGGCCGGTTCACCCGGCACGGGCGGCTGCTCGACGGCCAGTGGGTAGGAGAGCGCGGGCGGCAGGTCGGGGATGACACCGGGCCATACGGCATCCAGCGCCAGCGCGGCCGGGGCGAACACGGCGCCGGCGCAGGCCAGAGTGTGCAGGTCGAAGAACTCCCAGCGGGCGAACTTGTCGGGCTCGGGGTTGGACAGCGTCCCCGACCAGGCGGTGATGCGGACGATCGCCGTGAGCCGGGGAATGCCGTGAATGTCGTCGCCCAGCATCGTCACCACGTACGCGTCCGCCGGGTCGGCGATCAGTCCCGTCTCTTCGGCGAGTTCGCGCACCGCCGCGGCGGCGAAGTCCTCCGGGCCGTCGGATTTCCCGCCGGGCAGCTCAAGCATGCCGCGGCGGCTCCGGCCGAGCAGGACCCGGCCGGCGACGTCGGTCACGACGGCGAGGGCGCCGGTCAGGGCGTGGCCGGTGGTCGGCCCCTTCTCGACGGCCCGGGTAGCGGTGTGGCAGGGGTCGCGCAGGACCAGGAAGGCCAGACCGTCCGCATCCAGTCGCTCCACCGTCCCCCACCCGGCGACTAGGCCGTTTCCTTCGGATCACCTCGCCGACCAGATGAAGATGGCGGCGAGGTGGAGTCCGGC
>NZ_BAAASM010000039.1:0-1093 GCF_039532885.1 Streptomyces nogalater | reverse complement strand
GCGACCTTGCGGCCCTGGATGATGGACAGGTCGGCGTCAGCGTCGTAGAACAGCTCGGCCACTTTGGGTTCTCTCCTTGTGTGCAGGTGGTGCGTCCCACCGTATGACGGCGGGCGGGAAGGAAGTTCGGGGGTCTCGGGATACGGGCGGCCGTTGATCGCCGGCCGCCCGCAACGGGTCTTATGCCGTCCGGTCGAGGGCGCGCAGCGAGCGGTCCGTGATCGAACGGGCACCGCGGCCGATCGCGATCGTGCCGGACTGGACCAGCTCCTTGATGCCGTACGGCTCCAGCATCTTGAGCATGGCGGACAGCTTGTCGCTGGAACCGGTGGCCTCGATGGTCACGGCCTCCGGGGAGACGTCCACGGTCTTGGCGCGGAACAGCTGGACGATCTCCACGATCTGGGAGCGGGTCTCGTTGTCGGCGCGGACCTTCACCAGAACGAGTTCGCGCTGCACGGCCTGACCCGGCTCCAGCTCGACGATCTTCAGCACGTTGACGAGCTTGTTGAGCTGCTTGGTCACCTGCTCCAGCGGCAGGTCCTCGACGTTCACCACGATGGTGATGCGGGAGATGTCGGGGTGCTCGGTGACGCCGACCGCGAGGGAGTCGATGTTGAAGCCGCGCCGGGAGAACAGGGCGGCGATCCGGGCGAGGATGCCCGGCGTGTTCTCCACCAGGACGGAGAGCGTGTGCTTGGACATGGTGTTCTGCTCTTCCTTGCCTGTTGACGGTCAGTCGTCTTCGTTGTCGCCGAAGTCGGGGCGGACGTCCCGGGCGGCCATGATCTCGTCGTTGGAGGTGCCGGCGGCGACCATCGGCCAGACCATCGCGTCCTCGTGGACGATGAAGTCGACCACCACCGGACGGTCGTTGATGGAGTTGGCCTCCTCGATGACCTTGTCCAGGTCCTCGGGGCGCTCGCAGCGCAGGGCCACGCAGCCCATCGCCTCGGACAGCTTCACGAAGTCCGGCACCCGGGTGCCCCGGGCGTCCGGGTTGACGTCGTCCGGGCCGCTGTGCAGCACGGTGTTGGAGTAGCGCTGGTTGTAGAAGAGGGTCTGCCACTGGCGGACCATCCCGAGGGCGCCG
>NZ_BAAASM010000038.1:0-988 GCF_039532885.1 Streptomyces nogalater | reverse complement strand
GCGACCTTGCGGCCCTGGATGATGGACAGGTCGGCGTCAGCGTCGTAGAACAGCTCGGCCACTTCGAGTTCTCCTTGATCAGAGTGGACGGTCAAGCGATGCGCTCAAGTTCGTAGGCCGCACGGTGGCTGATGGAGTCGGCGCCACGGCCGATCGCGATCGTGCCGGACTGGACGAGTTCCGTGATGCCGTACGGCTCCAGCATCTTGAGCAGGGCGGACAGCTTGTCGCTGGTACCGGTCGCCTCGATGGTCACGGCCTCCGGGGAGACGTCCACGGTCTTGGCGCGGAACAGCTGGACGATCTCGATGATCTGAGGCCGTGTACGGTTATCGGCTCGGATCTTGGCTAGCACCAGTCCGCGCTCGACAGCGGAATCCCGCTCCAACTCGACGATTCTCAGGACATTGACCAGCTTGCTGACCTGCCTGACGACTTGTTCGAGGAGGTCGTCCTCGGCGTGGACCACGATGGTGATCCGTCCGATGGCCGGGTGTTCAGTCAGTCCTTCGGCGAGGGAGTCTATGTTGAAGCCTCGGCGGGAAAAGAGGGCAGCGATGCGGGCGAGGATGCCCGGCGTGTTCTCCACCAGGACGGAGAGTGTGTGCTTCGCCATGGTCACATCGGAGTCTCTGCAGTGAAGTCCTCAGCGGCGTCATCGAAGAGAGGGCGAACGTCGCGAGCGGCCATGATCTCGTCGTTGGAGGCGCCGGCGGCGACCATCGGCCAGACCATCGCGTCCTCGTGGACGATGAAGTCGACCACTACGGGCTGGTCATTGATCGAGTTAGCCTTCGCTATCACGGTGTCAAGGTCAGCCGCGTCTTCACAGCGCATCGCGACGCAGCCCATCGCCTCGGACAGCTTCACGAAGTCCGGCACCCGGGTGCCGTGCGCCCGAGCGCTGGGCTCGCCGCGGAGTTGGGTGTTGGAGTAGCGCTGGTTGTAGAAGAGGGTCTGCCACTGGCGGACCATCCCGAGGGCGCCG
>NZ_BAAASM010000037.1:328256-371078 GCF_039532885.1 Streptomyces nogalater | reverse complement strand
CTGGGCGTCAGTCAACGACACACCCAGACCAACGATCCGATGATCTGAAAGAAACGGCCTAGGCGTCGTAGTCCTGGTTGAACCGGTCCCGCACCTGCTGCTCCGTGTCCTCGATGTCACGGTGGTTCTGGGTGCCGCGCTGCGGCCGGTCCTGGCGGCCCTGCTGACCGGCCTTCTGGCGGGCCTGCCCCGCCTTCTCCTTGGCCTGCTCCTTGGCCTGGCGCGACTTGTCCTGCATCTGGTCCTTCATACCCATGTGGGTTCACTCCCGTAGTGGGTGGGTTCACAGCCCCTCGCTGGGGCCTCGACCAGATTCACACGGGCCAACACGCCCCGCATGTCGATCAGTTACGGTGCGTGGCGCGGGCCGCCTCGTCGGCCGCCCCACCTGCGCCGACGAGCCCGGAGGCCATCCCCTGCAGCCGGGGCGCGAACCGCTTCATCTCCCGCTGCCCGACCGTCCCGATGAGCGCCGGCAGATAACCGCGCACCCCCTGCATGCCGCGCAGCCACCACTGCCCGTACACATGCGCCGAGCGCCGCTCGATCCCGGCGACGAGCCGGTCCACCGCCGGACCCAGCGGGTAGGTCTTGTTGGACGGCCAGGGCAGCCGCTGCCGCAGCTCGCGCATCACGTCGTCCTGGTCGGCGCCGCGCACCATGTCGGTGTCGGTCCACGACAGATAGGCCACGCCGACCCGCACGCCCTGGTAGCCGACCTCGGCGCGCAGACTGTGCGCGTACGCCTCCACGCCCGCCTTGGACGCGCAGTACGCCGTCATCATCGGGGCGGGCGTGAGCGCGGCCAGCGAGGCGATCTGCAGCAGATAGCCCCGGCTCTCCGCCAGCACCGGCAGGAAGGCGCGCGCGGTCACCGCCGAACCGATCAGGTTCACCTCGATCACCCGCCGCCAGGCCACCGGATCGGAGTCCGTGAACGGACCGCCGGTCGCCACACCGGCGTTGGCCACCACGATGTCGACCTTCCCGAAGCGCTCCTTCACCTCCCGGGCGACCCGGCTCATGGTCTCGTGGTCGGTGACGTCGGCGTACCAGTAGGCGCTGTCGTGGTGCAGCCGCCCGGAGACCTCCTTGAGCGCCTCCTCCTCCAGCCCGACCAGCGCCACCCTCGCCCCGCGCGCGGAGAGTTTGCGCGCCAGCAGCTCACCGACGCCGCGCGCCGCTCCCGTGACGACCGCGACCTGTCCTTCGAGGCTCACCCTGCTCATGCGCCCTCCTTGATCCGTACGGGGGCGGCCCCCGTGACATACGTGCCGACGAGGTCCCGGATGCGGCCGGTCACCGTCTCCGGCGCCTCGACGGGGGTCATATGGCCGACGCCGGTCAGCTCGGTGAGACCGAGGCAGTGCGGCAGCGCGGCGGCCAGCGCGCGGGCGTGCACCGGTGGCGTGAGCCGGTCGGACGTGCCGCACAGCACCGCGGTGGGCACGGTCAGCCGCCGTACGCCGTGGTCGAGATCGAGCGTGGCCAGCACCTCGGACCACGCGTGGCGCACCGCGCGCGGGCAGGCGTGCACGATCCGCGCGCACGCCTCCACCCGGTCCGGGGCGCAACCGGCGCCCATCGTGGCGTACTTGAGGATGCTCTTCGCCACCGGCGTGACCGGCCCGAGCGGGGCGCGCGAGCCGAGGACGCGTCCGGTGAGCCAGGTGCGCACGCGGCCGGCCCGCAACGGCACCACGCGCGACTCGGCGACCAGCCGCGAACTGCCCGTGCTGCACAGCAGGACGGCGGCGGCGTGCTCCCGGAAGCCGGGACGCCCGGCGGCGGCCATGACCGTCATGCCGCCCATGGAATGGCCGGCGATCACCGCCTTCTCCCCGGGCGCGAGGGTTGCCGCGAGCACCGCTTCGAGGTCGTCCGCCAGCGCCTCGGTGGAGCACACGGGGTGCGCGGGACTGCGCCCGTGTCCCCGCTGGTCGTAGGTGATCACCCGGTGACCGGCGGCCAGGTCGCGTATCTGCGCCGCCCAGAACGCCGTCGAGCAGGTCCAGCCGTGGGAGAGGACGACGGCGGGCGCGTCCTTAGGGCCGTGCACCTCCACGTGCAGCCGGGCGCCGTCGGCGGAGACGGTGGTCAGGGTGCGGCCGGCCACCGGCGGGGCACAGGTGCCGGGGGCGGCCGGGGCGCGGCGGCTCACGCGAGGGCCTCGTTCCTGCGGCCGGCCACCGGCGCGGGCTTGCGGATCACCTCGTACTCCGCGAGGTCCACCCGCCGGGTCGCGCGCCGGAACTCGGTGGTCGTGCCGGGCCAGATGGTGGTGTTGCGGCCGCTCGGGTCCAGATACCAGCTGGTGCAGCCGCCGGTGTTCCACACGGTCCGCTTCATGCGCTCCTGGACCCGCTCGTTCCAGGCGTCCACGGCGGCGGGCCGGGCGTCCAGGGCGGTCCGGCCGCCGAGGACGTCGAGCTGGCGCAGGTAGTCGGCCAGGTAGTTCAGCTGGGACTCGATCATGAGGATCATGGAGGAGTTGCCCAGGCCGGTGTTGGGCCCGATGATCGTCATCCAGTTCGGGAACCCGGCCGCCGAGGCGCCGCGCAGCGCCCGCATGCCGTTCTTCCAGGTCTCGGCGAGCGTGGTCCCGTCCGCGCCGACCACCCGCTCGGCGATCGGCATGTCCGTGACGTGGAAGCCGGTGCCGAAGATGATCGCGTCGACCTCGGTCTCGGTGCCGTCGGCCGCCACGACCGTGGAGCCGCGGATCTCGGCGAGCCCGCTGGCGACGACGTCCACGTTGGGCCGGGCGAGCGCCGGGTAGTACTCGCTGGACAGCAGGATCCGCTTGCAGCCGATGCGGTAGTCGGGGGTGAGCTTGGCGCGCAGGGCGGGGTCCTTGATGGCGCGGGCCATGTTCCGCTTGGCGAGCTGTTCGACGAGCCCGAGTTCGTCGGGGCGCTTGGTGAACGCCTGCACCTGGAGTTCCCGGATGCCCCACAGCAGCCCGCGCCGGGCCTGCGCGGTGAGGGGCAGCCGCCGGTGCAGCCAGCGTTCGGCGCCGCTGATGGCGCGGTCCACGCGGGGCATCACCCACGGCGGGGTCCGCTGGAAGAGGGTGAGCCGGCCGACCTCCGGCTGGATGGCGGGCACGATCTGGATCGCGGAGGCGCCGGTGCCGACCATGGCGACCCGCTTGCCGCGCAGGTCGTAGTCGTGGTCCCAGCGGGCGGAGTGGAACACCTTCCCCGGGAAGGAGTCCAGGCCCGGGATCTCGGGGATCTTCGGGTCGGACAGCGGTCCGGTGGCGGAGACGACGACGTCGGCGCGCAGCGTGCCGCGGGTGGTCTCGATGGTCCACCACAGGTGGTCGGCGTCCCAGGTCATCAGCTTGACCTCGGAGTCGAACCGGATGTGCGGGCGCAGCCCGAACAGGTCGGTGACGTGCTCCAGGTAGGCGCGGATGTGCCGCTGCCCGGAGAAGGTGCGCGGCCAGTCGGGGTTGGGCGCGAAGGAGAAGGAGTACAGGTGCGAGGGCACGTCACAGGCGCACCCGGGGTAACTGTTGTCCCGCCACGTGCCGCCGACGCTGCCGGCCCGTTCCAGGACCACGAAGTCGGTGACCCCCTCCCGGCGCAGCCGCACGGCGGCCCCCAGCCCGCCGAACCCGGACCCGATCACCGCCACCCGTACATGCTCGTGCTCGGCCATCCCGAAGCCTCCACGCGTCACCTAGGAACTGTGCCAGTGAACACTGGCGCAATGGGACTGTAGAGCAGCTCCGTACCGAGCGGTAGGGGGCGGGGAAGGGAAAGTTACCGGCGGTACACCTTAGGCTGCGGGCGTGGCAGAGGACGCAGAGCACAGGGATGGCCCGCGCGAGTACCGCATGGAGGAACTGGCCCGGCTGGCCGGCATCACCGTGCGCACCCTGCGCTTCTACCGGGAGCGGGGCCTGCTCCCGCCGCCCCGCCGCGAGGGCCGTATCGCCTGGTACGACGACCACCACCTGGCCCGGCTGCGCACCATCGCGGCCCTGCTGGAGCGCGGCCACACCCTCAGCGGTATAGCGGAACTCGCCGAGGCCCTGGACCAGGGCCGCGACGTCGCCGACCTGCTGGGCGTGGGCCCGCCCACCGAGGAGGAGCCGGTCCGCCTCACCCCCGAGGAACTCGCCGCCCGCTTCGAGGGCGAGGTCACGCCCGAGAACCTGGCCGCCGCGATGGAGCTGGGCTATCTCGGCACCGACGGCGACGAGATCGTGCACATCAGCCGGCGGCTGCTGGACGTCTCCTCGGCGCTGGTGCGCGAGGGCATCCCGCTCGCCGAGGTGCTGGCCGCCGCCGCCCGCGTCCGCGAGCACGCCGAGGCGCTGGCCGGCCTGTTCGCCGACGTGATCTCGCGCCACGGCCCCGAGGACGACCTGCGGCGGCTGCGCCCGCTGGCCCGCAGCGTGGTGGAGGCGGAGTTCTCCCTGGCCCTGGACCGCCGGCTGAACAAAAGGGACTGAGAACGGGCCGGGCCGGCCCTAGAGGTCGTAGACGACGGTCACGGGCGCGTGGTCCGACCAGCGTTCGGCGTGCGTGGCGGCCCGCTCCACGAATCCCTTGACCGCCCGGCCGGCGAGCCCGGGGGTGGCCACGTGGTAGTCGATGCGCCAGCCGGAGTCGTTGTCGAAGGCCCGCCCGCGGTACGACCACCAGCTGTAGGGCCCCTCGGTGTCGGGGTGCAGCGCGCGCACCACGTCGACGTACCCGCCCTCCCCGGCGGCGAACACCCGGCCGAGCCAGTCCCGTTCCTCGGACAGGAAGCCGGAGTTCTTCGTGTTGCCGCGCCAGTTCTTCAGGTCCGCCTCGCGGTGGGCGATGTTCCAGTCACCGCACACCAGCACCTCACGGCCGTCGGCGGCGGCGCGCTTGCGCAGTTCCTGGAGGTGGACGAGGAACTCGGCCATGAAGCGGACCTTCTCGTCCTGCCGTTCGGTGCCGACCTCGCCGGAGGGCAGATACAGGGAGGCGACGGTGAGGCCGGGCAGCTCGGCCTCCACATACCGGCCGCTGCCGTCGAACTCGGCGGAGCCGAAGCCGACCCGGATCCGGTCGGGCTCGCGCCGGGTGTAGAGGGAGACGCCCGCCCGGCCCTTGGCGGCGGCCGGGGCGTGCACGACGTGCCAGCCGTCGGGCTGCCGCACCTCCTCGGGCAGCTGGTGCGGCTCGGCGCGCACCTCCTGGAGGCAGACGACGTCCGCGTCCGTCCCGGCGAGCCACTCCACGAAGCCCTTCCTGGCGGCGGCCCGCAGCCCGTTCACGTTCACGGTGGTCACAGTCAGCACCCCGGCACGATACCGGCACACTGGTCTGGGTCCGAAAACCCGGGACCACCCGCCGACCGCACAGAAGACGATGCCCAGCATGAACATACGTCGCGTCCGCTTCGATCACCCCGACGCCGTCAAGCTCAACGACGAGGTCCAGGCCGAGTACCACCTGCGCTACGGCGACGGGGGCGACGCCACGGTCCTGGCGCCCGAGGACTTCGACCCGCCCCGGGGCGTGTTCCTGATCGCGTACGACGAGCTGGGCCGCCCGGTGGCGACCGGCGGCTGGCGCGGCCAGGACCGCAACGACGAGGGCAACGAGGACGGCGACGCCGAGCTGAAGCGCATGTTCGTGATCGAGCAGATGCGCGGGCGGGGCCTGGCCCGCCGCGTCCTCGCGGCCCTGGAGGAGGACGCCCGCGCGGCCGGCCGGGTCCGGATGGTCCTGGAGACGGGCACCAAGCAGCCGGAGGCCATCGCCCTGTACACCTCCAGCGGCTACGAGCCGTGCGCCAAGTTCGGCTACTACCGCCACTACGAGGAGAGCCTCTGCTACGCCAAGCTCCTGTGAGCCACGGACCCCGGACACCGGGGGTGCCGCCCGGCACCCCCGGGCCCCTGGGGACCCCGGAAACGACGAAGATCCCGTCGGTCGTGATGACCGACGGGATCTCATCGTGCAGTGGACCTGAGGGGATTTGAACCCCTGGCCCCCTCGATGCGAACGAGGTGCGCTACCGGACTGCGCCACAGGCCCTTGCAACGAGTGAAACTCTAGCATCCCGATCCGGGTGCTTGGAAATCCGTTCCCTGACTGGTCAGGGAGGGGGTGACCGGGGTCACTCGTTGGCGGCGCGGGGCCGGTCGCCGTCCTCGTACTGGTCGAACAGGGGTGTACGGCCGCGCTCCCGTGCCCGGCGGGCCGCGGCGGGGCCGCCGCCGCGCGAGCGGGTCCGCGGCTGCGGGCGGGCGTCCCCGCGGCCGTCCGTCGGCCGGTCCGCCGCGGCCGGCTCCGGGCGCCCGCCCGTCCCGTCCCGCGGCGTACGGCCCGCCTCCTGCTCCGGCACGACCGCGCTGGACCGCGCCGAGCTCCAGGTGTCGGGCGCCCCGAGGTCCACGTCACGGGTGGCGCGCGGGGCGACGGGCGCGGTGACGTACGTCGGCAGGGGCACCGGCACCGGGTCCCAGCTCTCGCCGTGTCCGGGCCGCCGCTGCCGCTCGCGCTGCTGGTCGACCCACTCGGCGTGGTCGGTCTGCTCCACGAGTGCCCGCCGGTCGGCGGCGAGCGCGGACAGCTCCGCGTCGTCCGCGCCGGGGTCCTGGCCCGCCTCCGCCTCGTCCGCGCCCGCGTCCTCCTCCGGGGACGGGTGCGCGCGCGGCCGGCGTTCCCGCAGTCGCTGGGCGGCGGCCTCGGCGCGGCGGCGGTCCATCTGGTAGGCGAAGCGGCGCCGTTCCTGCGCCCGCAGATAGGCGATGTAGGCGCTGAGCAGCACGGCCGGGACACCGGGCGCCCACAGGAAGGCGAGCCCGCCGACGGCGGCGATGACCGTGCCGAGGGTGAAGGCGAGGAAGAGCATCACCGTGGTGCGCCGGCGGCGCGCGAGCACCTTCGAGCGCTGGGCGCGCGCTGCGGCCGTCTGCGCCGAGGGCGCGCGCCGTGCCACCGGTTCACGCTGGGGGGCGGGCACGGAGGCGGGGTCGGGCGTCGGCACGGGGGGCTGGTCACGGGCCGGCTCGGCACCCGCGGGTGCCTCCGGGCCGGCCACCAGGGGATCTGCGTCCACGGGCTCGGCGTCCAGGGGCTCGGCGTCCGGGCCGTTCTGACGGCGGGTCGGAGGCACGGCGAAGGCCCGGACGTCCACCGAGTCGGTGACGGCGTCCGGGTCGACGGCGTCCGGCTCCCCCTCCTGGGCGGAGCGCGCCCGCAGGTCCCTGGCGTACCGGCGCTCCATGCCCGCCCGTCCGGAAAGCAGCCGGATGGCGGTGCTGAAGCGTTCCGTCGGACGGGCCTCGTTCAGCTCGTCCTGCCTACGGAGCCACATCGGCACCAAGTAGGCGGCCCAGGCCCCGACAATGACTGCGTAGATGAGGCCGCTGCTGCTCACGCCTCACACGGTAGAGGGATTTGTGTGGGGCCATCCGCCAATTGGGCCGGTGTGTCGCACGATCTGGCTGATATTTCCAGCATTTTTTGCGACCGATGCGATTTTCAATAATCGAACATATTTTCAATTCATTGGCTCTCGGTGCGCTGGGCCCGCTGCGCGCGTGCCCGGTGCCACCGTCTGAGCAGCCCGTCGGGCACCTCCTCCGCGGTGAGCGCGAAGACCAGATGGTCGCGCCAGGCGCCGTCGATGTGCAGATAGCGCGGCCGCAGCCCCTCCTCGCGGAATCCGAGTTTCTCCACCACGCGCCGGCTCGGCCGGTTCTCGGGGCGAATGCAGACCTCGATGCGGTGCAGGCCGACGGTGCGGAAGCAGTGGTCCACCGCGAGCGCGACCGCCGTCGGCACCACCCCGCGCCCGGCCACCGCCTCGTCCACCCAGTACCCGATGTGCCCCGAGCACATCGAGCCCCAGGTGATCCCGGCGACCGTCAACTGCCCGGCCAGCCGCCCCTGGTACTCGATGACGAACGGCAGCATCCGGCCCGCGCCGGCCTCGGAACGCAGGTGCCGGACCATCTGGCGGTAGGTCGGCCGGTGCGCGACCGGCCCGCTCGGCGCAGGCGGCGGGATGGTGGCCTCCCAGGGGCGCAGCCAGTCGCGGTTGCGCCGGTTCACCTCGCGCCAGGCCCGCTGGTCGCGCAGCTTTATCGGCCGGAGGACGACCTCGCCGTCCGCCAGCACGACGGGCCAGGAAGGGCTGTTCAGCTGGCACCCCCACTGCCGGGTCCCGGATGGTCGCCGCCGCGGATCTGGTCGACGGCGTGCACCAGCAGCGGCTCCAGCACGGCCAGGCCGTCGCGCACCCCGCCGGTCGACCCGGGCAGGTTCACGATCAGCGTCCGGCCGGCCACGCCCGCCAGACCCCGGGACAGCGCGGCGGCCGGCACCTTCTCCCGCCCGTGGGCGCGGATGGCCTCGGCGATGCCCGGCACCTCCCGGTCGATCACCGCGCGGGTGGCCTCCGGGGTGCGGTCGGTGGGCGAGATGCCGGTGCCGCCGGTGGTGACCACGACGTCGTACCCGGCCGTCACGGCCGCGCGCAGGGCCTCCTCCACGGGGGCGCCGTCCGGGACGACCCGGGGCCCCGCCACGTCGAGGCCGAGGGCCCTGAGGCCGTCGGCGACCAGCGGGCCGCCCTTGTCCGGATAGACGCCCGCGGCGGCCCGGTTCGAAGCGGTGATCACCAGGGCGCGGTAGCTCATGCCCGGCTCCAGTCGCCCGACTTGCCGCCCGTCTTCTCCTCCACCCGTACGTCCGTGATGACCGCCCCCTTGTCGACCGCCTTGACCATGTCGACCACGGTGAGCGCGGCGACCGACACCGCGGTGAGCGCCTCCATCTCGACGCCCGTGCGGTCCGTGGTCTTCACGGTGGCCCGGATCTCCACGGCGTCGTCCGCGACCGACAGGTCCAGTGTCACACCGGACACCGACAACGGGTGGCACAGCGGGATCAGCTCAGGGGTCCGCTTGGCCCCCATGATCCCGGCGATGCGCGCGGTGGCCAGGGCGTCGCCCTTGGGCATCCCCTCGCCGCGCAGCAGCTCGACCACGCGCGGTGAGACCAGGACCCGGCCACTGGCGCGGGCGGTGCGCGCGGTCACGTCCTTCCCGGATACGTCGACCATGCGGGCCGCGCCCGCCTCGTCGATGTGCGTCAGCCGTTCCTGCGTACTCATGCTGTGGCGCTCCCGGTCCGGGCCCGCGGTGCGGAGCGCGGGCCTGCTGTGCGCGCAACGGTACCGCCAAGCCGGGCCCGGAAGCGGACCAGGATCGTCCTGTGGACGGGCACACGGGCGTGCCTCAGCCGAGCAGCACGACCTCCACCTCGCCGCCGGGCTCCACGGACTCCACGTCCTCGGGGACGACGATCAGCGCGTCGGCCTTGGCCAGCGCCGCGATCAGGTGGGAACCGGCGCCGCCCACGGGGGTCACCGCACCGTCGGCGTACCGGCCGCGCAGGAACTGGCGGCGGCCCCGGGGCGAGCGCAGCGCCTCCTGCGCCTTCAGCGTGGCCCGGGTGCGGGGCCGGTGGAGTCCGGTCAGGCCCATCAGGGCGCGGATGGCGGGGCGGACGAACAGCTCGAAGGAGACGTACGACGACACCGGGTTGCCGGGCAGGGCCAGCAGCGGGGTGTGGTCGGGGCCGATGGTGCCGAAGCCCTGCGGCTTGCCGGGCTGCATGGCGAGCCTGCGGAACTCCACGCCGCCGCCCGCCTCGTCCTCGTCGCCGACGGACGACAGCGCCTCCTTGACGACGTCGTAGGCGCCCACGCTGACCCCGCCGGTGGTCACCATCAGGTCGGCCCGGATGAGCTGGTCCTCGATGGTGGTGCGCAGCGTCTCGGCGTCGTCGGCGACGGCGCCCACCCGGTAGGCGATGGCGCCCGCGTCCCGCGCGGCGGCGGTGAGGGCGAAGCTGTTGGAGTCGTAGATCTGCCCGGGGGCCAGTTCCTCGCCGGGCTGGACGAGTTCGCTGCCGGTGGACAGCACGACCACGCGCGGGCGCGGGCGCACCCGGACCGTGCCCCGGCCGATCGCGGCCAGCAGGGCGATCTGCGGCGCGCCGAGGACCGTTCCGGCCTCCAGGGCGAGCTCGCCGGCCCGTACGTCGCTGCCCTCGGCCCGCACGTGCGCGCGTGCCTCCACGGGCCGGTACACGTGCACCTGGCCCTCGGCGCCCTCGGGGGACAGGCTGCGCGCCCGCATGCCGCTCGCCGGGCCCTCGCCGAGCCCGCCGTCGGTCCACTCGACGGGGACGACGGCCTCGGCGCCGGGCGGCAGCGGGGCGCCGGTCATGATGCGCGCGGCCTGCCCGGGGCCGACCCGCACCGGATCGGCGGCGCCGGCCGCGATGTCCCCGACGACCTCCAGGGCGGCCGGGAACTCCTCGCTCGCGCCGGCGACGTCCGCGACCCGCACCGCGTACCCGTCCATGGAGCTGTTGTCGAACGGCGGCAGGGAGACCGGCACCGTGACGTTCTCCACCAGGACGCAGCCCTGGGCGTCGAGCAGTTGCAGCTCGATGGGCTCCAGGGGGCGGACGGTGGCGAGGATGTCGTCCAGGTGCTCGTCCACCGACCACAGGTCGTCCGGGCCGGCGGGAGGTGTCGCGGCGCTGCTCAAGACTGCTGCATCTCCTCGGCTACGTAACTGCGGAGCCAGGTCCGGAAGTCCGGGCCCAGGTCCTCACGTTCGCACGCGAGTCTGACGATGGCACGCAGGTAGTCGCCGCGGTCGCCGGTGTCGTAGCGGCGGCCCTTGAAGACGACGCCGTGCACGGGGCCGCCGGCCTTCTCGTCCTGGGCGAGCTGCTGGAGGGCGTCGGTGAGCTGGATCTCGCCGCCGCGGCCCGGCTCGGTCTCGCGCAGGATGCCGAAGATGCCCGGGTCGAGCACATAGCGGCCGATGATCGCGTAGCTGGACGGGGCGTCCGCCGGATCCGGCTTCTCGACCAGTCCCGTGACCTTCACCACGTCGCCTTCGGCGGTGGCCTCCACGGCGGCGCAGCCGTAGAGGTGGATCTGCTCGGGGGCGACCTCCATGAGGGCGACGACGCTGCCGCCGTGCTGCTCCTGGACCTCGATCATGCGCCGCAGCAGCGGGTCGCGGGGATCGATCAGGTCGTCGCCGAGGAGGACGGCGAAGGGTTCGTGCCCGACGTGCGGGGCGGCGCACAGCACGGCGTGACCGAGTCCCCTGGGGTCGCCCTGGCGGACGTAGTGCATGGTGGCCAGGTCGCTGGACTCCTGCACCTTCGCGAGCCGCTCGGCGTCGCCCTTCTTCTCCAGCGCGGATTCCAGCTCGTAATTGCGGTCGAAGTGGTCCTCCAGCGGGCGCTTGTTGCGTCCGGTGATCATGAGGACGTCGTCGAGCCCCGCCGACACGGCCTCCTCGACCACGTACTGGATCGCCGGCTTGTCGACGACGGGCAGCATCTCCTTGGGAGTGGCCTTGGTGGCCGGCAGGAACCGGGTACCGAGGCCGGCTGCGGGAATGACAGCCTTGCTGATCCTGGGGTGGGACTGAGTCATGCCCGCCACAATATCCGGTGCCTTTGTGCGGAAACTGTGGCTCCGGCGGCTTGCCCCTCATATGAGCTGCATGACGAGAAGGTGCGGAGACGGCCAGTGGAACACGACGGACCTACGGGCGATCGTGACAAGCGGGTGTTGCGGCGGGAGTTCCTGGGCGTAAGGAACAGGCTGACGGCGGCCGACATCGGCGAGGCGGGCCGCGAGCTGGCACGACGCGCCCTGGAGCTGCCCGAGCTGGCCGCGGGGCGGACGGTGGCGGCGTACGTCTCGGTGGGCGGCGAACCGGCCACCCTCCCGTTGCTGGAGGCGCTGCGCGCGCGAGGGGTGCGCGTGCTGCTCCCCGCGCTGCTGCCCGACAACGACCTGGACTGGGGCGAGTACACCGGCCCGGACTCTCTCGAACAAATCCGGCACAGCGGGAAGATGGCGCTTTTCGAACCCTCCGGCGCGCGTCTCGGTCCGGACGCCGTGACGGCCGCGGACGTCGTCCTGCTGCCCGGCCTCGCGGTGGACGCGCGCGGGATGCGCCTGGGACGCGGCGGAGGCTCCTACGACCGGGTGCTGGCCCGGCTGGAGCGGGCGGGCGCGCGCCCCCGGCTCGTGGTGCTGCTCTACGACACGGAGGTCGTCGCGCGCGTTCCGGCCGAGGCGCACGACAGACCGGTGCACGCCGTGGTGACGCCGTCGGGCGTACGCCGCTTCCCGCTCCCCTGACCGCGCCGCTTCCCGCTCCCCCGCCCCGGAGGGACCCGCCCCCGTGACGGAAACGGCCCTCCACGCGCGCGTGGAGGGCCGTTCTCAGCGGGGTGCCGTCGGGGTCACGGCTTGAGGACGAGGGTGTCGCTCGTGCTGCTGTCCACCGCCTTGCCCGAGAACGACCAGGGCAGCAGCTCGCCCTTGGCCCACTTGCCGGTCTGGTCGGTGTAGTGCGCGTTGTACGCGTGCCCGGAGGCGCCGGCCAGGTTGATCCACTTCGACTTGTCCAGGTCGGCGAGGTTGACGACCATCCGCATGGACGGCACCCAGACCACGTCGTAGCCGCCGGCCGCGTTCCAGCCGGTCGCGTTCACCGCGGCCTCGCCGCCGCTGAGCTTCCAGGGGCCGCGGTTCAGCAGGTACTGCACGGCCTTGGGGCCCTCGGTGCCGAGCGTCTGGTTCTTCAGGAACAGCCGGTGCAGCCGGCCCCAGCTCCAGGTGTCGATGTCCTTGCCGAGCTTGGCGGTCAGCTCCCAGCGGGCGTCGATCATGGCCCGGGCGAAGAGCTGGTCGCGGTCGGCCGCGCCGGGGCGGGTGCCCGACTTGGGCGCCTTCCACCAGTCGCTGTCCGGCTTGTCCATCAGGGTGCGCACGACCTCGAACCAGCGGTCGCCGCCGTCCGGCTGCGCCTGGTCGGCATCGCGCTGACCGCACTCGCGCACCTTGGTGTCGTCGTCCACCGGGCCGGTGCTGTCGATCTTGTCGACCCACAGGCACTGGCCCTTGACCCGCAGCTCCTTGGGCATCTTGTTGCCGAAGGCCAGCTTCAGGACGTTGCGCCAGACGGCGTTGAAGTACGCGGCGGCCGCCGAGTCGGCGTCCTGGGTGTAGTCCCAGCCCTCCAGCAGCTTCTGCGCCTGGCGGACGTCGGGGTCGGCCAGGTTGATCTTCAGCAGCTTGGGCACCAGCAGCTTGGCGATCTCGCTGCTGTTGTCCAGCTGCATCTGCCGCATGTCGTCGGTGGAGATCTTGCCGCCGCCCTTGATCTTGGACTCGATCAGGTCGGTGATGCGCTGGCTGCGGGTGCCGTAGCCCCAGTCGGCGGTCAGCGTGTACGGGTACTTCTCCGGGTCGACCACGGCCTGGTTGGCGGTGACGATGTAGCCGCGCTCGGGGTCGTACTCGTAGGGCAGCTCGTCCTGCTCGATGAAGCCGGTCCAGCGGTACTTGGAGTCCCAGCCCAGTGCCGGTACGGCGCCGGTGACGCCTTCCGCGCGGGTGGGGATCCGGCCGGGCAGCGTGTAGCCGATGTGGTTGTCCGTGCCGGCGTAGACCAGGTTCTGCGAGGGCACGTCGAACAGGGCCGCCGCCGCGCGGAAGTCGCTCCAGCCGGCCGCCTTGTCCAGCGCGAACACGGCGTCCATGGTGGTGCCCGGGTCGAGCGCGGTCCACCGCAGCGCGATGCCGTAGCCGTCGCCGCGGTCGGGCGCGGCGGTGTTCACGGTGGCCTTCTTGCCGACCTGGACGAGTTCGTCGTCACGGTCGGACAGCAGCGGCATGCCGTCCTGGGTCTGGCGGACGACGATCGTCTTGGACTTGCCGCCGGCGACCTTGATCGTCTCCTCGCGGGTCTTGAACGGCCGGACCTTGCCGTCGTAGAGGTAGCCGTTCGCGCTGACCTTCTCCAGGTAGAGGTCGGTGACGTCGACACCGGAGTTGGTCAGGCCCCAGGCGATCTTCGCGTTGTGGCCGATGACCACACCGGGCATGCCGGCGAAGGTGTAGCCCGAGACGTCGTACTGGCACTTGTCGGAGACGCTCCGGCAGTGCAGGCCCATCTGGTACCAGACGGAGGGCAGGGACGCCGACAGGTGCGGGTCGTTGGCGAGCAGCGGCTTGCCGGTGATGGTGTGCTTCCCGGCGACGACCCAGGAGTTGGAGCCGATGCCCTGGCCGTTCACGCCGACGGCCGTGGGCAGGTCGTCCAGGACCTCGGTGAGGCCCTCCAGCTGACCGCTGAGCGTCGATCCGCCGCCGGCGGCGGTGGAGGAGCCGGAGGTGCCCGCCGCGCCCTGGGAGGAGCCGGTCAGGCCGCCCGTGGTGCCGGTCGCACCGGTGGTGCCGGTGGCGCCGGTGGTGCCGGTGGCGCCGGTGGTGCCAGTGGTGCCGGTCGTTCCCGTGGTGCCGGTGGTGCCCGTCGCGCCCGTGCCGCCGGTCGTGCCCGTGGCGCCGCTCTGCTGGAAGGCCTGGGTCAGTTCGTCGTACTGGCCCTCCTGCACGATCGGCTTGTTACGGGCGGCCGGGTAGGCCGGGTACAGGTCCTGGATCTGCTGCGGGCCGAGGCGGCTGGTCATCAGGGCGCGGTCGATCTCGTCGCGCATGTTGCCGCGCAGGTCCCAGGCCATCGCCTTCAGCCACGAGACGGAGTCGACCGGGGTCCACTTCTGCGGCTTGTAGTCGTTGGTGAGGCCCAGCGCCGCGTACTCCAGCGAGATGTCCTTGCCGTTCTTGCCCGCGAGGTAGGCGTTGACGCCCTTGGCGTAGGCCTGGAGGTACCTCTTCGTCGGGGCCGACAGCTTGGTCTTGTACTCCTGCTCGGCGATCCGGTCCCAGCCGAGGGTGCGCAGGAACTCGTCGTTCTCCACCTGGCCCTTGCCGAACATCTCCGACAGGCGCCCGGAGGTCATGTGCCGGCGCACGTCCATCTCGTAGAACCGGTCCTGCGCCTGGACGAAGCCCTGCGCCATGAACAGGTCCTCGTCCGAGGAGGCGTAGATCTGCGGGATGCCGTAACCGTCCCGCTTCACGTCGACCGGCCCGGACAGGCCGTCGAGCCGGAGCGTGCCGGTGGTCTGCGGGAAGGAGGCGCGGACGGTGCTGATCGTCCAGTAGGCCCCGTAGGCGATGCCTCCGATGACGGCCAGGACCAGCACCAGCACGATCAGGCGGGCTTTGCGCCCCTTCTTCCTGCCGGACTTGACGGACGTGGCACCCGTGGTGGCGGTGTCACCCGTTGTGGCGGTGGTGTTGGGGGGCATCGCTGTCCTTGCTGTCCTAACGCGAGCGGCAGGTCGGGCTGTGACTTTGAATGAGCGCTGGAGCAACCATAGGCGCAGGGCCCCGTCCCGCTTGACGCGGAGTCGGGAACCAGCGCGCACGAGCGTTCGATCTTGCCCTGCCGATCGTCAAGAAAGCGTCAAGAGTTAGGTAAGGTAACGAAGTAATCGGAGGCTGCCGGCCGGCCCCCGGCTCCACTTTCCGAGGAGGAACGCCCGCTGACTGTCCACCACCTCAACCAGCTCCTGCTCGTCTGCTCAGCCGTCCTGCTCGTCGCCGTCGCGGCCGTCCGGATCTCCTCCCGCAGCGGGCTCCCCAGCCTGCTCGTCTACCTGGGCATCGGCGTCCTCATGGGCCAGGACGGCATCGGCGGCATCCACTTCGACAGTGCCGAGGTGACCCAGGTCATGGGGTACGCGGCCCTCGTCGTGATCCTGGCCGAGGGCGGCCTGGGGACGAAGTGGAAGGAGATCCGGCCGGTTCTGTCGTCGGCGTCCGTGCTGGCGACGGCGGGGGTCGCGATCAGCGTCGGGGTCACCGCGGCCGGCGCGCACTACCTGGTGGGGCTGGAGTGGCGGCAGGCGCTCATCATCGGCGCGGTGGTGTCGTCGACGGACGCGGCGGCGGTCTTCTCGGTCCTGCGCAGGATCCCCCTGCCCGCGCGCGTGACGGGCACCCTGGAGGCGGAGTCCGGCTTCAACGACGCCCCGGTGGTCATCCTCGTCGTCGCCTTCTCCACGGCCGGCCCGGTCGAGCACTGGTACCTGCTGCTCGGCGAGATCGCCCTGGAGCTCGCCATCGGCGCGGCCATCGGGATCGCCGTCGGCTGGTTCGGCTCCTGGGGGCTCAGGCACGTGGCGCTGCCGGCGTCCGGCCTCTACCCGATCGCCGTGCTCGCGATCGCCGTCACCGCGTACGCCGCCGGCGCCCTCGGACACGGCAGCGGCTTCCTCGCCGTCTACCTGGCCTCGATGATGCTCGGCAACGCGCGCCTGCCGCACTGGCCGGCCACGCGCGGCTTCGCCGAGGGGCTCGGCTGGATCGCCCAGATCGGCATGTTCGTCGTCCTCGGCCTGCTGGTCACCCCGCACGAGCTGGGCGACGACATCTGGCCCGCCGTGGTCATCGGGCTGGTCCTGACCATGGTGGCCCGCCCGCTGAGCGTGGTGGGCAGCCTGACGCCGTTCGGGGTGCCGTGGCGGGAGCAGGCCCTGATGTCGTGGGCGGGGCTGCGCGGCGCCGTGCCCATCATCCTGGCCACCATCCCCATGGTGAACGGGGTCGACGCCAGCCGCCGCATCTTCAACATCGTCTTCGTGCTGGTCGTCGTCTACACCCTGGTCCAGGGCCCGACCCTGCCCTGGCTGGCGCGCCTGCTGCGGCTGGGCGAGCAGGGCGAGGCCTCGGACCTCGGCATCGAGTCGGCGCCCCTGGAGCGGCTGCGCGGGCACCTGCTGTCCGTCACCATCCCCGAGGGCTCGCGGATGCACGGTGTGGAGATCAGCGAGCTGCGGCTGCCGCCGGGCGCGGCCGTGACGCTGGTCGTCCGCGAAGGAGAATCGTTCGTGCCGCTGCCCACGACGGTGCTGCGGCGCGGCGACGAACTGCTGGTCGTCGCCACCGATCCGGTCCGCGACGCGGCGGAACGGCGCCTGCGCGCGGTCGCCCACGGCGGCAAGCTGGCGGGGTGGCTGGGGACGAACGGCTCGCGCTGAGGCTCGTTCCCCGCCTCCACGCCCTGTGCTCCCTGCCTTCACGCCCGTGGAATCCCAGGTGGCCGCCTGGATGGTGCTCGTTTTCACAGTCGCGCAAGCGGTGATCCCTGTAGGATTGGGGCGCACCCTGATCGAACCAACTCTGCCTGACGCAGAGCTGGCGCGACCGTATGGCGGCCGGGTCGCACCCACCGGTGGTGGGCACCGGCATCTACCGCAGTCCGCGCAAGAGGACAGCTCTCGGCGCCCGGCCCGCACGGGGTCCGCGCGCTACCAGGCGGCAGAAAGGCACGGGCCGTGGGATCCACGGTCACCACCACCGAACCGGAGAAGACCTCGCCGGAGTCCTCCCGCCCCGGATACGGACAGCTGCTGCGCACCCGCGGCGCCTGGACGTTCCTGCTGCCCGGCTTCGCGGCGCGCCAGCCGTTCGCGATGCTCACCCTCTCCATCGTGCTGCTCGTCCAGCACACCACCGGCTCGTACGGCGCCGCGGGCGCCGTCGCCGCGGCCACCGGCGTCTCCATGGCGGTGTTCGCGCCCTACAGCGGCCGGCTGGCCGACCGCTACGGCCAGCGCGCCGTCCTGGTGCCCGGCGTGCTGGTGCACACGGCCTCCGGCCTGTCCCTGACCGTGCTCGCGCTGGCGCACGCCCCGCTGTGGGCGCTGTTCGTCGCGGCCGTCCCGACCGGCGCCTCGGTGCCGCAGGTCGGCCCCATGGTGCGGGCGCGCTGGGGAGTCAAGCTCCAGGGCTCGCCCCTGATGACCACCGCGGCCGCCTTCGAGTCGGTCACGGACGAGCTGACCTTCGTCTTCGGCCCCCTGCTGGCGACCGCGCTGTGCACCACCGTGGCGCCGGCCGCCGGACTGATCACGGAGGGCGCGCTGACCCTCGTCGGCGGTCTCCTCTTCGCCGCCCAGAAGAGCACCCAGCCGCCGGTGTCCGAGGAGAGCGGGCACGCGCGCGTGCAACACGCCTCGGCCCTGCGCGTCCCGGGTGTGCGCGTGCTGATCGTGACCTTCCTGGGCATCGGGTCGGTCTTCGGCGGCATGCAGGTCTCGCTCGCGGCCTTCACGGAGTCGATCGGCGAGCCCGGCCTGAACGGCGTCCTGTACGGCGTCTTCGCCGCGGGGAACATGCTGTCCGGCATCGTCTGCGGCGCGATCGCCTGGAAGGCCGCCCCCCAGAAGCGTCTGCTGATCGGTTACACGGCCCTCGCGGTGGCCGCGTCGGCGCTGTGGACGGCGCACTCCGTGCCGCTGCTCGCCGCGCTCGGCCTGCTGGTCGGCATGTGCATCGCGCCGTCCCTGATCACCGGCTACACGCTGGTCGACGGCCTGGTCCCCACCGGCGCCCGCACCGAGGCCTTCACCTGGCTGACCGGCGCGGTCGCCCTCGGCCAGGCGGCCGCCGTGACGGTCGCGGGACAGCTGGAGGACCGGCTGTGGGACGGCGCCGGATTCCTGGTGCCCATGGGCGGCACCGTGCTCGCGCTGATCACCCTCGCGGCCCTGCGCTCGCGGCTGGTCGCGCCGGACCGGAACCGCACCGTCGCACGTGGCGTGGGTCACCGCGCCCCGGTAGCGGTGGACTGATCCCCGGGAATACGTCACTATGGACCGTCGTTAGCACTCATTGAGTGAGAGTGCCAGGAGGAAGACAGTGCCGACCTACCAGTACCAGTGCACCGAGTGCGGCGAGGGCCTTGAGGCGGTGCAGAAGTTCACCGACGATGCCCTGACCGAGTGCCCCAGCTGCAACGGGCGCCTGAAGAAGGTGTTCTCCGCGGTCGGCATCGTCTTCAAGGGCTCCGGGTTCTACCGCAACGACTCCCGCGGCTCCACGTCGAGCAGCAGCCCGGCGTCGAAGCCGGCCGGCTCCTCGTCCGACTCGAAGACGTCCTCGGCCTCGTCCTCTTCGACGTCGTCGTCCTCGTCTTCGTCGTCTTCGTCGAGCTCCACGAGCAGCTCCGCCGCCTGAGACCCGTCATCCGTGACCCTGCCGTCGGCCGACGGCGGGGTCGTCGGCGTCCCGGCACCGGCTCCGCCGCCCCCGCACCGGCTCCCCCGTCGTGTCGCGGCCCGCTAGTGTGCTGGTCATGGCGAACGCAGAGATCGGCGTAATCGGCGGCTCGGGGTTCTACTCCTTCCTGGACGATGTGACCGAGGTCCAGGTGGACACCCCCTACGGAGCGCCCAGCGACTCCCTCTTCCTCGGCGAGGTCGCCGGGCGGCGGGTCGCCTTCCTGCCCCGCCACGGCCGCGGCCACCATCTGCCGCCGCACCGCATCAACTACCGCGCGAACCTCTGGGCGCTGCGCTCGGTCGGCGTCCGGCAGGTCCTCGGCCCGTGCGCGGTGGGCGGGCTGCGCCCCGAGTACGGCCCGGGCACCCTGCTGATCCCGGACCAGCTGGTGGACCGCACGAAGACCAGGGCGCAGACCTACTCCGACGGGCTGCCGCTGCCCGACGGCACCGTGCCGAACGTGGTCCACGTGTCCATGGCCGACCCCTACTGCCCCACCGGTCGGGCCGTCGCGCTGAAGGCGGCCCGCGGCCGGGACTGGGAGGCGGTGGACGGCGGCACGCTGGTCGTGGTGGAGGGCCCGCGCTTCTCGACGCGCGCCGAATCGCTGTGGCACCAGGCCCAGGGCTGGTCGGTGGTGGGCATGACCGGCCATCCCGAAGCGGCTCTCGCCCGGGAACTGGAGCTGTGCTACACCTCGCTGACCCTGGTCACCGACCTCGACGCGGGGGCCGAGACCGGCGAGGGCGTCTCGCACGAGGAGGTCCTGCGGGTCTTCTCCGCCAACGTCGACCGCCTGCGCGGCGTCCTGTTCGACGCGGTGGCGGCCCTGCCGGCCCCCGAGACCCGGGACTGCCTGTGCGTGAACGCCCTCGGTGGGATGAACCCGGGGTTCGCCCTGCCGTAGGGGTTGGGCGGGGGTTTCGGCGCGCGGCGTTCCGGCGGGCGGGGTTTCGACGCGCGGCGTTCCGGCGCGGGGGGGCCGGCGCGCGGGGTTTCGGCTGCTGGATGGGCCGGCGTAGTCGGCGCGTAGGCCGCCTGTCGGGGTGGTCCAGCCGGGGCGGTCGGGGGGTGTTGAGGGGGTCCGCGCCGGATGGTCGGCGCGGATGGTCGGACGGACGGTGGGCCGGGCGGTGGGCCGGGCGGTGGGCGGCCGAGCGGGCGGCGCGGCCGGGCAGGCGGTGGGCAGCCGGGCAGACGGTGGCCGGACGGCGGGCAGGCGGCGGGCAGGCAGCGGCCGGGCGGTGAGCAGCCGAAGCAGACGGCGACCGGACGGCGGGCAGCCGAGCAGACGGCGACCGGACGGCGGGCAGCCGAGCAGACGGCGACCGGACGGCGGGCAGCCGGGCAGACGGTGGCCGGACGGCGGGCAGCCGGCGGCCGGGCGGTGGGCGGAATCTCTCGTTCGGGTGGGCGAGTTATCCACAAGCCGTTCGTCGTCCACCGGTCCCGGCGGGATCCGGCGCGAGCCGCCATCGTGGGACCGCAAGCCGAAATCCCTCGTCGCAGGCGGTGATCCCATGCCCTCGCCCGTACCTCCCCACCCTCCGGCCCCGTCCTCGCCGTCCCCACAGCCGCACTCGCCCGCCCACTCCTCCTTCTCCTCCCCCTCCCCCTCCTCCTTCCGGCTGCCGCGCCCGCCGGGTACGGACGCCCCGGCGACCCGCGAGGTGCCCCCCTTCGATCCGGTACGGGTGCGCGGTGGGCGGTATCGGCTGCAACGGCTGGTACGACACCGCAGGCGCTCCCTGGCCGTCGGCCTGGCGGTGACCGCGGCGGCGCTGGTGGCCGCCGGCCCTGGGACCGGACCGGAACCGCACGGCCCGCAGCGGCCCCGGGGGCACCCCGTCGCCGATCCGGTACGGCCGCGCCCGGGGGCGGAGCTGGTGACGGCCCCGGTGCGCATCGCCGACGCCGCCACGGTGCGGCTGCTGCGGCCCGGCGACCGCGTCGACGTCATCGCGGCGCAGGACCCGCCCGCCGCCGGCGCCCGGGTGCTCGCGCGCGGTGTGAGGGTGACGAAGGTGCCGGAGCCGCTGGACGGTGCCGCCGAGAGCGGGGCCCTGGTCGTGCTGTCGGTGCCCCGGGCCACGGCCCCCCGGCTGGTCGGCGCGAGCGCCACCGCGCGCCTGGCGGTGACGCTGTGCTGAACCAGCTCGTACGCCCCGGCGGCGGTTTCCTGTCAAGTGGCTCGATCGAGTTACCGAAGTGGACGCCGGGGCCGCCCCCTGCCGTAGGTTGCGGAGCGTTTCGTTCCACACCCTGTGCATGCGAGGAGAGTCCCCGAGGTGAGCGCGAAGAAGGAACCGAGCGTCTGGCAGGGCTTCAAGGCCTTCCTGATGCGCGGCAACGTCGTCGATCTGGCAGTCGCGGTGGTCATCGGCGCGGCCTTCACCAACATCGTCAACTCGGTGGTGAAGGGGGTCATCAACCCGCTGGTCGGGGCGATCGGCACGCAGAACCTCGACCACTACAGCTCCTGCCTGAAGGCCCCGTGCAAGGTGTCCGCCGACGGCACGGTGCAAAGCGGTGTGCCGATCCTGTGGGGCTCCGTCCTGGGCGCCACGCTCACCTTCGTGATCACCGCCGCGGTGGTGTACTTCCTGATGGTCCTGCCGATGTCGAAGTACCTGGCCCGGCAGGCGGACCGGAAGGCGGCGCGCGAGGGCACCAAGGAGATCGTGGAGGTGAGCGAGCTGGAGGTGCTCAAGGAGATCCGGGACGCCCTCGTCGCACAGCGCGGCTCGGGACGCGACGAGCGCTAGCGACGCTCCCGCGGCCCGCTCAGAGGTGGTGGGGCGGCTTCTCGTCCAGGAACCGCCTGAGGTCGGCGGCGCTGTCCCCGTCGGTCCGCTCGCCCCACCCGCGGTCGGTGTCGTCCGAGGACTGCTGGTCCAGCGGGTCGTCGAAGACCAGCGCGGGCTTCGGGTCGCGCGGCTCGGGCCCGGCGGCGGGTTCGGGGGCGGGTTCCGGGGCGGTGCTCATGCCACCAGGGTACGGCTCCCGTACCGGCGGGCCGCCCGCCCCCGGCGCCGGGCGACCGGCCCGCCCCCTGCGCGGACGCGGACAAGATCGTGAACAGGATTTCGCGGCCGATTTCTGCTGTGCTGGGCATCATGACGTCGAGTTCAGCTCCCCCGCCCGCCCCTTCCGGCGCACCGCGGCCCCCGGCCCACCTACGACGGCTCACCGCACGCGGACGGGAGGAGGCCCACCGCGTCTCCTCCCCGCTGGAGCTGTTCTTCGACCTGTGCTTCGTCGTGGCGGTCGCGCAGGCAGGCATACAACTGGTGCACGCCGTCGCGGGCGGACACGCGGGCACCGGGATCCTGGACTACGCGATGGCGTTCTACGCGATCTGGTGGGCCTGGATGAACTTCACCTGGTTCGCCTCCGCCTACGACAACGACGACGCGCTGTACCGGGTCGTCACCCTGGTGCAGATCGCCGGCGTGCTGGTCCTGGCGGCCGGCATCTCCCGGGCCTTCACGGACCACGACTTCCTGCTGGTCTGGCTCGGCTATGTGATCATGCGGCTGGCGATGGTCGGGCAGTGGCTGAGAGCCGCGAGATCGGCCGGGGGCACGGAGCGGGCCACGGCCCTGCGGTACGCGGGCGGGGTGTTGCTGTGCCAGGTGGGCTGGCTCGGACTGGTGGTGCTGCCGGAGCCCGCGCGGCCCTGGGTGTTCCTGGTGATGGCGCTCGTGGAACTGTGCGTGCCGCTGTACGCCGAGCGGAAGCAGATGACGTCCTGGCACCCGCACCACATCGCCGAGCGGTACGGACTGTTCACGATCATCGTGCTCGGCGAGACGATCGCCGCGGCCACGGTCGCCGTGAAGACGGCCGTGGCCGAGCACAGCGCGCCGGCCGAGCTGCTGCCCATCGCGGCGGGCGGGCTGCTGATCGTCTTCTCCGCCTGGTGGATCTACTTCGTGGTCCCCATCCACGGCCATCTGCGCTCCAGCAAGCGGGCGTTCGTCTGGGGCTACGGCCACTACCTGGTGTTCGCCTCGGCGGCGGCCGTCGGCGCGGGGCTGGAGGTGGCCGTGGAGCAGGCGACCGGCAAGGCGCACATCTCCACCCTGGCCGCGTCGGCCGCCGTCACCCTGCCGACGGCCCTGTATCTGCTGACGGTGTGGGCGCTGCACTCCCGGCATTTCAAGGTCGGCCTCACCGAGCAGCTGGTGCTGCCGGCCACCGCCCTGCTGGTGATCTGCTGCACGTTCCTCGGCGACTGGGCGGTGCTCGCGGCGGGACTGGTGTCCGCGGTCTCGGTGGTGGCCGGGGCGGTGCTGACGGCGCGCACGGCCGGCCGGGAGCGCCGGCCGGACGCCGCCGCCCCGGCCGGCTGACCCCTCGGAAGGCGGCGCTCGGTCAGACTGGCGTCCATGACAGCTGACGCTTTGACGGATGTCGCCGGGCTTCGGGTGGGTCACGCCACCCGGGCCGGCGACGGCTGGCTCACCGGCACCACGGTCGTCCTCGCGCCCGAGGGCGGCGCCGTCGCCGCCGTGGACGTGCGCGGCGGCGGACCCGGCACCAAGGAGACCGACGCGCTCGACCCGCGCAACGTGGTCCAGCGGGTCGACGCCGTGGTGCTGACCGGGGGCAGCGCGTACGGGCTTGATGCGGCGTCCGGGGTGATGGCCTGGCTGGAGGAGCGGGGCCGCGGGGTGTCCGTGGGTCCGGACCCGGCGCATGTGGTGCCGGTGGTGCCCGCGGCGTGCATCTTCGACCTGGGGCGCGGCGGGGACTTCCGGGCCCGCCCGGACGCGGCGACGGGCCGGGCGGCGGTGGAGGCCGCGGCGGCGAGCGCGCCGGGCGCTCGGGTGCCCGAGGGGTGCGTGGGCGCCGGCACGGGCGCGGTCGCCGGGCTGCTCAAGGGCGGGGTGGGCACGGCGAGCACCGTGCTCGGCTCGGGGATCACCGTGGCCGCGCTGGTGGTCGCCAACGCGGCGGGAGCGGTGCTGGATCCGCAGACGGGAGTGCTGTACGGGGAGTTGTTCCAGGGGCGGGTGGCCTACCCGGAGGAGCGGGTGCACGAGGCCGCGCGGCGGCGCCTGGCGCAGACCGCCGCCGGCAACGCGCCGCCGCCGCTCAACACGACGCTGGCGGTGGTCGCGACGGACGCCGGGCTGACCAAGGCGCAGGCGCAGAAGCTGGCAGGCACGGCGCACGACGGGATCGCCCGGGCGGTGCGGCCGGTGCACCTCCTGCACGACGGGGACACGGTGTTCGCGCTGGCGACCGGCGACCGTCCGCTCGACGCGCACCCGTTGGCACTGAACGACATCCTCGCGGCCGGCGCGGACCTGGTGACGCGGGCGATCGTACGGGCGGTGCGGGCCGCCGGGCCGGTCGACGGGCCGGGCGGAATCTGGCCGTCGTACACGGAGTTGTACGGGACGGAGCAGCGCGGGAGGGGCTGAATTGTCGCGGTTCTGTCACGTCACGGCGCCAGCGGGGGCCGAAGGGAACCTTCCCCGGTGCCCGCGCCCTCTTTCCTCACGACCGGAACGGATCCCGCACACCACATGAATCTGGAGCAGCCCGTGACAACGCCGGACATTGCAGCGCGGCGCGTACTGGGGGCCTGTGCCGCCCTGATGGTCGGCGCCCTCACCCTGACCGCCTGCGGCGGTGACGCCGGCGCCGACAACGACGGCAAGGGCGGCGACGCCCCCAAGACGTCGACGGCGAAGATCGCGATATCGGCCAAGGACGGCTCGACCGGGGCGTCCATCAACGCCACCGGGGTGAAGGTCAGCGACGGCAAGCTGACCGAGGTGAAGATGTCCGTGGCGGGCTCGGGGCAGGCCGTGCCCGGGGCGATATCGGCGGACGGTCGCACCTGGAAGCCGAAGCAGCAGCTGGAGCGCGGGACGAAGTACGAGATAAACGTGACCGCGAAGGACCCCGACGGCCGCACGGCGGCGGCGAACTCCATCTTCACCACCGTCAGCTCGGCGGACAGCTTCATCGGCACCTACACGCCGGACAACGGCGCGACGGTCGGGGTGGGCATGCCCGTGTCGTTCACCTTCGACAAGTCGATCTCGGACAAGAAGGCCGTGCAGTCGCACATCACGGTCAACACCAGCAGCGGCCAGCAGGTGGTCGGGCACTGGTTCGGGGACCGGCGGCTGGACTTCCGGCCGCAGGAGTACTGGAAGGCCGGTTCCAAGGTCACGATGAACATCGACCTGGACGGCGTGCAGGGCGCGCGGGGCGTCTACGGCGTGCAGAAGAAGACCGTCTCCTTCACCGTCGGGCGGTCGCAGGTCTCCACGGTCGACGCCAACACGCAGACGATGACGGTCGTCCGGGACGGGCAGACCATCAAGTCGGTGCCGATCTCGGCGGGCAGCCCGGAGCACACCACGTACAACGGGCAGATGGTGATCTCCGAGAAGTTCACGCAGACCCGCATGAACGGCTCGACGGTCGGCTTCGGCGGGGAGTACGACATACCGGACGTGCCGCACGCGATGCGGCTGACGACGTCGGGGACGTTCATCCACGGCAACTACTGGTACAACAAGGGCAACCCGCCGTTCGGCCGGACGGGTACCAGCCACGGCTGCGTCGGCCTCGCGGACGTGCAGGGGGCGCAGGGCGCCACGTCGGCCAAGTGGTTCTACGACAACACGCTCATCGGGGACATCGTGATCGTGAAGAACTCCCCGGACACCACGGTCTCCCCCGACAACGGCCTCAACGGCTGGAACATGGCGTGGAGCGCCTGGACCGCGGGAAGCGCCGTCTGACCGGCGGTTTTTGACTGAGCGGCGGGCCGCGCGGGAACTCTTCGCGCGGCCCGCGCGTTTTCCCGGCGTACGTTTTCTCGGTTCCCGGGCATGATGTCCGACCGAGGGGCTACGGTATGCACCCACAAGGTGACATGCAGCAACGCCGGGAGAAGCCTTGAGCGTTCCGTACGAGACCGAAGCGTACGAACCAGCCGAGTCGCCCGAGTCTCCGGAGGAGCATCTCGCGCGACTCCTCGGCCGTGCCCTGAACTCCTTCGAGCTGCCGGACGAGGTGATACGGCAGCTGGACTGCGCGCTGGCGCACGACAGTTCGCTGCACTCGGCCTACCACAGCTCGGGGCTGCGCCGGGAAACCCACCGGCACACCTGGCTGCTCGCCGACGGCTCGGCGATCACGCTGTGGGAGCTGGTGCACAACTCCACTCCGGGCAGCGCCCCGGAGCACGAGGTGTATCTGGACGAGGAGGAACTCCAGACCGCCGCGGCCCGGCTGGGGCTGCCGCCGGACACCCCCGAGGCGGAACTGCCCGCGCTGATGCGGCTGTGGGCGATCCCAGAGCCCCGGCACGTGTTCGCCTCGGACGACTCGGCGGACCACGCGCGCCGGCTGCTGCGCCGCGCGGAGAACCCCGACCGACCCGGCGCCGAGACGGCGGCGCTGCTGGCGACGGCGACCGCGCACGAGATCACCCAGGCGTTCGGCCGGCCGGGACGGGCGGGCCGGGCGGGTCTGAACTACGCGCTGTACGAACACGCCTTCCTGCTGCCGGACGGCACCGAGGTCTCCCTGTGGGAGGTGGAGCACACGGCGACGCCCGACGGGCGGCACATGTGCGAGGTGTACATGTCGCAGGAGGCGGCCCGGGAGGCGATGGAGCGGCGCGCGGCGCGGCAGAGGTGACACGGGCGGCCCCGGTCTCCGGCGGGCGCGGTGTCCGGCGGGCGCGGGGCCGGCGGGGTGGGCCTGACGGTCAGCCGTTGGCGAGGTGCCGTACCAGGCCCGCGAAGGCGTCCTGTTCGGCGGGGGTCAGCTCGACGGACTCCCGCGGCGGGCCGACCCGCCTCTGGCGCGGCACGGCCGGGAGCGGCGCGGTGCGGCGCCGGGCGCCGGCCGCCCCGGCGTAGAGACCCGCGCGGCGCAGCAGGCGCAGCAGGACGCCGGCCCACACGACGGCCGCCACCGCGAGGACGGTCACGCCGATCAGCTGGAGAGTCGGGGCGTGCTCAGGCATACACCCCAGTACACACCACGGTCCGGGACTTCGGCCCCGGACCGTGACGTATCTCGCAGGTGCCGTGAACAACTCACAGCACCCCAAAGGGACAAGACGCCCTGAGGGTTGCGGCCGGGGCCGCGGCGCTCAGGCGGCCACCGGCTGCCCGGTCTCCTCCAAAGCCGCGGCCGGGTTCGCGGCGGGGCCGGTGGTCCCGGCCCCGAGGGCCTGCCCGCGCAGTCCCTTGAGGAGGACCACCAGGGCCGTGGTGACGCACACCCCGGCCGCGATGGCCACCAGGTACAGCAGCGGGCTGCCGATCAGCGGGACCACGAAGACACCGCCGTGCGGGGCGCGCAGCGTGGCGCCGAAGGCCATCGACAGGGCGCCGGTGAGCGCGCCGCCCGCCATGGCGGACGGGATGACCCGCAGCGGGTCGGCCGCCGCGAACGGGATCGCGCCCTCGGAGACGAAGGACGCGCCCAGCACCCAGGCGGCCTTGCCGTTCTCGCGCTCGGCCGGGGTGAACAGCCGGCCGCGCACCGTGGTGGCCAGGGCCATCGCCAGCGGCGGGACCATGCCGGCCGCCATCACCGCCGCCATGATCTGCATCGCCGAGTCGCTGGGGTCGGTGACGGCGATGCCGGCGGTGGCGAAGGCGTAGGCGACCTTGTTGACCGGGCCGCCCAGGTCGAAGCACATCATCAGGCCGAGCAGGGCGCCGAGCAGGACGGCGTTGGTGCCGGTGAGCCCGCTCAGCCAGTCGGTGAGGCCCTTCTGCGCGGAGGCGATCGGCTTGCCGATCACGACGAGCATCAAAAAGCCGGTGACCGCCGAGGAGAGCAGCGGGATCACCACCACCGGCATGATGCCGCGCAGCACCGGCGGGATCCGCACCCGCTGGACCGCCAGCACCACGCCGCCGGCGATCAGGCCGGCCGCCAGGCCGCCGAGGAAGCCCGCGCCGGCGTCCAGCGCTATCGCGCCGCCCACGAAGCCGGGGACGAGGCCGGGCCGGTCGGCCATGCCGTAGGCGATGTAGCCGGCCAGGACCGGGACGAGGAACGTGAAGGCGACGCCGCCGATCTGGAAGAGCAGCGCGCCCCAGCTGTCGGCCCGCGTCCACACGAAGTGGTCCATGACCGAGGGGGCCTTGTCGATCTGCCAGCCGCCGATCGCGAAGCCGAGGGCGATGAGCAGACCGCCGGCGGCGACGAACGGGACCATGTAGCTGACGCCGGACATCAGCCAGGTGCGGAGCTTGGTGCCGTAGCCCTCGGTGGCGTCGCCCGCGCGTTCGACCGGTGTGCCCGCCGGTGCGTGCGCCGGAGTGCTGACCTCGCCGCGCGCCGCCTTCTCGCGGACCTCCGCGATGAGTTCGGCGGGGCGGTTGATGCCCGCCTTCACCCCCACGTCGACGGTCGGCTTGCCGGCGAAGCGGTCCTTGTCGCGTACGGGGACGTCGTGCGCGAGGATCACGCCGTCCGCCGCCGCGATCACCGCCGGGTCCAGCCGGGTGAACCCGGCCGAGCCCTGCGTCTCGACGACCAGCTCGACACCGGCCTCCCGGCCCGCGTTCTCCAGGGACTCGGCCGCCATGTAGGTGTGGGCGATACCGGTGGGACAGGAGGTGACGGCTACGACCCGGAAGGGCCGTGCCTCACCCGGGCCGGGGGCGTGGGCGGCGGCGACGGCGGGCGTGCCGGGCTCACCGGGCGTACCCGCCGCGTCGCCCGCACGGGACGCGCTCGGCGTACCGGCCTTGGCGGGCGCGCCGGGCTCGGCGGCGCTCGCACCGGCCGCGCCGGCCGTGCTGCCCGCTGTGGCTCCGGCGGAGGCCGCCGCCGGAGCCACAGCGGTGTCTTCACGGGCGCCCGGGGCGCTCGCGGGGACCCCTGCGGCACACCTGAGGCCGCTCCGGCCCCCCTCGGGAACGTCCGGGGTTGCTTCGGGGGCGCCGACGGTGTCGCCGGAAAGGCCCGCGCTGCCGCCACGGACGCTCCGGGCGCCCTCGGACGCTCCTGCGACGGTGGTCTCGGGGGCGCTCGGGGTTTCCCCGGGAGCGTTCTCGGGGGCTTGCGTGGCTCCCGCGGTGGTCCCGGAGGCGTTCGCGGCGGCCCGGGGTGCCTGCTCCGCCGGTGTCTGGTCGCCGCGGATCAGGGCCACCGCGGTCTCCGGGCTGTCCGCCGCCCGCAGCGCGGTCGTGAACTCGGCGTTCATCAGCTTGCGGGCGAGGGAGGACAGGATGGTGAGGTGGGCGTCGTCGGCGCCGGCGGGTGCCGCGATCAGGAAGACGAGGTCGGCCGGGCCGTCCGCGGCGCCGAAGTCGATACCGGCGGCGCTGCGGCCGAAGGCGAGGGTCGGCTCGGTGACATGGGCGCTGCGGCAGTGCGGGATGCCGATGCCGCCGTCGAGCCCGGTCGGCATCTGGGCCTCCCGGGCGGCCACGTCGGCGAGGAAACCCTCCAGGTCGGTCACCCGGCCCCGGGCCACCATGCGTGCGGCGAGGGCGCGGGCCGCCGCCTCCTTGGTGTCGGCGGACAGGTCGAGGTCGACCAGGTCCGCGCTGATCATGTCGCTCATCGCGGGCTCCTCTGCGCGCGGGCCGCCCGGGGACCGGGGTCGGCGGGTGGGGGGACGGGGGTGCGGTGAGGGGACGGGCCGGTACGCGGGGCGGGACCGGCCTGACCACCCAGCCGGACAAAGCCCGGGCGGGTGCGGTGGCGGACGAGCGGGGTCACGAGACCGGACCCGTCGGTTCGCGGTCGGGCGGGAGGTCCGCCGTGACGGTCACCGGCGAGGTCATGAGACCGGCGGTGTCCGCCGCGACGGTCACCGACGCGGTCACGAGACCGACCCCGTCAGTTCCCGGCCGAACGGGAGGTCCGCCGTAGACGGTCACCGGCGAGGTCATGAGACCGGCGGCGTCCGCCGCGACGGTCACCGGCGAGGTCACGAGACCGACCCCGTCGGCTCCCGGCCGAACGGGAGGTCCGCCGTAGACGGTCACCGGCGAGGTCACGAGACCGGCTCCGTCAGCTCGCGGTCGAGCGGGAGGTCCGCCGTGATGGTCACCGACGCCGGGTCCAGGTCGGCGGGGGTCGGCATCACGCTGCCGGGGAGCCGGACCGCGGCGGCGCCGTGGGCGACGGCGGAGGCGAGGGCCTCGGGGCCGGTGCCGCCGGCGATGAGGAAGCCGGCCAGGGAGGCGTCCCCGGCACCGACGTTGCTGCGCACGGCGGACACCCGCGCGCTGCCGAACCAGGCGCCGGTGTCCTCCACCAGGAGCTGTCCGTCGGCGCCCAGGCTCGCCAGGACGGTGCGGGCGCCCAGCGCGCGCAACTCCTCGGCCGCCTTGAGCGCGTCGCCCACGGTGGCCAGCGGGCGCGCGACGGCTTCCGCCAGCTCCTCGGCGTTCGGCTTGACGACATCGGGCCGCGCGCGCAGTGCCTCCACAAGGGCGCGCCCCGAGGTGTCCAGCGCGATCCGCGCCCCCGCGGCGTGCGCCCGCGTGACCAGGTCGGCGTACCAGGAGGGCGCGAGCCCCCGGGGCAGGCTGCCGCAGCAGGCGATCCAGTCGGCGGCGCGGGAGTGCGACCGTACGGTGTCCAGCAGGAGTTCCTCTTCGGCCGCCGACAGTTCCGGGCCCGGCGCGTTGATCTTCGTGAGCACCCCGTCGGCTTCCGCGAGCGCGATGTTGGAGCGGGTCGCGCCGGCCACCGGGACCGGCGCGACCTCGATGCCCTGCGCGGCCAGCAGATCGGCGACGAGCGCGCCCGGCGCCCCGCCCAGGGGCAGGACGGCGACCGTGCGCCGGCCGGCGGCGGCGACGGCCCGGGAGACGTTCACGCCCTTGCCTCCGGGGTCCACGCGCTCGCCGCCGGCGCGGATGACCTCGCCGCGCTCCAGGGCGGGCACCTCGTAGGTGCGGTCGAGGGACGGATTGGGGGTGACGGTGAGGATCATGCGCGCGCCACTTCCGTGCCGCCGCGCTCGATGGCGGCGGCGTCGTCCGGGCCCAGCCCGCTGTCGGTGATCAGCAGGTCCACCTCGCCCAGGCCGGCGAAGCGGGCGAAGTGCTCCTGGCCGTGCTTGCCGGAGTCGGCCAGCAGCACCACCCGCCGCGCGGCGCCGACCGCGGCCCGTTTGACCGCGGCCTCGGCGAGGTCGGGGGTGGTCAGACCGTGCTCGGCGGAGAAGCCGTTGGCGGCGACGAACAGCACGTCGGCGCGGATCTCGCCGTACGCGCGCAGCGCCCAGGCGTCCACGGCGGCGCGCGTACGGTGCCGTACCCGGCCGCCGACCAGATGGAGCTGGATACCCGGGTGGTCGGCCAGCCGGGCGGCGATGGGCAGGCTGTGCGTGACGACGGTGAGGGACGCCTCCAGCGGGATCGTCGCGGCGAGGCGGGCCACCGTCGTACCGGCGTCGAGGATCACCGTGCCCTGGGCGGGCAGTTCGGCGAGGGCCGCCTTGGCGATGCGGTCCTTCTCGTCGGCGGCGGTGGACTCGCGCTCGGCGAGGTCCGGCTCGAAGTCGAGGCGGCCGACCGGGATGGCACCGCCGTGCACCCGGCGGACGAGACCGGCGCGGTCGAGGGCCTTCAGGTCGCGGCGGATCGTCTCCGCGGTGACCTGGAACTCCTCGGCCAGCGACAGCACGTCCACCCGGCCGCCGTCCCGGGCGAGCCGGAGGATCTCCTGCTGCCGCTCCGGTGCGTACATGTCCGTTCGCCTCCGCCTGTGCCCGAACGTGTGGTTTCACAGGGAGGCTACGGCCGGATTCCCGGAAAGTAAACAGATACAGACCCGACTCGGGCATGAACGGACTTCCGGCCGGGCTTCTCGGCCCGGTCCGGACAGCGCGGCGGCCCGGCGGCCGGTACGGCCCCGGGCCCCGCGTCGCCGTCTCCGCTCAGTGCACGAGCTGCGGCTCCGACGCCCGCTCGCCCGCCGGCGTCTCCTCGCCCGCGCCCTCCACATGCCGGGCCGGGCGCTTCGGCAGGGCGCACATCAGCAGGAAGATCGCGCCCATGATCCCGGCGACGTACCACAGCGCGTGCTGGAAGGCGTGGACGAAGGCCGGGCCGACCCGGTCGGGGGCGAGCCGGTCGCCGATCTGCCCGAAGAAGACCACCGACACCAGTCCCAGCCCGAGCGCGTTGCCCATCTGCTGCACGGTGTTGATCAGCCCGGACGCGGAACCGGCGTGCTCGCGCGGCACCTCGGAGAGCACCGCGTCGGTCAGCGGGGCGACGATCAGGCCCATGCCGAGACCCATCACGACCAGTGGCAGGGCCATCTGCCAGGGGGCGATGGAGAGCCCGTAGTGGTCGGCCTCCCACAGGTAGAGCAGCACGCCCGCGCCCATCAGCAGCGCGCCCGCCTGGAGCACCTTGCGGCCGAACCGCGGAACCAGCTGCTGCACCGACAGCCCGGCCGCCGTGGACACCGCGAGCGAGAACGGCACCCCGGTCAGCCCGGCCCGCAGCGGGCTCCAGCCCAGCCCCATCTGCATGTACAGCGTCCAGACCAGGAAGAAGATGCCGAGCGCGACCCCGAACACGGTCTGTACGGCGATACCGGCGGCGAAGCTCTTCACCCGGAACAACGACAGCTCGACCAGCGGGGAGCCGTCCCGCGCCGCCTTGCGCCGCTCGTACGCCACCAGCCCCGCGAAGACGACGAGGGCGCCGCCCATCGAGGCGTACCCCCACAGCGGCCAGCCCAGCTCGCGCCCGCGGGTCAGCGGGTAGAGCAGCATCAGCAGGCCCAGCGTGACCAGGGCGACGCCGACGAGGTCCAGCTTCAGCGCCCTGGGGGCACGGGACTCGGTGATGAACCGGCGGCCCAGCAGCCAGGCGACCACGCCGACGGGCAGGTTGATGAGGAAGATGGGCCGCCATTCGAGGCCGAACAGGTTCCACTGCGTCAGCAGCGCGCCGAGCAGCGGGCCGGAGACCGCGCCGAGGCCGACGATCGCGCCGAACAGGCCGAAGACCTTGCCGCGTTCGTGGGCCGGGAAGGTGGCGTGCACGATCGACAGCACCTGCGGCACCATCAGCGCGGCCATGCCGCCCTGCAGGAAGCGGGAGGCGACGAGCATCTCCGGATTGGCCGCGAAACCGCACAGGGCGGAGGCGAGGGTGAAGCCGCCGATGCCGACGAGGAACACCCGCTTGCGGCCGTGGATGTCGCCGAGCCGGCCGCCGGTGATCAGTCCGGCGGCGAAGGCGAGGGCGTAGCCGGCGGTTATCCACTGGATCTGGCCGACCGAGGCGTGTTCGGTGCGCTGGATGGACGGGATGGCGATGTTGACGATCGTCACGTCCACGAGGTCCATGAAGGCCGCGGCCATGACGATGGCGAGGGCCAGCCAGCGGGTCCGGTCGGCAGGGGCTGTCGGCGGCGTAGGGGTGGTGGTCATGGGAGGAACCTAGGGCCCGGATAGGCCAGATCCTGTCCTAAAGGTGCGCCATGCTCGTCGTATGACGACCGACACGCCGGCCCGGCTGCTTCAGCTGCTGTCCCTGCTCCAGACGCCTCGCGAGTGGCCCGGGGGTGAGCTGGCCGACCGGCTGCGGGTGTCCCGGCGGACCGTGCGGCGGGATGTCGACCGGCTGCGGGAGCTGGGGTATCCGGTGCAGGCGACGCGGGGGGCGGACGGCGGGTACCGGCTGGTGGCGGGCAAGGCGATGCCGCCGCTGGTGCTGGACGACGAGGAGGCCGTGGCGATCGCGGTGGGGCTGCGGGCCGGTGCCGGGCACGCCATCGAGGGGGTGGACGAGGCGGCCGTGCGGGCGCTGGCCAAGCTGGAGCAGGTGCTGCCGTCCCGGCTGCGCCACCGGGTGTCCACGCTCCAGGCCGCGACGACGCCGCTGGCGCTCGGCGACGGGCCGGGCATCGCGCCGGAGACGCTGACCGTGATGGCGTCCACGGTGGCGGGACACGAACGGCTGCGGTTCGCCTACCGCGACAAGGACGGCAGCGCCTCCCGCCGGCTGACCGAGCCGCACCGGCTGGTGTCGACGGGACGGCGCTGGTACCTGGTCGCCTACGACGTCGACCGGGCGGACTGGCGTACGTTCCGGGTGGACCGGGTCAGCGAGCCGCTCGCGACCGGCGTCCGGTTCGCGCCGCGGGAACTGCCCACGGGGAGCGCCGCCGAGTATCTGCGCCAGTCCATCCACCGGCGGCAGGAGACGTACGCCTTCGAGGTGCGGTTCGCCGCGCCGGCGGAACAGGTCTCCGCGCGGGTTCCCGCGTGGCTCGGGGTGCCCGAGGACGACGACGCGGGCGGCTGCGTCCTGCGGGGCACCACGGGCGACCCCATGGAGTGGCTGGCGGTGCGGCTGGCGATGGCGGAGGCGGAGTTCGCGGTGCACGCGCCGGACGAACTGGTGCAGTGCGTACGGCGGTTGGGTGACCGCCTGAGCAGGGCCGCGCAGGCCGGACCGGGGACTTCCGAGGCTCCGCAGGCTCCGGAGGTTCAGGAAGGGCCCCGCTAGGGGGACATCAGGGCCGTTGCGCGTCGCTCCCGGCCCGGTCGTCCCCGTGATCCCCGCCCCACTCGAAGTCGCGCAGCGCGCGCAGGTTGCGTACGGCCAGGCCTGCCGGGCCCTCGGGGCCGGTGGGACGGGACGCCGTGGCGGCCCAGGACTCCACGGCCACACGTACGGCGGCCCCGGCCACGGCCGCCGCGAACCGGAGCCGCGGGGTGGGCCACACCGGCTCCGCGCCGGACGGAGCCTGATCCCGGGCGCCGCGCTCCGGGCCGGTGGGTGAGGGATCGGCGGTGCCGCGCTCCGGGCCGGGGCGAGATGGGGCCGTGGTGTCGCACTCCGGGCCGGGGCTGGCCGGGGCCGGGGTGCCGTGGGGTGGGGTGCCGCGGGGTGGCGGTGTCGTCGGGCCGCCCTCCCGGGCCGCGAGGATCTCCGCCAGCGCGCCCTCCGACGCCTGGCACACCTCCGCCCAGACCTTGCGCAGGGCGGGGCTGGTGCCGGCCAGGCGGACCAGGGTGCGCAGCCACTCCCAGGACGCGGCCGAGACGCCGAGGCCGGGGGTGAGGGTGTGGCGGACCGCGTGTTCCAGGGCCTGCGGGACGGGCAGGTCGGCCGGGGCCGTGCGGACCGCCTCGATCCAGCGTTGGGCGCCCGCGGCGTAGAGGGGGGCGACCGCCTCCTCCTTGGTGGCGAAATAGCGGTAGAACGTGCGCGGTGCGATGCCCGCGGCCTGGGCGATGTCCTCGGCGCGGGTCGCCCGCAGGCCCTGCCGGACGAAGAGGGCCGCCGCCGCCCGGGCGATCTCCATCCGTGTCTCGGCCTTCCGGCGTTCGGTGAGGGACACCGGCGCGGAGGCGGAAAACGGCTGGTGGGCGGGGGTTTGGGTGGTGCTCATGCCCGGCAGGCTATGCCCGTGTGGCAGAATCTGCCATCCGGCGGTCCACCCCGGGGTTCAGGTACGGGGTGGGCCGCCGTTCCAGTGCGCGGGGCCCTTACGGGACACGGGGAGCGCCTCACCGGGCAGAAAGGGGCCGGGCCCCGGCGCCCGGGGGGGGGATAGGCGCCGAAGCCCGGCTCGGGAAGTCCCGGCGCCGGGGGGGGTTGCGTCGGGACGTGGCTCGCGTGGGTCGGCCGACGTCGTCGTCGGCACGGCCGGGGGTGCGGTGTGGGGGTGGTGGGGAGTGCCGGCCCCGGGCCCGCTTGCGGGCCCGGAAGGGTTGTTCCCTCGGGCCGGGCCGTTGAAGCGGCGGGACCGCGCCATGTTTGCGCCGTCTTTCGCCACCCGCGCCACCCGGCGCGCGCACGGCGTGGTCGCGGTGCGCTCCACGGCGCTTCCGTCCGTCAGGCCGCCGCGTCGAACCCCGTGTCGCGGGCCAGCTTCTTCAGCTCCAGCAGGGCGTGCTTCTCGATCTGGCGGATCCGCTCACGGGTGAGCCCGTGCTCCTTGCCGACCTCGGTCAGGGTGCGCTCCCGGCCGTCGTCGATGCCGTACCGCATCTTGATGATGGAGGCCGTGCGCTGGTCCAGGCGGCCGATCAGGTCGTCCAGTTCCTCGCTGCGCAGCAGGGTGAGGACCGACTGCTCCGGGGAGACCGCCGAGGTGTCCTCCAGCAGGTCGCCGAACTGGGTCTCGCCCGCGTCGTCCACCGCCATGTTCAGCGAGACCGGGTCGCGGGCCCAGTCCAGGACGTCGATGACGCGCTCCGGCGTCGAGCCCAGCTCCGCGGCGACCTCGGCGGGCTCCGGGTCGCGGCCGTGCTCGCGGTTGAACTCGCGCTGCACGCGGCGGATGCGGCCCAGCTCCTCCACCAGGTGGACGGGGAGCCGGATCGTGCGGGACTGGTCGGCGATGGAGCGGGTGATGGCCTGGCGGATCCACCAGGTGGCGTACGTGGAGAACTTGAAGCCCTTGCGGTAGTCGAACTTCTCCACGGCGCGCACCAGGCCGGCGTTGCCCTCCTGGATCAGGTCCAGCAGGGGCAGACCGCTGCGCGGGTAGCGCCGGGCGACCGCGACGACCAGGCGGAGATTGGAGCGGATGAAGACGTCCTTGGCGCGCTCACCGGCATCGACCAGGGCCTGGAGCTCCTCGCGGGTGGCGTCCGTACGGGACTCCTCCTCGCCGTCGAGCACCTGCTGCGCGAACACACCCGCTTCGATGGTCTGGGACAGCTCGACTTCCTTGGCGGCGTCGAGCAGCGGCGTACGCGCGATCTCGTCGAGGTACATGCCGACCAGGTCGCGGTCTGCGATCTCGCCGCCATGAGCGCGAACACTGCTTGCCGAGTCGGCCGTCTCGCCGGTGGCGGACTGACGACGGGCGACGGCACGGGTTGCCATGCGTGCTCCCTTGCGATGGTGGTCGGGCGGGTGGTCCTGCGAACGCGCGGCACTGAAGGGGCTGTCTCCGGGACTCTCTTCGAGTGCCCTGCATCCGACGGAAACAACGACTGGAATCCGGACAGAATTCCCAACCCGCCCCGCAAATTTTCTGATCATGCAGTACCCTGTCGGCCACACGGGGAGGCGAGATGTCGTCGGAGCAGGCCGAAGTGCAGGTCAGACCGGGAATCGAGGGGGACCTCGAAGCCCTGACGGCGATCTACAACCACTACGTCCGTGAGACGGCCATCACATTCGACACCACGGTGTTCACCCCCGCCGAGCGCCGCCCCTGGCTGCTCTCCCACCCGGAAGACGGCCCACACCGGCTGATGGTTGCCACGGACACCGGCACGCGACGGATCCTCGGATACGCCACCTCCAGCCCCTACCGGCCGAAGCCGGCGTACGGGACGTCCGTGGAGACCTCGGTGTACGTCGCCCCGGACGCGGGCCGCCGGGGTGTCGGCACACTGCTCTACGACGCCCTGTTCAAGGCCCTGGCCGGACAGGACGTCCACCGCGCCTACGCCGGGATCGCCCAGCCCAACGAACCCTCCGAGCGGCTGCACGCCCGCTTCGGCTTCCGCCACGTCGGCACGTTCCACGAGGTCGGCCGCAAGTTCGGCCGCTACTGGGACGTCGCCTGGTACGAGAAAGAGCTCTGAGCGGGACTTCCTCTCAGCCGAACTGCACGGACCGTTTCGCCATTCCCATCCAGAAGCCGTCGATCACCGACTTCTGCGCGTCCAGGCCGCCGCCGGCCTCCGCCGCGCCCATGGTGACGAACAGCGGGGCGAAGTGCTCGGTGCGCGGATGGGCGTAGCGGCCGGCCGGGGCCTTGTCCAGGAAGTCGAGCAGGGCGTCCCAGTCGCGGGCCTCCAGGGCGCGCCGGCCCCAGTCGTCGAACTCCGCCGACCAGCTCGGCACGCCCGGCCCGGTGTGCCGCAGGGCGGCGAGGTTGTGCGTGAAGAAGCCGGAGCCGACGATCAGCACGCCCTCGTCGCGCAGCGGGGCGAGCCTGCGGCCGAGGTCCATCAGGCGGACCGGGTCGAGGGTGGGCAGGGAGATCTGCAGGACGGGGATGTCGGCGGCCGGGTACATCTCGACGAGCGGGACGTAGGCGCCGTGGTCGAGGCCCCGGTCGGGGATGTCCTGTACGGGGAGCCCGGGGGCGCGCAGCAGCTTGCGGACGGCGTCGGCGAGCGCCGGGGCGCCCGGGGCGGGATAGCGGACGGTGTAGTAGCGCTCGGGGAAGCCCCAGAAGTCGTAGACGAGCGGGACGGTCTCGACCGCGCCGAGGGCGAGCGGGGCCTCCTCCCAGTGGGCGGAGACCATGAGGACGGCGCGGGGGCGGGGCAGGGCCGCGGACCAGGCGGCGAGCTGGTCGGGCCAGACCGGGTCGTCGGCGAGCGGCGGGGCGCCGTGGCTGAGGTACAGGGCGGGCATGCGCTCCTGGGCGGTGGCGGACATCGCGGCGGTTCCTCCCGGGCGGCATACTTGAACTCTAAAATTTCTCCCGGAATATTACCCGTCACTTATTCAAGTTTCAAGAAGGCCGCTCGTAGAGTGGGATACATGAACAAGGCACCGGACTCCGCCGCAGGGCCCCGCTGGCTGACCGACGAGGAACAGCACGTCTGGCGCGCCTACCTGCACGCCACCACCCTTCTGGACGACCACCTGGACCGGCAGCTCCAGCGCGACGCGGGCATGCCGCACGTCTACTACGGCCTGCTCGTCGGCCTCGCCGAGGCCCCGCGCCGCCGGCTGCGGATGACCGAGCTGGCGATGCAGGCGAAGATCACCCGCTCCCGGCTCTCGCACGCCGTCGCCCGGCTGGAGAAGAACGGCTGGGTCCGCCGGGAGGACTGCCCCGCCGACAAGCGCGGCCAGTTCGCCGTGCTCACCGACGAGGGCTTCGAGGTGCTGCGGCGCACCGCGCCCGGCCATGTGGCCGCCGTACGCCAGGCGCTGTTCGACCGGCTGAGCCCGGAACAGCAGAAGGCCCTCGGCGAGATCATGGAGATCGTCGCCGAGGGCCTCCAGCCCACGGAAGCGGGTGCGGACCTGCCCTGGCGCCGCTAGCGCGCCGGGTGGCCCACCGTGCGGGTCAGTGGGCCACCACCGGCACCGGGACCTCGTCCTCGACGCCCTCGCCGGTCATCACGGTGGTGGGGTCCGGGCGGCCGGCGTTGACGAAGGTGAAGGCGATCAGCGAGGCCAGCGCCAGGATGCCGACGGCGACCCAGATCGCGGCGGTGTAGCCGTGCACCATGCCCTGGAGCCCCACCAGCTGTTGCTGCGGCTTGCCGGCGGCGGCGCCGATGTGGTCCTTGACGTAGGACGTGGTCGCCGAGGAGGCGATGGTGTTCAGCAGAGCGGTGCCGATCGCGCCGCCCACCTGCTGCGAGGTGTTGACCATCGCGGAGGCGACACCGGCGTCCCGGGGCTGGACACCCATGGTGGCCAGGGACATCGCCGGCATGAACGCCGTACCCATGCCGAGGCCGAGCAGCAGCATGGCGGGCAGCAGCAGCGCCGGGTACGAGGAGTCGATCTCCATCTGGGTCAGCAGCAGCATGCCGATGCCGGCGACCAGGAAGCCGGGGCCCATCAGCAGCCGGGCCGGCAGCCGGTTCATGAGCCGGGCGCCGATCTGGGTGGAGCCGGTGATCATGCCGACCACCATCGGCAGGAAGGCGAAGCCGGTCTTGACCGGCGAGTAGCCCTTCACGATCTGCAGGTAGTAGGTCAGGAAGAGGAACAGGCCGAACATGCCGATGATCGCCAGGCCCAGCGAGAGGTAGATACCGCCGCGGTTGCGGTCGGTCACCACGCGCAGCGGCAGCAGCGGGGCCTTGACCTTGCCCTCGACCAGCACGAACGCGAGCAGCAGCACGACGGACGCGACGAACATCGCCACGGTCACCGTGTCACTCCAGCCGTCGGACTCGGCACGGGTGAAGCCGTAGACGAGCGCGACCAGGCCCAGGGTGGAGAGCAGGACGCCCGGGATGTCGAGCGGGTTGCGGTTGCGGCTGCCCTCCGGCTCGCGGATGACGAAGTAGGCGCCGGCCGCGGCGACCACGGCGAACGGGATGTTCACGAAGAAGGTCCAGCGCCAGTTCAGGTACTCGGTGAGGAAGCCGCCGAGGATGAGGCCGACGGCACCGCCGCCGCCCGCGATGGCGCCGTAGATGCCGAACGCCTTGGCGCGCTCCCTGGCGTCCGTGAACATCACGGCGAGCAGGGACAGCGCGGCCGGGGCGAGCAGCGCGCCGAAGACACCCTGGAGGGCGCGGGCGCCGAACATCAGCGGGCCGGTGGTGGCGGCACCGCCGAGCGCGGAGGCGGCGGCGAAGCCGGCCAGGCCGAGCACGAAGGTGCGCTTGCGGCCCCACAGGTCGGCGACCCGGCCGCCGAACAGCAGCAGACCCCCGAAGGCCAGCGCGTAGGCCGTGATCACCCACTGCTTGTTGCCGTCGGATATGCCCAGGTCCTCCTGGGCGGCGGGCAGGGCGATGTTCACGATGGTGGCGTCCAGGACGACCATCAGCTGGGCGAGCGCGATGAAGACGAGCGCCTTCCAGCGGTTGGCGTCACCGCTCGGGGCGGCGAGGCCGGCAGCCTTGCGGGCTGTTTCGGACATGGAGATACCCACTTCAGGACTTCGGAGCTTCACAACTCAGGGCGTGGTGCCGGTCGGCAGGGCGACGGTCGGCGTGGTGAAAAATGATGAGAAAACGGAGTAAGGCGGGACGGTGAACAGGAAGGGAACGGCCGTACGGACCGCCGTACTGTCGGTGGACCGGGCGCGGGAGCTGAACTGGTCGGTCAGGAGGCGCGCAGCTCCCTGATGCTCAGGGCCTCACCCGGCAGGGCGGAGCGGGCGGGCGCCCGCAGGCCGTCGAGGAACAACTGCAGGAGGCGGTGGACGAAGCGGTCGCCGCGCAGGCAGTCCGTGCCGGCCGGGGGCCGGCTCAGCTGGCCCACGGCGATCATCAGATCACCCACGCCGACGTCCGGCCGGAGCCGCCCGGCCGCCTTGGCCCGGCCCATGACCTCCTCGATGAGCCGCTCGACGCGCTCACGGGAGGCCACCAGGTCGGGGTGGTGCTGGTCGAACGTGCTGGACACCATGGGGCACAGCGCACCGATCCGCTCGTCCGCGGCGGCGTGTACGAAGTGCTCCAGGGCGGTGAAGGCGTCCCCGCTCTCCGCGAGGGCCAGCTCGGCCGCCTCGGCCGTGCGGTCCATGACGGAGCAGACGACCTCGCGCACGAGGGCGTCCCGGTCGGGGAAGTTGCGGTACACCGTGGCGTTGCCGACGCCGGCCCGGCGGGCGACCTCGTCGATCGGCACCTCCGGGCCGTGCTCGACGAACATCTCCCGGGCGGCCGCGACGATCCGCTCCCGGTTGCGCAGGGCGTCGGCGCGCGGCCGGGTCACCTTGCGCTCGGCGGGGGCGGTGGCGGCGGGCACGGAGTACTCCTCTGGTCGGGGGGCGATCCGGGGAGCCAGTCCCCGTTTCGTTCGGACACAGGGCTAAACGGGGAAGGCGTCCCCGGTTATTTCCCGGCCACCCGAAGAAACGCTGTGACCTGGGACACAATCACCGGCCGCCGAGTTTCACCCGGTCGCGCGGCCGGTTTCCCACCGTCGGTCTCCTCCAGCGCGCGCCCGCCGCCCCGCCGCCCCAGGGTGAGCGCAAGGGTGCAGCCGGAGACGGCGGCTGCCGTGGCGCGAAAGGTCCCTGCATGCAGCCGCAGCCGCAGCCCCGCCGCATACGCCCGCGCCGGGTGGCCGCCCTGACCCTGGTGACCGCACTGACCCTCGCGGTCGGCACCTCGGCCGGGACCGGACACCTGACGGCGCCCACCACCGCCGGACCCGTCGGACCGGCCCGCTCCTCCGCGCTCCTTCCCTGCATGATCCGTGGCGGTCTGGACGTGCAGATGACCGAGGGCCTGCCCACCCCGCCCGGCTACTCCCGCTCCACCGGCACGGTCCACGCCCTGACCCTGATGGTCGACTTCCCCGACGCGCCCGGCGAGGGCGACGCGATGGACCGCTTCCACGAGTTCTTCCCCCGCACCCAGGACTGGTTCCACACCGCGTCGTACGGCCGCCTCGACTACCGCCCCGAGACCCCCGTCACCACCTGGCTGCGCATGCCGAAGCCGTTCCAGGAGTACGGCATAGAGCGCGGCGCGCCCTTCGACCCCGGCTACCGCAGCCTGGTGCAGGACCTCGTGGCCGCCGCCGACCCGACGGTGGACTTCCGGGACTACGACCTGCTGAACGTGCTCGTCACCCCGAACGCCGGCCCCTCCGCCCTGGACACCGTGCTGTCCGTGACCTTCGCCGGCAACGACGACGCCCCGGTGGCCGACGGCGTGCGCATCGCCAACGCCTCCTTCGTCTACTCCCGCCAGGACGACGGCTCCGGGTCCTACGACCGCACCGGGTACCGGGTGCTGCCGCACGAGAACGGCCACACCTTCGGCCTGCCCGACCTGTACACGCAGGACGGCGGGGGCACGGTCGGGCACTGGGACATCATGAGCGAGGACTGGGGGGCCAACAACGACCTGCTCGGCTGGCACAAGTGGAAGCTGGGCTGGCTGGACGGCGGCCAGGTCGGCTGCGCGGCGGCGCCGGGCAGCGCCGAGTTCACCCTCTCCCCGCTGTACCAGCAGGGCGGCGGCAAGCTGGTCCTCATCCCCGTCACCGCGCGCACCACCTACGCGCTGGAGGTCCGCGCCCAGGGCGGCAACGACGAGGCGGTGTGCCGTCCCGGCGTCCTCATCTACAGAATCGACGCGGCGGTGGACACCGGCCGCGGCCCGGTCACCGTCTTCGACAGCCACCGCGGCAGCGGCGGCTGCACCCGCAGCCCCAACGTCCACGCGGAACTCTCCGACGCCCCCTTCACCCCCGGCGAGACCTTCCAGGACCCACGGCACGGCATCAGCGTGCG
>NZ_BAAASM010000037.1:0-328163 GCF_039532885.1 Streptomyces nogalater | reverse complement strand
GCGACGCCCATCCCCGTACGAGCCGGTACCCGGCCGCCGGACCCGCCGCCCGCCCCCGTACGGGGTTTACCGTAGGCGTGCCCCGACGCCGTACCGGAGAGACGATGCCCGCGATGACCGCAGTGGATGCCGACGCCCGTGCCGGGGCCGGGGTGCCGGTGGAGGCGGTCGGGCCGCTGGTGCGCGGAGTCGGGGTGCTGCGCCGGCTGGCCGAGGCGGGCGGCACGCTGAGCCCGAGCGCGCTGGAACGGGCCACCGGACTCGCCCGCTCCACGGTGGACCGGATCACCGCGACCCTGGCCCGCATGGGCTACGTACGCCTCGACGGGCGGGACATCGTCCTCGCCCCCGGCGTGCTGGAGCTGGGCAACGCCTATCTGGCCGCCCTGCGCCTGCCCGCCCTGCTCGGCGCGCGCGCCGACGCCCTCGCCGACGAACTGGACGAGTCGGTGTCGCTGGCGGTCGCCGACCGCGACGGCATCCGCTTCGTCCACCAGGCCACCCGCCGCCGGGCGCTGTCCGTCAGCTTCCGCATCGGCGATCTGCTGCCGGCCGAACGGACCGCGCCCGGCGCGCTGTTCGCCACGGAGTGGACGGAGCGGGACTGGGCCCGCTGGCGGGCACGCCGGGCCGGGGACCCACGGGACACGGCGTTCCCGGCGGTCCCCCCGCGCCCGGAACCCGGCCCCGCCCCCGCCACGCCCCGCGACACCATCGGCACCGCCGACGCCGTCGACGCCGTCGAGGCGGACTTCGCGGACCGGGTGCGGGCGGCCCGCCGGGACGGCTGGGCCCTGGACGACCAGCTGATCGAGCCGGGCCTGGTCGCGGTGTCCGCCCCGGTGCACGACCCCCGCACCGGCCGCGTGGCCTGCGTGGCGAGCGTGGTCAGCCACACCAGCCGGCACCCGGCGGCACGGCTGCCCACCACCCTGCTGCCCCGGCTGCGTACGGCGGTGGAGGCGATGGAGGCCGACCTGCGTACCGCGCCCCCGCCCGAGCCGGGGCCCGCGCCCGCCGGCCTGGCGACCTGGACGACGGCGTCCAAGCAGGAACTGGGCCGGGACTTCGTGGAGTCGCTGGCCCGCGGCCTGACGGTGCTGACGGCGTTCGGCGAGGGCCGCTCGGCGCTGTCCCTGACGGACGTCGCCCGGGCGACCGGCCTGTCCCGGGCGACGGCGCGCCGGGCGCTGCTCACCCACGAGCACCTGGGCCTGGTGGCCGCCGCCGCGCACGAGGACCGCGCCTTCACCCTCACCCCGCGCGTCCTGGACCTCGGCTTCCCGCCGCTGTCCCGGACGACGCTGCCGCGCCTGGCGGAACCGCATCTGCGGGCGCTGGCGGACCGGGTGCGCGAGCCGGCGGCGCTGGCGGTGCTGACCCCCGACGGTACGGAGGTCCAGTACACGGCGGGCGCGGGTGCCAGCCGTGTCCTGACCGTGCGCATACCGGTGGGGGCGCGTCTGCCGGCCGCCGCGACCTCCCTGGGCCGCGTCCTCCTGGCGGACACCGGCGCTCCCGCCTCCCCCGAGCTGACCGAGGCCAGAACGCGGGGCTACGCCCTGGTCGACGAGGAGCTGGAGTCCGGACTGCGCTCGGTCGCCGTACCGGTCCGGGACCGGACGGGCCGTGCGGTCGCCGCCGTGAACGTGGCCACGCACGCCGCCCGCCGCACTCTGGAAGACTGCGTACGGCACCTCCTGCCCGCCCTCCGCGCGACCGCCGACGACATCCAGCGGGACCTGCGCGAAGCGTCCCGTTTCACCCGGGTCCCCACCACCTGAGCGGTGGGCCTTTGGGCCCGTCGCCCCGCGCGGCCGGGGTGCGCGGGGTCACGCGTACCCCCTCGCGTAGGGCCGCGGCCCGCCGCTCGGTACGCCCAGTTCCCCGGCCGCCCGCCGGGGCCAGTACGGATCGCGGAGCAGTTCCCTGCCGAGCAGCACCGCGTCGGCCCGGCCCGTCGCCACGATCCGCTCCGCCTGCCGGGGTTCGGTGATCAGCCCGACGGCGGCCGCCGGCACGCCGCTCCCGTGCCGCACGGCGGCGGCGAAGGGCACCTGGTAGCCGGGCGCCACGGGCTTTCGGACGCCGGCGGCGATCCCCCCGGAGGAGACGTCGACCAGGTCGACGCCGTGGTCCACGAGCCGTGCCGAGAGCCGTACGGTGTCCTCCAGGGTCCAGCTCCCTGCGGTGTCCGTCCGGGCGTGGTCGAGCCAGTCGGTGGCCGAGACGCGGAAGAACACCGGCAGGTCCTCCGGCCACACGGAGCGCACCGCGTCGACCACTTCGAGGGCGAAACGGACGCGGTTGTCGAAGGATCCTCCGTACCGGTCCCGGCGGTGGTTGGTGCGGGGCGAGAGGAACTCGTGGATCAGGTATCCGTGCGCGCCGTGCACCTCGGCCACCTCGAACCCCGCGGCCAGAGCGCGCCGTGCCGCCTGCGCGAAGTCGTCGACCACCCGCGCGATCCCGCGCTCCGTCAGCGCGTCGGGGCTCGGGTGGCCCGCCCCGTAGGGCAGCGGGCTCGGGCCCACCGGGTGCCACCCGCCCCGCTCCGGGGGCAGCGGCCCGCCGCCGTCCCAGGGAGGGGCCGTCGACGCCTTCCGCCCCGCGTGTGACAGCTGGATCGCCGGTACCGCCCCGTGGGCGCGCAGGAACCGCGTGATGCGCCGGAAGGCGGACTGCTGGCGGTCGTTCCACAGGCCGAGGTCCGCCGGAGTGATCCGGCCGTCGGCCGATACGGCCGTTCCCTCGGTCAGGATCAGTCCCGCGCCTCCCACGGCCCGCGCCGCGAGGTGCGCGAAATGCCAGTCGCCGGGTACGCCGGTGTCCTCGCCGGCGACGGGGGCGGAGTACTGGCACATGGGCGCCATCCACACCCGGTTGGGTATCCGCAGCGAGCGCAGGACGAGGGGTTCGAACAGCGCGCTCACGCGGCCCCCTCCCCCCGCGCGGTGGCGTCGCCGCCGACTCGGGCGAGGACGTCGAGCCGCGCGCGGTCCACCTTGCCCGCCGGGTTGACGGGGAACTCGCGGAGCACGTGCAGGGCGTCCGGCAGCTTGGCGCGTTCCAGGCCGCGTCGCACGAGGAGGTGGTGGTGGAGTGCGGGCAGGCTGGGCGGTCGCGCGCCGGGCACCGGCACCACGAAGGCCGCGAGCCGTTCGCCCAGCAGGGTGTCGGGTACGCCCCGGCACACCGCTCCCGCCACGTCGGGGTGGGACGAGAGGTGGAGTTCGACTTCCGCGGGGCTGATGTTGAGGCCGCCCCTGATCACGATGTCCTTCTTGCGGCCGACGAGCCGGAGCCTGCCGTCGGCGGTCAGCGCGCCCAGGTCCCCCGTGCGCACCCATCCGTCCGGGGTGCGGTAACGGCGGTCGAGCTCGGGGGCGTTCACATAGCAGAGCGGCGTCACCGGGCCACGCGCCCAGATCTCCCCCGTGCTCCCCCGCGGCACCTCGGCGCCGTCCTCGTCGACGATTCTCAAGTCCGCGATGGCCGGGTCCGGCCGGCCCGCCGTATGGCCGACGACGTCCTCCGGGTCCCCGGGCCGGGTGTGGCTGTTGGCGCCGTCCGCCGAGCCGTACACCGTGGCGACGGTCGCGCACAGCTTGTGCCGTATGCGTGCCGCGGTCTCCGGCGTCAGCCGCGCACCGCCGCTGACGGCACAGCGCAGGGCGGAGAGGTCGGTGTGCTCCAGCGCCGGGTCGCCGAGCAGCCGCTGGTACATCGTGGGCACGCCCAGCAGGTGCGTGGGCCGTCCTTCGGCCACCATCCGCAGCGTGGCCGAGGTGTCGAACCGGGGGGTGAGGAGCAGTGTCGCGCCCGGCACGCACAGCGCGACCAGCCCGACGGAGCCGAAGGCCGACGCCAGCGGAACCATGCACAGCAGGCGCAGGGGCCCCTCCTCGTCGCCGCGCAGATTGAGCAGCAGGCGGCCCCGGCCGGCGGCGAGCGCGTTGTGCGAGTAGGCCACGAGCTTGGGCGTGGCCTCCGTCCCCGACGACACCACGATGCGCGCGGCCGCGTCGGGGTCCGGCGCCGGCAGCCGGTCCAGGGGCGCCGCCGGGCCGCGCCACACCGGCTCCAGCGGGCGCATGCCGGGCAGCGGCGGGCCCTCGACGTAGACGTGCCGCAGGTCGGGCAGGTCCGCACGGAGCGCGTCGACCGTCCGCGCGTAGTCCTGGCCGCCCACGGTGCGGGTGACGAGCGCGGCCACCGCACGGGCCGTGCCCAGGAGGGCCAGCGTGTCCTGGCGCCTGCGGCCCAGGGGGTAGGGCAGGCACACGGCCCCGACCGCCGCCACAGCCAGGTCGGCGGCGAGCGCCCGCCATCCGTTGGCGAGATTGACGGCGACGACGTCTCCGGGACCGATGCCCCGTTCCCTCAGCTCGTGCGCCAGGGCCAGCGCGGACCGCAGCAGCCCGGCGTACGACGTGGTGCCGTCCGGTTCCACCACGGCGGTAAGTTCCGGGTGCTCCCGGGCCCGTTCGCGGAAGAGGTCGAACAGAGGGCGGCCGGGATAGACGCCCTCGGCCGCCCAGCGGCGGCGCAGCTCGGCGGGGACGAGGTCGGGCAACTCCACTGTCATGACAGGAATCTCCAGGGTGGCAGGAGCAGCGCGCAGGCGCCGGGACGCAGGTCCGCCGCGAACCGCGGATCCCGGGCCGTCGCCGTGAGCTCTTCATGGACCAGGACCGCCTCGACGCCGTGCCCGCGGAACTCCTCGATCCAGCCGTGGGCCGGGCGGGTGCGCAGACGGCAGGCCACGGCGCGGCGCAGCGCCGGGCCGGGCAGGGTGGCCGGGACGCCCACCGCGTCGCACAGCTGCCGGAGTCCGCGGCCGGCCGGCAGCGACAGGGCGATGTATCCGGACGCCGTCTCGTACGGGCCTTCCCACCGGGCCTGCGGCGCGGCGGACGGCCCGTGGCCGGCTCCCGCCCGCTGGAGCACCGCCGCGGCGGACGACAGGGAGCTGTCCACCCGCTGCGGCCCGCCGCCGAGTTCGCGTGCCAGCAGGCCGGCGAGCACGCCCTCGGCGGACACCAGACCGCCCAGGACGTCGAGCACGGTCATCAGCGTCGGCCGGGGCCGCTCGTCCCCGCCCGCCATGTCCCAGGCCAGGCCGGACCTGGCCTGCACCATGAAGTCCGTGCCCGGGAAGGGGTCCGGGTCCGGCGTGGGGCCCCAGCCGGAGGCATGGGCGTACACCAGGGCCGGGTTGGCCGCGCAGAGTGTTCCGGCGTCCAGGCCGAACACCTCGGCCTTCCCCGGCGCCCAGTTGTGCAGGAAGACATCGGCTTCCCGGGCCAGGTCCCGCACGGTGCGTCGTCCCGCGGCGGTCTTGAGGTCCGCCTCGACCACGCTCTTGCCCTCGTTGAGCGCGAGGAACCTGGCGGAGCAGTCGCCGGCGGCCGGCTCCGCGCCGCGCTGCGGGTCGCCGCCCGGGGGTTCGACCCGTACGACGCGCGCACCGAGCATCCCCAGGACGTGCCCGGCCAGGGGGCCCTGGATACGGCGTGTCGCCTCCACGACGGTCATGCCCCGCAGCGGCTGCCCGGCCGTGGCGAGGTGCGGGGAACGGTCCGCGGGCGGGTGTCCGGTGCCGGCCGGCCGCAGCCGCCACGGGGGCGGGAGCGGGCCGTCCTCCGCGTGGCGTTCGGCGGCCGTGCGTATCCGGCAGACGCTCAGGCCGGTCCGGGCCCCGGCGAGGGAGATGTCGGCGAAGTCGCGCGCCCGCAGCGTCTCCGGCAGGAGCGGGGGCAGTGGTGCGACCGCCTCGGCGTACCGGTTGACGAAGGCCTGCCAGCCCCGGGCGACCTCGCGGCCACCGAGCCCGAGGGCCGACCAGAACTCGCGCCACGGGACGCTGTCCAGGGTTTCCAGCTCGAACCAGACGCCGTCCCGGCTCAGGAACGGCGGGCCGGTACCGCTCGTGTCGCCGGCGGCTCCCGGACCGCCCCGCCAGGGCGCGTCGGCGGCCGTCGCGGCCGCCAGGTACGGGGAGACGGCCAGCAGGGCCGCGCTCGACCGGGCCACGCGCACCTGTCCCACCGAAACGCCACGGCTCCGGGCGATCAGGGCCCCCAGCATCCCCTGTACCGCGAGGACCCCGGTACAGCAGTCCACGTAGTCGAGCGGCAGGCGGCGCGGTCCGTTCCACTGCCGGCCGTTCACCGCCATCAGGCCGCCGAGCGCCTGGAACGCCGTCTCGCCGAGCGTCGGCTCGTCGGTGTCCGGGAACGGACGCAGCGCGCAGACCAGGGGAGGCAGGCCGTCGTCCGGGCGCAGCACGAGGTGTTCGCCGGCCCGGCGCCCCGCATCGGGGAGGTCCGTGCGGCGGACGGCGCCCAGCGCCCGGAGATGGTGCAGGGCGACGGCGCCCGCCGCCCCCTCGGCCGTACCGGCGACCGTGACACCGGCCAGCGGGCCGGTCCGCGGAGCGCGGACCGGTGCCGGCCGGACCGCCCGGTCGGCCACGGGGACCGTGCTCATACGCCGCTCCCCACCAGCCAGGGGGAGGGCAGGAAGGAGAACCGCTGGTGCTCCGGGACCGCTTCCCGTTCGGCCGCGAGCCGCGCGAAGCGCCGCATGCCGTCCAGGTGCCCCGGCGTCAGGTCGAAGGACAGCCGCCGGAAGTAGCTCTGGACCTGACGCGGCGACATCGTGGTACCGAGCCTGGTGGCGTCCCGTGCGACGACGTCCAGGTGGGCCTCGCCGTACGCGCGTGCCAGGCGCAGGTCACGCGCCAGCGCCTCGGCGCGGGCGGGGTGCCGGTCGGCGAACTCCCGCCGTACGGCCCAGACCGCGAACACCATGGGGAGCCCCGTCCACTGCTTCCACAGGGCGCCGGTGTCGTGGACGGCGAGACCGAGACGGGGCCCGTCCTCCAGGTACGCGCGCAGGGCGACGTCCCCGATGAGCACTCCCGCGTCGGCGTGCCGCAGGACGGCCGGGAGGGTCGGCGCGCACGGTGTGTAGCGGGGCCGGATGCCCAGCCGCCGCTCCAGGAGCAGTTGGGCCAGCAGGGTCGTGGTGCGGCTGGTCGTGCCGAGGCCGACGGGGCGGTCGTGCAGGTCCGGCAGGGGGACCTTGCTGACGATGTTGCAGGAGAGGACCGGGCCGTCGCAGCCGATGGCGAGTCCGGGCAGCAGGAGCAGCCGTTCGCTGTGCCGCAGGTACTCGGCCACGGTGATCGGGCCGATGTCGAGGCGGCCCGCCACCAGGTCGTCGCTCAGCTTGTCCGGGGTGTCCAGGTGCAGCGAGACGCGCGGCAGCACGCCCGTCCTGCGCAGGGACCACAGGAGCGGGTAGCTGTTGAGGAACGACATGTGTCCGAGGCGGGGCCGGGCACCCTCCCCGGGGCCGGGCGGGCCCGCGTCGCCCGTGCGCCGGGCGGAGCCGTCGCTCATTTCCGCCCCCACGCCTGGGTGAGGGCCGGTGCCAGGTCCCAGAAGTCCGGGTCCCGCATCAGCGCGGTGAAGTCCTCGTACTCCTGCGGGGTCAGGTACCCCTTGTCGATGAGCTGGTGCCTCGACATGTCCACGGTGAGCTGCCAGAAGTCGGCGAGAGCGGTGCCGCCGCGCAGGTGCTCGGCGACCGTCGTCGCTCCCAGGTCCCGCAGTCCGTGACGGGCCAGGGCGGACGGGTAGTTCCGCGCCCATCTGCTGTCCGTGCCGATGGTGTCCCGCACCAGGTCGCCCCACCGGAGCATGGCCTTGCGGTAGCGCGCGTCCGGGGAGCTGTCGAGGGGGAACCACGAGAACGACTCGACCACGAGCACCCCGCCGGGACGCAGCCAGCGGACGATCCGCTCCAGCACCCGGTCCCGCTCGGGGAGGTGGTTCAGTACGAAGCGGGCGTGGACGAGGTCGAACGACTCCGCGGGGAAGTCGTCCCGTGTGACGTCGTGGACCATCGGCAGGAGGTTCTCCTCCCGGACGGTGTCGAGGAGCGAGATGTCGAGGTCGGTGGCGACGACCGCGGCGGGCGCGGCCCGTCCGCACAGCCAGCGGGCCAGGGAGCCGCTGCCGGCCCCGATCTCCAGACACCGTGTGCCCGGGTGTACGCCGACGTGTTCCAGGGTCCGGACGGAGAGCGGGTCGAACACCTCCGCCAGCAGTCGCAGCCGCCGGCGTTCGGGCGTGTCGCGGACGAAGAGGGTCTCGCCGTAGCGTTCCCTCGGGGCGGGTGCCGGGGCCGGGGCCGTTTGGCCGCTGTCCTTTCCGAGGGTCACCATGCCACCGGTCCGTCCTCGTCGAAGAAGCCGCCGGTGGGTCCGTCCTTGTCCAGCGTCGCCAGGGTCACGACCACGCGCGCCCCCTCCTCGACGGTGCGGGTGCCCTGGTGGCCGTTGAGGTCGGTGGCCACGTAGCCGGGGGTCGCGGAGTTGAACTTCAGCGGGGTCCCGGCGAACTCGCGGGCGTAGTGCAGGGTGAGCGAGTTGAGGGCCGCCTTCGAGGAGTTGTACGCGAGCAGCAGGCGGTGCGGGGTGTCGAAGTCGGCCGCCTTGGCGAGCGAGCCGAGCCGGCTGGAGAGGTTGACCACCCGCCCGGCGTGCGACGCGCTCAGCAGCGGCAGCAGGGCATGGGTCGTGGCGATGACGCCGAAGACGTTGGTGCGGTAGACGCGCTCGGCCAGGGCGGTGGTCGTCGCGCTCGGCGGGATGTCGTCCTCGACGATCCCCGCGTTGTTGACGAGCACGTCCAGCCGTCCGAACTCGCGTGTCACGTGCTCGGCGGCGGCCGCCACGGACGCCTCGTCGTCCACGTCGAGCCGCACGAAGTGGGCGTCGGTGCCCTGCCGGCGCAGTTCCTCGACGGCCCGCGTGCCCCGGGTACGGTCGCGGGCGCCGACGAGGACCGTCATGCCGCGCAGTCCCAGTTGGCGTGCGACCTCGCGGCCCAGTCCCTTGTTGGCTCCGGTGATCAGTGCGTAGGCCTGCTCTGTTTCAGGCACGATGGCTCCTTGTGTCTCGCCGGACGACGTGGGGCGCCCTCCGGGAAGTGATCGACTCGTCCGCGTAGGCGCGGCCGGCGGCCTCGAAGGCGAGTACCGCGTGACCGGCCGCGGTGGTGATGTCGCGCCAGGGGCGCTGGAAGCGGGGTTCCGACTGCCCGCCGGTGCCGAGGAGCCGGTACTGGCGGGACACCGCCGTCACGACGAGGTCCATCGCCAGGGCCGCGTCCCGGGCGTTGCGCACCGCGTCGGCGGGGGCGGCGCATCCCCTGTCGGCGGTGGCGGCCGCCCGGTCGACGAGGAGACGGGCGGCGTCCACCTCGGCCGTGGACCGGGCGAGCGCGACACGTACGGCGTCCGATGGTTCCTTCCCGGCGTCCGCCGCCCCGCCGAGCCGCTCCGCCCATGCCGTCAGGGCGCCGGTGGCCGCTCCCAGCGCCGGCGCCACGAAGCCCAGGGGGGTCACCGCCCCCGACGGCACGGCCGGACGGTGCCGCGCCGGGGGCCCGCCGTCGGCGGCGAGGCGCCCGGGGAAGGACAGTTCCTCCGCGACGTAGGCCTCGTCGACCCCGACGGTGTCGCTGCCGGTGCCGCGCATTCCGGCGGCCGACCAGGCGGCGGTGACGTCGTACCCCTCCCGGGGGACGGCGAAGAACCTGACGTGACCGGCGCCCTCGTCCGGTACGTGTCCGGCGAGCAGGGCCCAGTCGGAGAACGCGGCACCGCTGACGTACCGCCAGGTGCCGGTGAGGAGCCAGCCTCCCGGCACCGGCGTGGCGCGTCCGCTCGGGGCCACCGCGCCCACCAGGCGGACGTCGGGGTCCTTCCCCCAGACGCTGCGCTGCCCCGCGTGGGGCAGGAACCCGGCGAGCCTGCCGAAGCCGGCGAAGACGGCGGCGACCCATGCCGCGGAGGTGCAGCCTTCACCGACGGCGGCGACCGCGGTGACCCAGGTGGCGAAGCTTCCCCCCATACCGCCCCAGCCGGGGGGTACGAGGAGCCGGTGGAAGCCCGCGTCCGTCAGGGCCGCGACGGTCTGCGGCGCGAGCCGCCCGTCGCGGTCCGCGGCATCGGCTCCTCGCGCGGCGACCGCGGCCGCCGCCGCGGCCGCCTCCAGCAGGTTCCGTTCGGCCGCCGTCCGGCGGACGCCGGGTGTCCCGGCACTCCCCGAACGGCGCGTTTCCGTGCCCGCGCCCATGGCCGTCGGTGCCGTCAGTAGATGCCGAACACACGGCAGGGGCCGGCGAAGCCCTTGCGGTGCTTGATGAGCCCGACCACGGCGGTGGCGCCGGTCTCCGGCACCGTGGCGAGGTTGGCGATGTTCTCCACGCCGTAGCGCATGTCCCCCAGGACGATGCGGTGCGCTCCCGGGTCGTCCACCTGGAGGTTCTTGGAGGCGTCCAGGCTCGGGGTGTCGGTGCCGGCGGCGACGATGGCACGCTCGCGGACCAGCAGTTCCGCCGCGTCGAAGCCCAGGCCGGGGAAGTGCGGCACGCCGTCGGAGTCCCGGTTGATGTAGGCGCCGGGGGTGTGGATCCGGTCGCACCAGCCCGAGTCCATGACGACCAGGGCGCCCGGGGGGATCCGGCCGTGCCGGCTCTCGTACCTGAGGATGTCGTCGGCGGTGAGGGTGGTGTCGTGGTCCTTCGCGGCGCGGTCGGCTATGCGGATCACGCAGAGGGGGGCGATGAAGCGGTCGATCGGGATCTCGTCGGTGTACATCGGCCCGTCTTCGAGATGCGCGGGACCGTCCACGTGCGTGCCGGTGTGCTCGTCGATCTCCAGCTTGTTCGCGTTGAATCCCTCACCGGCCACGTCCGCGAAGTGGTCGATGTTCGGCTTGAGGACGATCGGCTCCAGGACGGGGAAGTCGTTGCCGAACGTGTGGGTGAGGTCGCTGACGCGGCTGCCCCTGATCAGCGGGGTGGGGCCGCCGGAGCGTTCGGACACCCGCGGCTGGTCCTGGGTCGTCGCGGCGCCTTCGGCACAACTGTGACCGGCCTCGCCGTAGACCTGCTCCATTACCTGGGGGCTGCACATGACAAGTCTTCTCCTCGGGATGCGTGGGGCGGGAACACCGACGGCGGCCGGCGGGCCCGGGGCGTCATCGCCCCGGTGGGCGGCCGGCCGCCGTCGCCGGTCGGGTCAGGCCGCGGTGGGGTCCACGACCCGGGATCCGCGGATCAGCCAGGTGGGGCCTTCGGCGATGTCACCGATCCGCCGGAAGAACTCGGCGAAGTGCGGACCGGCCATGTGCTTGTCGAAGGCGGCGGCGTCGTCGTACACCTCGTCCAGGTAGAAGCGGTTGGGGTCGTTCTCGTCCACGACCAGCTCGAACCGCTGAGTGAACGGCTCGTCCACGGCGGACTCGCGGGCGTCCGCGTGCGCGGCGGCGATGAACTCCTCACGCCGGTCGGGCTGGACATCGAACGCGACGGCAACGTGGTACACGGTGTTCTCCTCGATGACAGGGGGGCGGGTGGTGAGGGGGGCAGAGGTGAGGGGAGGGTCAGAGGTGAGAGGGAGGGCCAGGGTGAGGGGGAGGCTCAGTCGACCAGCGCGGGCGACTGGGGCGCCTGCTGCTCCCGCGCGGTGGCGGCCTGGCGGGTGCGCGGACGCACCGCGCGGTCACGGCTGGAGCACAGGCCGAGGATCAGCTCGGGCAGCGTGAACGCGGCCAGCAGGACGAGGGAGACGGTCCAGCCGTTCGTGGCCCCGTGCAGCAGGCCCAGCAGCAGCGGACCCGCGATACCGCCGACGAGGTAGCCGATGGTCTGCACCATGCCCGAGAGCTGGGCGGCGACCTGCGGGTTCGGCGCGCGCAGTCCGATGAAGGTGAGGGCCATGGCGTGGCCGGCTCCCAGCGTGACGCCCAGGATGACGACCCAGAGGGCGGCGATACCGGGCGCCCAGAGCAGGCCCAGGAGGCTGACCGCGCCGGCGACGGCGATGGTGGTGGCGATGGGCGCCGTGCCCTTGCGTCCGACGAGGATCGGCGCGAACAGGGCCCCGGGCACGCTGACCAGCATGGCCACGGACAGCAGGGCGCCGGAGGTGGCGTTGCTGTAGCCCAGGTCGGCGAGGATCGTGGGCAGCCAGCCCAGTGCCGTGAAGTAGACCAGCGCGCGCAGCGCCAGGTATCCGGTGACCTGCCAGGCCATGGCGTCCCCCAGCAGGGAGCCGGTCGCCGCGGATCCGGGGGCGGCCGGGGCGGGGCGGCCGGTCCGGCGCACCATGGGCAGCCAGACCACGAGCCCCAGCGCCGCGGGCACGACCCACAGGGCGAGCGAGCCGCTCCAGCTGTCGGTGGCGTTGCGCAGCGGGACGGCCACACCGGCCGCCAGCGCGGCACCGGCGCTGAGCACGGCGGTGCCGATGCCGGTGTAGAGGCGGACCCGGTCGGGGAACGCGCTCTTGATGACGGCCGGCATCAGGACGTTGCCGATGGCGAGTCCCGCGCCGGCCAGGGCGGTGCCCAGGAACAGCGCCCAGGCCGCCTGGTCGAGCCGGACGAGAACGCCGACGATCAGGAGGAGGAAACCGAGCACCAGGGCGCGCGGCGTACCCATGCGGCGGGACAGGGCGGGGGAAACGGCAGCGAAGACACCCAGGCACACGACCGGCAGCGTGGTGAGCACGCTCACCGCCGAGTCGGACAGCCCGACGGATTCCTGGATGTCGTCGAGCAGGGGGGAAACGCTGCCGATGGCGGGCCGCAGATTGAGGGCCAGCAGGGACAGCCCCACAGTCATGGCCACTGCGCTCGGACGGGCGCCTGAACGGTGGTCGGACACGGAGCTCCTCCTTGTCTGAGAGGTGTGAGAGTTCGATCCAGCGAATGCTTCCTGATGACCATAAGAGATCTGATGATAGGCAGTCAATTCACAAAGCTCAGTGGGAGATTGATTGGCTGAGACCTGACTATCGAGGCCGGCACCACCGGTCGCGCCGCGCGGCCGCCGCACCGGACGCGGGCACGACAGAGCCCCGGGCGACGCTCACTCGCGTCGGCCCGGGGCTTTGAAGGGGATGGCTACCGGTCAGCGGGGCATGATGCCGTCGACCACCGTCGTACAGGCGGCTCGCAGCTCCGCCTCAAGATCGCACTGACCGCCCCGCGTGCGCACCCACCGGAACAGGGTGCCGAGGTAGACGTCCCGCAGCAGCTGACCCGCCAGTTCGGGGTCCACCTCCCGCGGTATCTCGCCGCTCTCGCGCCCCGCCTCGATGAACCTGCTGAACATGCTCGCGGTGTGCGGCTCCTCCTGCAACGGCGCCCCCGCCCGGACCCAGGCGGCCAGCAGGGCCCTGGTCTCCTCGGGGGTGTCGAGCGTGATCCGCGCGAGGATGCCCATGCAGCGCAGCAGGGCGTGCCGCGTGCCGGTGCCGTCGGGCTCCGCCAGGCCTTCCGCGGCGAGCCCTTCGCGCAGGCGCACGCGCCGTCGCTCGCTCCACTCGCCGATGATGTCTTCCTTGCGCTGGAAGTGGTTGAAGAAGGTGCCGCGCGCCACGTCGGCTCTCTCGGTGATCTCCTCGACTGTGGTCTGGTCGTAGCCCTGCTGGGTGAACAGCTCCAGGGCGGCGTCGAAGATGCCGTTCTTGACGCGCATCTTGTTGCGTTCGCGGCGACCCTGCGGTTGTGCCGCAGGCGTGGTAATCGTCTCGACCATCGTTAACTCCAGTAGCACACGGGCGTGCACGGTCCGGCTGCCGCGGGCCACGGCGCCGACCCCCCGACTGGGCACTTGCAGCACATCTAGATGTATCACGATCCATAAATGATGAGTAGTGCAGCCTTGGCCTGTGGTTTATCAGGGGTGGACCGCGCGGCGGCTCATGGCCGGGCCTGCCGGCTGCTCACCGGGCGGGCTGGAGGGAGCTGGCCTCGGCCATCAACTCCCGCAGGGCCCCGGTGCCGAGCAGCCGGGAGAGCGGGATGTCCTGATCCGTCGTCTGGCGGAATCTGAGCCGGAGCCGGGTGGCGCTCAGGGAGTCGATGCCGTAGTCCCGTAGCGAACGGCGCGGATCCAGCCGTTCGACGGACAGCCCCAGCACCTCGGCGGCCTGTTCCAGCAGCACCGCGCCGGCGTCACCGGACGGGCCGGCGAGCGCCTGTCCGTCGTCGTCGTGCCGGGGCGCGAACTGCCGCGGCAGGCCCGGCAGGACGTCCTCGGCGGGAGCCGGCGCCCACGCGACGCGGTCGGCCGCCGCGCGCGGCAGAGCCGGCCACACACCGCGCGGCTCGCGCAGCATCCGGGCCGCCGTGACCATCCGGTCGGCCGACTTGCGGACCGTGCCGAGCAGGCCGCCCGCCCCGAGCGTGCCCCGGGACGGCACCGGCGCGACGCGCCGCAGCTCGATACCGCCGAACTCCGCCAGCGGCCGGCCCTGCGAGTCGAGCACCGTGACATGGGCCGTGGCCGTCCGGCCCGAGTTGCGGGGGGTGAGCTTGGCCCATACCCACGCCTCCTCGGTGAGCGGCCGGTGGAACCGTACGTGCCCGAAGGACGTGGTGACGTACGCGCCCTTCCCCGGCCGGGGGGCGGGGACGCAGCCGAGCAGGACCAGCAGGCAGCTCTCCCACGCGACGTGCGACGAACCGCGGGGGCCGCCGACGAGGGCGACGGCCTCGCCGTCCCGGCACCACAGGCGTCGCACGGTCCGCAGCCGGGGGCCGACGGTGTAGCCGAGACTGACCAGGTCCTGGCCGAACTGCGCCGCGGTGCGGGGGGTACGGCACCGGGCGAGGGCGGCGTCCAGCCGCCGCAGCGCCTGCTGCTGGTCCACGGCCTCCTCGTCGGTGAGGCGCACCCGGGCGGCCAGCGCGGTGCACCCGGGATCCCGCGCCGGGTGGACGGTTCCCTCGGTGCGGCCGTGGGCGGTGCGCACCCGGACCCGCAGGGCCGTCTCGCCCGCCCGCGCGGGCTCGGCCGGCTCCTCCACCCGGACCTGCTCCAGTACGACGGCCGCCCCGCCCGCCGTGGTGGCGACCGCTTCGTGGAGGGCGGCCAGATGGGCCACCGGGGGCACGGCCTCGACGCCGTGCACACGCACCGTCGCATCGGTCAGATCGGTGGCGATGTCGGTGACCAGGTCGCCGACGGCGTACCGGTCGCGGCCGCCGGCCGGCTCGCGGCGCAGGACTTCCCGGTCCCACGGGTAGCCCGGCAGTGCCACCTGGCGCGCCTTCCCCCGGAACCAGCGTTCCCAGTCGACCGTCCCGCCGCCGGCGAAGAAGGCCCCGAGCGAGCGCGTCAGGACGAGCGGCTCCGCGGGCGAGTCGCGGATCAGGGAGGGGACGACAGCGCACGCGGCGCCGGCCTCCCGGGCCACGTCCTCGATCGCCATCTGCAGGACCGGGTGCGGACTGACCTCGACGAAGAGGGTGTCGCCCTCCTCGGCCAGATGCCGTGTGCCGTCGAGGAAGCGCACCGGCTGCCGCAGGTTCTCCATCCAGTACGCGGCGTCCAGCCCGGTACCCGCGAGATAGCCGTCGCGGACGGTGGAGTAGAAGGGGACGGAGCCGTGGCCCGGCGCGAGCTCCGCGAGGGCGGCGATCAGGTCGTCGCGCAGCGGGTCCATGGCGGGCGAGTGGGACGCCACGTTGACCCGTACGATCCGGTGGAAGACCCCGGCGCGGTCCAGAACCTCGCCGATGCGGTGCAACGCGTCGGCGTCGCCCGCCAGGATCGTGCTCGTCGGCGCGTTCTCGGCGGCCACACAAACGTTTCGCTCGGCGGCGGCGAGCTCCCTGGCCCGCTCGGCCGGGAGTTCCACCGACATCATCGCGCCCTGCCCCACGGTGCGCCGCATCAAGGCGCTGCGCCGGCAGATGACCCGGGCGGCGTCCGGCAGCGACAGCGCGCCGGTCACGGCCGCGGCCGCCACCTCGCCCATGCTGTGCCCGAGGCACACGGCCGGATCGACACCCATGTCCCGCCACGCGGCCGCGAGGGCCACTTCCGTGGCCCACAGGATCGGCTGCACCTCGGCGACGTCGTCACCGACCGCCCCCGCGGCGAGGGCTTCGCTCACCGAGCGGCCCGTCTCGGCGCGCACGAGGGCGTCGCAGGCCTCGATCGCCTCCGTGAACGCCGGGTCGGCCCCCAGGAGCGACCGTCCCATGCCGGCCCACTGCGATCCCTGCCCCGGGAAGACGAACACGGCGCGCCGGTCCGCCCCGAAACCCGCCTCCCCCAGGCCGGCCGCGTCGGTGCTGCCGCCCTCGGCCAGGGTGCGCAGCGCCCCGGCCAGGTCGTCGTGGTCCGATCCGGTGGCCCAGAGCCGGTAGGGGTGGGCGTCCCGGTGGAGCGCGGCTGTCGCGCAGATGTCCCACAAGGGCAGTTCACGGCCGGCTCCGCCCGTCGAGAGATAGTCGGCGTAGTCGCTCGCCAGGCGGAGCAGTGCGGACCGGGACCGTGCGCTGAGCACGAGCAGATGGGCGGGCCGGGACGGGGGCAGTTCGGTCCTGCCGTGCGGTTCGGCCGCCGGCCTGAGCGCGGCCCTGGCGACGACGACGTGCGCGTTGGTCCCCGACAGCCCGAAGGAACTGACCCCGACGAGGGTGCGCTCGGGGTCGCCCCCCACCACCTCGTTGCGGGCGACGACGCGCAGCGCGCCGGCCGAGTCGGCCAGTGCGGCCTGCGGTTCGCGGCAGTGCAGGGAGCCGGGGACGACGCCGTGGCGGGCGATCAGTACCGCCTTGATCAGCCCGGCGATTCCCGCGGCCGCCTCGGTGTGTCCGATGTTGGACTTCGCCGAGCCGACCCTGAGCGGACCCCGGCCCGGGGCGCGGTCGCGGGCGAGCTCGGCCAGGGCCCGGAGTTCCACCGCGTCCCCGACCGGTGTGCCCGTGCCGTGCGCCTCGACGTAGTCGAGCTCGTCGGGGCGGATACCGGCGTCCTGGCAGGCCCGCCGGATCAGCGCGATCTGACCGGACTCGGCCGGCTTGATCAGCGATCCGCTGTCCCGTCCGTCGTTGGTGACCGCGCTGCCCGGGAGCAGGGCGAGCACGGGGTACCCGGCCTTCTCCGCGTCGCTCAGCCGGGCCAGGACGACCACCCCGACACCCTCACTGCGCACGAAGCCGTCCGCGGAGACGTCCCCGAACTTGCAGCGGCCCTCGGGGGAGAGCATCGCGGCCTGCGAGTAGGCCACCGCGTCGAGCGGCGACAGGACGAGGTTGACACCGCCGGCGATGGCGAGATCGGTCTCCCCCGACAGCAGGCCCTGGCGCGCCATGTGCACGGCGACCAGCGAGGAGGAACAGGCGGTGTCGATCAGCAGGCTCGGTCCGCGCAGGTCCAGGTCGTAGGAGACGCGGCCGGCGCCCATCGCCCGGACGTGGCTGCCCGTGGCCTCACGCAGGTCGTGGGTGGCGACCCGGCTTTCGTGCGCGTAGTCGGCCGTGGCCTGGCCCAGGTACACGCCCGTGGCCGTGCCCGCCAGCGTGCTGGGCCGGATGCCCGCGCTCTCCAGGGCCTCCCGCACCACGGGCAGCAGCAGCCGGTGCTGGGGATCGATGCTGACGGCCTCGGCCGGGGAGATCCCGAAGAACCCCGCGTCGAAGGCGAAAGGGTCGTTCAGGAACCCCCCGTGCCGGCTGGCGGTCCGCCCCGGCGTGCCCGGCCGGGGCGCGTAGAAGGCCTCGATGTCGAAGCGTTCGGGCGGGACGGGCGTGACGCAGTCCCGGTTCCCGACGAGGTTGGACCAGTACTCCCCCACGTTCTCGGCCTGGGGAAAACGGCACCCCATCCCCACCACCGCGATGGTTGCGCCTTGTCTGCCTCTGCCTCTGCCTACGCCCATGTCGAAGTCCCCCCTATGGATTTCGGGTGCCGGAGAAGAACGTGCAAATGGCGCCGCCTCGGCAGCGCCAGCAGCGGGAGCGTAGTTCAAAAGTGAACTCCAGACCAGTATTAGTTCTCGATGCATTGATCAACTCAAACCAGCCATGTGGCGCGAAGTTGAGGTACCGGTCCCAAGATGCCCTGAAGTCGAAAGTAAGACTCTGGACCAAGAAGCAACTAGAGTCGTATGCTGTTTCCCAGTCAACGCATGTGGGGTCTCAACACGCCGCTGCGTAACGGCTCTACGAGCGAGGAGGGTGAGACCCGATGGTTTCGCGCACAGCCCGCCCGACCCCCCCGCCGAGCGGTGCGCCCGTGCCCCGGGCGCACCTCGGTGCCGGGGGCCCGAAAGGAGCGCGAGCTCCGTCATCCCTGCTGGAAGACCTCGTGCGGAGCGCGGTACAGACGCCTTCGCTGTCCGCCAAGTACGAGCGCCACGTGGCCGGCGACACCTTCTCGCTGCGGGATCTGCCCGTGCTGACGCACCAGGAGCTGACGGCGGCGACGCAGGAGGCACTCGCCCTCTACAGCGACGGCGACTCGGGGGTGCTCTGGGCGCACGGAGGAACGCTGGAGACACCCGGCCTCAGCCTCCTGCCGGAAGGGATGTTCGCCTCCGAGATCCTCTCCAGCTGGAATCCGCTGGCCCCCCAGGACGTCCTGGCCAACCTGCACCCGCCTGGCCGGCTCCGCCCCGACCACTACTTCTTCAACCGGTTCGCCGCCGCCGCGGGGGCCACCGTGCTGCCCATCGGGGATCTGCCGGAGGGCGATGCCGACGGCTGGCTGGCGTTCCTCTCCCGGCAAGGGGTGACCGCGCTCGCGGCACCGCCGCGGACCCTGGCCCGGCTGCTCGGCGGCGTCGCCTCGGGCCGGCCGATCCCCTGGCTGCGCACCCTCCTGCTGGGCGGGGCCACCCACGACACCACGCCCGACACCCTCCTGGGCGCCCACTTCCCGTACACCGACACCTGGCGCCTGTACGGCACCCCGGCCTCGTGGGTGATCGGTCAGCACAGCCCGCAGTGCCTGGCCGACGTGTACCACCCCTTGCCCCATCAGATGGTCGAGGTGGTCGACGGCCGGCTCCTGCTCACCACGCTGAGCACGGCGCGGCTCCCTCCCCTGATCCGCTACGACACCCAGGAACGCGCCGAGTTCACCCGCTGCTCGTGCGGGCAACGCGGCCCCGCCTTCCGGGTGTTCGGCCCCACCCCACCGTCGTTCCGCTTCTGCGGACGCACCATCGACGCCAGGGAACTGGTCGCCTTGGCCACGGCGTGCGACGAAGTCGCCCAGGCCCAGGTCGCCGTCACCCCGGAGCAGCGGATCCAGCTGCGGGTCCGGCTGACCCCGGACGCCCTCGACGACCATCACAGCCGGGCCTGGGTCAGGTTCCGGGTCCTGGAACACCATCTCGTGCTCGCCGACTGCGTCGCCGAGCAGCCGGAGGCATTCGACGTCGTCACGGTGGACCGGCCGCTCGGCAGCTCCCCTCTGGCGTCCGAGGAGTCCTGAAGGCCGGACGCGCCATCGATGAGAAGACACCGTACGAACGAGAGGAACAACCATGTCTGAGCAGCTCGGCACCATGAAGGACGCGATCACGGCGCAGGCCGAGGACGAGATACTCGTCGCGGTGCGCGCGGTGGCTCCCGAACTCGACGAGATGATCAAGGCGGAGCCGCTGCCGGAGGGCTGGGTCGCGGGCTGGGACGTGGCGGGGGTGGTCATGCGGGCCGCGCCCGAGGGCTTCAGCCCGCAGCCGGGCGACCGGGTCGTGGGCGTGGCGACGGGCGGGCGCTGGGCCCCGTGCATGGCGCTGCCCACGGAATACGCCACCGTCCTGCCCGACCACGTGAGCTTCGAACAGGCCGCCACCCTGCGCGTCGCCGTACTGACCGCCCTGCGGCTGGTGCGCGGCGCGGGGGTCATCCGCGATCGCCGCGTGCTGGTCACGGGGGCGGGTGCCGGCATCGGGCGGCTCCTCGTGGAACTGCTGTCCGCGCTCAACGCGGAGGTCACCGCCGTGGTCGACGACCACGCACAGGCCCTGCGGGCGGTGGAGCTGGGCGCCGAGCGGGCCGTACTGGACATCGCCGCCGTCGCGGGCCCCTTCGACATCGTCTACGAGGCCGCCGAAGGCGTCTTCGCGGCGGCCGAGAGGGGGCTGGTGGCCGACGGCGGAGCCGTCTACCTGTACGAGAGCTTCGCCGCGCACCGCGAGGACATCGGCTTCTTCCGCTTCTTCGGCGGTCCGGAGCAGGCCGGGCTGCGACACTTCGTCTTCCGCACCGCCACCCCGGAGGACCGGAGCCTCGCTCAGCTCCTCGACCTGATGACCACGGGCGAGCTGTCCTTCGGCGCCGCGCGGGACGCGGAGACGGCCACCGCCTGAGCACGGGAACGGGGGGTGCGGCCGGCGGCCGCACCCCCCGTTTTCCTTGTCCGGGGCGGGTTCAGCGGGCGGTCTCCCGCTCCACCGGGCCCAGCCACTCGGTCAGTTCGGCGTACAGGCGGTCCAGGTCCCCGGCGTGGCCGTGCGCGGCGACGTGCCCGTCCGGGCGCACGAGGTAGTAGCCCTGGTGCCGGCATCCCGTCTCCGGGAGGGCGGACCTGGCCGACAGGTCGACGACACGCACCTGGGACCACGCGGAGACGAGCGCCCGCGTCTGCGCGCGCCAGGCCACCGCGCCCCCTCGGCAGGTCACCGCCAGGGTCCACCCGCCGGGACGGCCGGCACCTCCCGCGAAGCCGCCGGGGACGGCGAGGGAGCGCGGGAAGACCCCGCCCACCGTCAGTCCGCCGGGAAGCCGCGAGCGCAGGTGGCAGGAGGTCCGCCCGCTCGGCTGCTGCGTCTCCCGCAGCGCCGGGTAGGCCAGCCGGCGTCCCGCCATCACCGGCGCGTAGAGCCGGAACAGGCCGGTGCGCTCGGCGACCCGGAAGGCCGCGTCCCGCGCCACCACGGCGCCGGGGCGCTTGACCAGCCAGCCCCGGGTCTGGATGTCGGTGTCCCGCACCACCCGCCGGGCCACCGCGGCCCGCTCGGGTCCGTAGGTTCGCAGCAGATCGGAGGGGGACCGGCCGTGCAGCACCTCGGCGATCTTCCAGGCGAGGTTGTGGGCGTCCTGGATGCCGGTGTTGAGCCCCTGCCCGCCGGCGGGGCTGTGCACATGCGCCGCGTCACCGACGATGAACACGCGGCCCAGCTGGAAGGTGTCGGCGTGCCGGGCGTGGATACGGAAGTCCGACACCCACACCGGATCCGTCAGCGTCACCCCGCTCGGCCCGCGTTCGTCCACGATCCGCTGCATGCGTTCCACGGTGACCCGCTCGCCCGGGGGCAGGCTGCAGAAGAACCGGAACACGCCGTCGGGCAGTGCCACGACCACCAGCGCTCCGGCCGGGGACTGGTAGTAGAGGGCCTGGTCCGGCGGCAGGAAGCCCTTGATGCGGGTGTCGACCAAGGCGAAGGAACTCTCGTAGGTGTTGCCCGTGAAGCCGCCTCCGAGCACCCCGCGTACCGCGCTTCCGGCTCCGTCGGCGCCGATCACGAAGCGCGCCCGGGCCCGCTCTACGCGGCCGCCCTCGTGTTCGAGCACCGCGGTGATGTCGCCGGTTCCGTCGATCCGGCCCGCGAAGTCCAGTCCCTCCAGGGTGAGCAGCCGTACGCCGCGCTCCACCTTGACGCCGAGGCTCTCCATCCGTGTGCGCAGGATCCGCTCGGTCTCGTTCTGCGGGAGGCATACGGGGCTGAGATGCTGCGGGAAGTCGAAGCTGGCCAGCAGCCGGCGCTCGGAGAAGTAGCTGAAGGCGTTGATCTGGGTGCCCGCGGCGCGCAGTTCGCCGAGCAGACCGAGGTCTTCGAAGAGGTCGATGCTGCGCGGCCACACCAGCAAGGCCTTCGGGAAGGGCGAAGGGGCCGGAGCGCGGTCGACGACGCGCACGCTCACGCCCCGGCGTGCCAGCTCGCACGCGGCCACCATGCCGCTGGGCCCGGCGCCCACGATCAGAACGTCGTGCGCGTCGGCCGCCACGGCCCGCGGCCGCGGATCGGAAGTGCTCGGCATCGCTCAGTACCGCCTCTCATTGACGAACACCATCAGATGTCTTACGGTTCTCAGCAATCGTACAACTGGTTGACGGTTCGGGCGAGCCCGAGCCGAGAGAAAAGGGGATCCGTCCGGCGCACACCCCGCGCACGGACATCACCGGTTGTCGACGCACGCCCCCGCCACAGGCCGGGAGTGCCCGGCCTCCCCCCGTCCCGGGCACTCCCTCCCCCACCGGATCCCACCCCGCGCGGCCCGGTCCCCCCGAACACCGGCGGGCCGCCGCGCGGGGCACGGACAGCGCCGTCCGTGCCCCGCGACCACCACCGACCGCGAACGCACCTCAACGGAAAGCAGGCGAACATGCGTTACCGCTACCTGGGAGACACCGGTCTGTCCGTCTCCGAACTGTGCTTCGGCGCCATGACCTTCGGCGGCGGGGCCACGTTCCTCGGTGCCGGCGACCGCAACTGGTCCGAGTTCGGGACCGTGGACGACGGCAACGTGCTGCGCATGATGGACCAGGCCCTCGACGCGGGGATCAACTTCTTCGACACCGCGGACGTGTACAAGAACGGCATGGGCGAGGAGTTCTTCGGCCGCACGCTGAACAAGGTCCGCGACCGCGTGATCATCGGGACCAAGGGCCGCTGGCGGATCACCGACGACCCCAACGACGTCGGCGCGACCCGGCACCACCTCTACGCGGCCGTGGAGAACAGCCTGCGCCGCCTGAACACGGACTACATCGACCTGTACCACATCCACGGCTTCGACCCGCGGACCTCCCTGGACGAGACGCTGCGGGTCCTGGACGACCTGGTCCGCTCGGGCAAGATCCGCTACATCGGTGTGTCCAACTTCGCCGGGTGGCAGCTGATGAAGGCCCTGGCGGTCTCCGACCGCCGCAACCTCAGCCGCTTCGTGTGCTACCAGGGCTACTACAACATCGCCGCGCGCGACCTGGAGCGGGAGATCGTGCCCCTGGCCGTCGACCAGAAGGTCGGCATCACGGCCTGGTCCCCGCTCGCGGGCGGCTTCCTGACCGGCAAGTACCGGCGCGGCGAGGGCCGCCCCGAGGGCAGCCGGCTCGCCGAGCGCACACCGGCCGAGTCCGCTCCGCTGACCGACGAGAACCAGGCCTACGACATCGTCGACGAGATGGCCCGGATCGCCGACGAGCGCGGTGCCACCGTCGCACAGGTCGCCCTGAACTGGGTGCTCGCCAAGCCGGGCATCACCTCCGCCGTCGTGGGCGCGACCAAGCCGCACCAGCTCGCCGACAACCTCCAGGCCATGGAGTGGTCCCTGAGCGAGGACGAACTGGCCCGGCTCGACAAGGTCAGCGAGACGGCCGCCCCCTACCCGTACTGGCACATCGGCACCGTGGGCGCCGACCGGAAGCAGCCCGGCGACATCTACCCGGCCTGAGGGACCCGGTCCGGCACCACACACGGGCAGTGACGCCGCTGCGGAGGGGCGACCGGGCGTGTCGCCCCTCCCCGCATTGCCCGCCAGGCCCGTGCGGTTCGTCTCCGCACACGAAGCAGGGAACTCACGACCGACAACAGGAAACCAGGGGGACCCATGACGACATCACCCGAAGTCACCCGGACAGCGCTCCCGGCGCTGGACTACACCCGCACCGTAGACCGACTGCTCGTCCATCGGGACGCCCTGGGCGAGGTGTTCCTGACCGATCTGCAACCCGTCGACGGCGACGGTTACGCCGCGGCGGCCCAGCTGCCCCGGTCGCACGCCTACTACGGCGACCATCTGCTGCGGCCCGGCTGCCACGACCCGCTGCTGATCCTCGAAGCCTGCCGGCAGGCCGCGCTCGCCGGAGCCCACCGCTTCTTCGACGTCCCCTCGGACAACAAGTTCATCCTCACCCACCTGCGGCTGCGCCTCGATCAGCCGCATCTGACCTACGTGGGCACGTCACCCTTCCGTCTCGCCCTGCGCGTACGCATCGCCGACCGCAAGGAACGCGACAGACGGGTCACCGGACTCGACTACGAGATCGACCTGTACGTCGGCGAGTCGCTGATCGGCACCGCCGCCATCGGGCTGCGCTTCAAAACCCCGAACGGCTATCTCACGCTGCGCCTCAACAACCGCGACGGCATGGCCCTGCCCTCGTCCGCCAGCTACCCCGCGGCGACACCGGGAGCTCCCCTCACACCGCACCTGGCCGGACGGGCCAACCCGGACAACGTGGTCCTGCTGGACGCCACGGTGGTCGGCGACAACGCCCAGGCCCTGCTGCGGATACCGGCCCACCACGCCAGCCTGTTCGATCACCCGCAGGACCACCTGCCGGGCATGGTCATCGCCGAAGGCGCCCGGCAGCTGGCGCTGTTCGCCGCACTCGACATCCGCGGACTCGCGCCCTCCAAGACGCTGATCACCGAACTGGACGTGCGCTTCACCCGGTTCGGCGAGCTGGAGGACGACACCGTGCTGAGCGCCACCGTGCCCCGGCTCCCCCACGCCGGAGCCGGCGAAGTCGTCGACTACACGCTCGGCGGGGCCCTCGACTCCCGTCCCGGCACGGGCACGACGCTGCCCGTGCACGTCGAGGCGACACAGAAGGGAGAGGTCCTGTGCTCCTTCGACCTGGTGCTCACCCGGGTTCCGGCATGACCCCGGCACCGCGGAAGGGGGTGCGCCCGACGACCCCGCCGACGTCCCGCACCGGCGTGTTCTGCGACGTGGACGAGACCCTGATCCGCGTCAAGAGCATGTTCCACTTCCTGGAGTTCTACCTTCAGCGGCGTGGTGAGCCCGCCGGCACCTACCAGCGCCTGATCACCGGATTGCGCGACTCCGCGCTGCGCGGAGCCGGCCGTGAGGAGATCAACCGGGGCTACTACCGGCTCCTGCGCGGTGAGAGCGTCCGCGCTCTCACCGCCGCCGGACGCGACTGGTTCACCGCGCAGTGGCACGAGACGTACGACGGCCCCTACCTGCCCGAAGTCGTGGAGGCCCTCACCCGGCACCGCGAGCTCGGTCACGAACTGGTGCTGGTCTCCGGGTCGTTCTTCGCCTGCCTCGACCCGATCGCCGCGGACGTGGGGGCCGGCCGCGTGCTGTCGACCCGTCCGGTGGTCCACCGCGGCGAACTCACCGGCGAGGTACTCACCCCGATGATCGGCCGGACGAAGGGACGGGCGGTCCGGCTCGCCGGTCTGCTGGGCGGGTTCGACCTCGCCCGCAGCACGGCCTACGGGGATCACATCAGTGATCTCGCGATGCTCCAGGAGGTCGGCCGACCGGTCGTCGTCGGCGACCACCCCGAACTCCTGGCCCATGCCCATGGCGCCGGATGGGGCCGGCTGCTCACCGGCGCCGTACGGCGATGACGGACCCCGGGCCGCGCGACGCACGCGGCCCGGCAACGCGCGGCGGGGAGCATCCGGCCCTCCGCCCTGAACGAGGGGAGGTAGTCGTGCCTCAAGTGGGGATAGTGGCCACCGGCTCATATCTGCCGGACACAGTGGTCGGCAACGAGGAGGTAGCACGTGGAGCGGGGGTGACCGACGAATGGATCGTACGCAAGACCGGTATCCGTGAACGGCGGCGGGCCGACGACCGCGACGCCACGTCCGACCTCGCGGCGCGCGCCGCCCGCGCGGCCCTGGAACAGGCCGGGGTCTCCCCCGAGGACGTGGCCTACATCGTCCTGGCGACCTCGACCCCCGACCATCCGCAGCCCGCCACGGCGAGCATCGTGCAGCATCTCCTCGGCGCGGTGAACGCGGCGGCCTTCGACATCAACGCGGTGTGCAGCGGGTTCGTGTACGCGACGGCGGTCGCCGAACGCCTGCTGCGGGGTGCGGCCTCGGACGGCTACGCACTGGTGATAGGCGCGGACATCTACTCACGCATACTCGATTACTCCGACCGCAAGACGGCCATTCTCTTCGGCGACGGCGCGGGCGCCGTCCTGCTCGGCCCGGTACCCCAGGCCCGCGGGATCCAGGAGACCAGCCTCCTGACCCGCGGCGATCAGTACCGCCTGATCAGCGTCCCGGCGGGGGGCAGCCGCATGCCCGCGAACGACCGCACGCTGCGGGACGGCGCCCACTTCTTCCGCATGGACGGGCGCGGGGTACGTTCCTTCGTCCAGGACAATCTTCCCGGCGCCCTGCACGAACTCCTGGAACGGGCCGGCGTCGGCCGCGACCAGGTACGCCACTTCGTTCCCCACCAGGCCAACGGCGTGATGCTGGGCGAGGTGTGGCCCCGGCTGGACCTGCCCGGAGCCACGATGCACCTGGAGCTCGAACGGTACGGCAACACCGGGTCGGCGTCGGTGCCGATCACACTGGACATCGCCCACCGGCGCGGGGAGTTCGCCGAGGGCGAGACCGTGCTGATGGCCGGCTTCGGCGGCGGGATGACCGTCGGGGCGATCCTGACCCGATGGGCGTCCACCGCGTTCGCGCGCCCCGGCACCCGGCACGTCGCGGCCACGGTCGGCTGAGCCGTGCCGCTCCCCCTGACGAACATTCACGAGACGGTGCCGGCCGACCCCGAGCTGCACGGACTGGTCCTGCGCCATATCGAGCGGCGCAGACGCGATGGTCTGCGCCGGGCCGTGGAACAGTCCCTGGCCCACCGGCTCCTGGGGGCGGAGGACCACCGTCGCACCGAGCCCGGCCCACCCCCCGGCAACCCCCTCCCGGAAGGACGACATTGACCATGCCGCACAGACGGAAGCACGCTCTGACAGGCGTCGCGGCGGCGCTGGTGGCAGGCGTTCTCGCGGCGGCCGCCCCGACCCCGCAGGCGACCGCCGTACCCGGATCCGGGACGGTGACCGTCACGGCGCCGTCCGCACCCCGCGCCGGCGTACCGGACGTACTCACCGTCGAGTCGCCGGACGTCGTACCGGAAGGCGTCACCTGGGACCCGACACGCGGCGCGTTCCTGGTCGGCTCGGCCCGCAAGGGCACCGTCTCCGTCGTCACCCCGCAGGGCGCCCTCCGCCCGCTGATCACCGACCCGCGTCTGGTCTCCACCTACGGCGTCCACGTCGACGCACCGCGCCACCGGGTCCTGGTCGCCTACGCGGACCCCGGAGTGGCCGCGGGCTCCACCCCGAAGACGGCCCACCGGATCTCCGGCATCGGCATCTACGACCTGCGGACCGGCGAGCCGATCCATCTCGTCGACCTCACCCGTCTGAACCCCGGCAAGAGCGACTACTTCGTCAACGACTTCGCCGTGGCCCCGGACGGCACGGCCTATGCGGCCGATGTCTTCGCCCCCGAGATCTACCGCATCACGCCCGACGGACACCCCTCCGTCCTCACCCGGGACGCCCGCTTCGCCGGCGAGGACGGCCGACCGGGCCTGAACGGACTGGTCTGGCACCCCTCCGGCCACCTCCTGGCCGTCAACGACAGTACGGGCGCCCTCTACCGCGTCTCGCCCCACGACGGAGCGGTACGGCAGGTCCGGCTGGACCACCCCGTGCTCGGCGGCGACGGCCTGAGCGTCCACGGTGACGGCGACCTGGCCGTCGTCACCAACACGATGGCCACCCCCAAGGGCCGGGAAGCGGTCACCGTGCTGCGCTCCACCACCGCCTGGCGCGGTGCCACCACCGTCCGGACCCTCGCGCCGTGGGCCTCGCCGGAGCCGACGACATCCGTGGGCACCCCGTACGGCACCTACGTCGTCAGCGGCGGTGTCGGCACCCTCTTCGGCGGCGGCGCGGCGGCGGACACGTTCACGCTGCGCCGACTGTCCTAGCCGGGTTCCGGCAACGCGCGGCCGGGACCGCCCGCCCACAGGACGGTCCCGGCCGCCGACGTGTCCGCCGCCCGCACACCACCGCACGCACACGAGGAGGAACCGTGCGCACCACCACTCTCGGCCGGACCGGGATCAAGGTCAGCCGCATCGCACTGGGCACGATGATGCTGGGGGCCTGGGGCCAGCGCGACCACCAGGAAGCGGAACGCCTGATCCACGAGGCCCTGGACGCCGGCGTGAACCTGATCGACACGGCCGACATGTACGCGGACGGCGAGTCCGAACGGATCGTTGGCAAGGCCCTGCGCGGACGGCGGGACGCCGTGGTCCTGGCCACCAAAGTCCACTTCCCCATGGGGGACGACCCCAACAGCAGCGGCAACTCGCGCAGGTGGATCCGCCGCGCCGTGGAGGACAGCCTGCGCCGCCTGGACACCGACCGCATCGACCTCTACCAGGTCCACCGCCCGGACCCGCACACCGACCTCGACGAGACGCTGTCGGTCCTGTCCGACCTGGTCCGCGAGGGAAAGGTCATGGCGATCGGCAGCTCCGACTTCCCCGCGGAGCAGATGGTCGAGTCGCGCTGGGTGGCCGAGCGCCGGGGCCACGTCCCCTTCCACACCGAGCAGCCGCCGTACTCGATCCTCATGCGGGGCGTGGAGCGGGCGGTGCTGCCCACCGCGCAGCGCCACGCGGTGGGCGTGCTCACCTGGAGCCCGCTGGCCAGCGGCTGGCTCACCGGCAGGTACCGCGGCGACAGGCCACTGGAGCTGAACGACTTCCGCAGCACCCTGATCCCGCACAAGTTCGACCTCGGCCTGCCCGGCAACGTCCGCAAGTTCGAGGTGGTCGAGGAACTGCTCAAGCTGTCCGAGGAGGCCGGCATCCCCCTCACCCGCCTGGCACTGGCCTTCGTGCTCGCCCACCCGGCCGTGGACAGCGCCATCATCGGCCCGCGGACCCGGGAACAGCTCACCGACCTGCTCGCCGCCGACACGGTCACCCTGGACGAAGCGGTGCTGGACCGCATCGACGAGCTGGTCCCTCCCGGCACGGACCTGAACCCCTCCGACGCCGACTACACCCCGCCCCATCTCGCCGACGCCTCGCTGCGCCGACGGCCCCGCACCCATTCGATGTAAGGCAACCCACAGGGGCCTTACATCACTAAGAGGCACGCGGGTACCCTGCAGGCATGGTGTCATCAGCTATGGAAAAGCGGGTCGGGGATCACATCAAGCGAGTGGAGCAGGAGATCACTGCCACCAAGCACGCGGCCCTGCGCCCGCTGAAGCTCAACGTCCCGCAGTACACGGTGCTACGCGCCCTGCAACTGGAGCCCGGCCTGTCCGGCGCCGCCCTCGCCCGCCGCAGCATGGTGACCCCGCAGACCATGTCGTCGGTGCTGTCGACCCTGGAAGGGCGCGGACTCGTCGAGCGCCAGCCCCACCCCATCCACCAGCACATCCTGGAGGCGCGCCTGACCCGCTCGGGCCACGCGCTGGTGCGGCGCGCCGACGAAGTCGTCCAGGCCATCGAAACCCTCCTGTCCGACCGCCTGGGCGAGGACTCGGCCAGGACCCTGCTCACCCAGCTCGAACTGTGCTCCCAAGCCCTGGCGGACTGGAAATCCCCGGTCAAAGAAGACAAGTGAGCACAACCCGGCTCCCACCGCCCCCACGGCACGACCCTCCGGCAACCGCCCCGCCCCACCCCCACCCGACCGCCGACGACCAACCCCACCAAGACCTGCCGACCCCGAACCCACCACCCGCTACACTGACCGTGGTGCGCAGACTCACACACCTGCCCACCTCGGAACTGCCGGCAAGCCCACGCTTCCGACAGAACCCGGCCTTCGTAGCTCAGGGGATAGAGCACCGCTCTCCTAAAGCGGGTGTCGCAGGTTCGAATCCTGCCGGGGGCACAGAGATACACCTGGTGATAGGCCCTTCCGTCCAGTCGACGGGAGGGCCTTCGCAGTCGCCGGCACACCTACGGCACACGCGCGGCTGCGGGCAACAGTGGGGGAGCTGTAGACATCACGCGCCGCGTTGTGGCGGCCACTGGCATCGCGCCACAAGGTTGATGCCGGTGGGCCCGCCTCGTTACAGCGAGGCGATGCGGTGGAGACCTTTAGCTCTGACGTTCTCCGCGCAGCCTGTCCATGAGACCTTCGACGCTGCCGGGATACACGATCACTCCCTCGTCCTGGCCCGGGACGTCGAAGCGGGAGAAGAAGTCGTCGAGGGCTTCCGGGGTGACTGTAAGGGCATTGGCGTCTTCGCGCCGGTTGCGTTCGGCGAGGCGCCGCAGCAGATCGTCCCGGTCGGCCGGGAGGTAGATGATCAGCGGGTGGCCGCCTGCTCGGCGGGCGGCCTCGCGCCAGGCGTCGCGCTCGCCGCGGCGCCACAGCCCGTGGTCCAGGACGACGTCGTTGCCCGCTCGCAGCTCCTCGATGAACCGCCGGCGGATGGCCTCGACAACCGGCCGTTCCCGCTCGAAGTAGGTGTGCTCGGGGTAGTCCACGCCGTAGCGGCCGTGGATGCGGTGCACCTCCTCGTCCACAGACAGCCGGGTGAAGCCGCGTGCGGCCAGCGCCTGGGCGACGGTGGTCTTCCCGGAGCCGGTCAGCCCGGCCAGGAGAACGGCGAGGGGCACGTGCTCGTCCCTTCCGCGAGGAGGTGTCCGCGAACCTCGGCCATTGTCGGTCAATCCTCGCCGCTGTAGGCGTGGGGCCGCCAGGCGGTGACGATGCCCCGGGCCTCGGCAAGCCAGTTTGCCGGGAGCCGCGCCAGGCTCACACGGCGGAAGGCGAACCGGGGGTCACTGGTGTTGATCGCGCCGCCGTGCTCACCGAGGTGGGCCAGCAGACGGCGGGCTTCGGCGAGTCGGGCCGGGGAGGCGGTCTGCCAGGTGCCGTCCGCGGAGTGTGCGGCCCTGCGTTCGATGTCCTGCCGTACGCCCTCGCGCCACTTGAAGTGGTGCACCGCGCAGAGGCGGTCGGGATCCGGGCGGTGGCCGGGAGAGCGGTGGTTTCCGGAGGCCACGGTGACATCGTGACGAGCCAGGACGATCTTGCGTGGATCAGCCTGCAGCAGCCGGTGCGTGAGATGGCCACCGAGGGGATAGGCAAGGTCGAGGCCGCCTTCCGGCCGCCAGCCGGTCAGGCGCCCGCTCGCGGTGACCCGGTCGAGCATCAGTCCGCCGACCACACGGTGGCCGGTCGCCTCGGCCCGCAAGATCACCTGGTGCAGGGGGCCGGGGTACTGGTGGAACTCGTCGGCGTCGGCGAGCAGGTGCCATCCGGGTCCGGCCCGGTGCCGCAGGGCGTCCCGCAGTTCGCCGTTGGTGTGCTCGTGCCACGGGCCGGTGCTGGTGTGGGTGGGGATGACGCCCACCTCGCGGGCCGCGGCCTGGAGCTGGTGGCGGCGGATCTCGGGCACATGTTCGGGGAAATGGAAGGCGATCACGAACCGCTCGATGCCCAGCTTGCGGTAGTGCCGGATCCAGGCGGCCAAGAGTGGCGGCTCGACCGGTCCGATCACCGCGACGAGAGCGGGAGGCACGCTCTGCATCAGGACTCCTTTGTGGTGAGGGAGGCGAAGGTTCGGGTGAGGAGGGCAGCCTGTTCGGCGGCCGAGCGCATGCCCAGCAGTGCGGGCGCGTCAGGGCCAGGGGGTTCGGGCGGCTGGCGGATGACGGTGTGCAGGGCCTCGGTGAGAGCGTCCGGGTCACCGGCGGGAAAGAGCAGGGCCCAGGACTGGCCCTGCAGGCGTGCGGTGAGGACCGGGTCGTGCTCGGAGACGATCAGTGGGACGCCGAGGCGGGCGGCGTCCATCACCAGCCCCGATTCCTTGCCGACGCCGGGTCGCCGGGCGACCAGGGCGGCGTCGGCTGTGCCATAGACGAGTCGGAGCACGCTGTCCGTCACCGGACCGGGCACCGTGTGCACCCGCAGACAGGGCAGGCTCCGCCAGCGCTCAAGGACCTGCTCGTCAACGGATTGGCCGGTGACCACGAGGTGCAGTGGTTCCTTCAGCCGTGCCAGGGCGGCGTCGATGGTCTCGATGTCCTTGTAGGCCCACCAGCCACCGACCAAGCAGACCACCGCTTCAACGGCCGGGATGCCGAAGGCGGCCCGGCCACCGTCGCGTTCGGCGTCGGTCAAACGGCGGCCGTCGTCAACCGCGAAGGCGGCCACTATCGCGGGCAGACCGGGAAAAGACGCCGTGAGTTGGTCACCGACGGCTCGGGTGGGGGCCAAGGCGACCACCTGGTTCTCGCCGCGGCGCGCGAGCCGGCCCAGCCACCGCACGACCGTGTCCTCCGTGGTGACCTGTTCGTGGACGAATCGCAGATGCGGCTGGCCGCCGAGCAGGGCGGCGGCTCCGTGGAGGGCCTCGCTGGCGGTAAGGATCACCACCGCCTCGGCGGCGGGCTGCAGGCGGCGGGCGCTGCGGAGGGCAGAGGCTTCAGTCAGGCAGCGGGCCACCAGCGTGACCTGGTGCGGCAGCCGCTGTTGGGCGCGGGGCCAGCGGCGAGAGCGGAAGACCCGCTGCCCGGCCGCAGACAGTCCGGCCGCGAACCGGCTGGCGGAGATCAGGACGGCCGCGCGGCGCCCTGCCGGTGCGGTGACCAGCCGAGCGCCGGTCTCGCGCAGGGCGGCCATTGCCTCTGCGGCCATCCCGTGCGGTGCGATGACCAGGCTGCCGGGGCTGGCTGCGGCCAGCGCTGCCAGCGTGCGCTGAGGGTGGCCGCCCAGTCGGTCGGCGTGGGGCTCGATGAGCACGAGTGAACCGGTCATCCGGAAACCGCCCGGTCCCCGTGGGCCACGCTGAATCGCTCGCGCAGCCATTCGGGGTCGTTGAGATGGTCGAACCGCTTCGCGCCGCGGGCGGCCTCGTGGGCGAAAGCGACGCCCTCGCGGGCACCGGCCGCGGCGTAATCGGCGAACTCGCCCTCGTGACTGTCCGTCCACGCCTCGATCCGCTTGCGGGCGTCCCCGTCCGCCATCCCGTACTCGCTGCCGCGGGCGAGCATGGCGCACTCTCGGAAGCCGGCCTTCCAGGCGTGGAAGGGGCTCTGATTGAACCTGGTGATGCCGACGATATGCGGAGCGAACTCGATCCGGCCGGGCAGAGCGGCCAGCACGTCCACGGCTTCGCCCATCTCGCGCAGGGCACTGCGGCGGATCAGCTTCAGTCCGCCGTAGCCGTACGACAGACCGTTGACCGGGTTGACGGCTTGCCACACTCGCATGGACACGCCTTCTTCCAGCGGCTCGACGCCGGTGGCGTCGAAACCGTTGTCGATGGCGAAGTCACCGTCGGCGAGGAAGAACTGCTCCCGGTCGACGACCTCGGCACACAGCCGGTAGGCCCTGCGCATCCCGTGCACGCCGTGCAGGCGCTTGACCGTGCCGCCCAGCGTGCGCTGCAGGCGCGCGTGCAGGGAGTTGGCCATCGGCTCGTCATACGACAGCAAGACCGCGTCGAACAGGCTCACGCGACGGCCTCCAGGTAGCGGGCGGCGACCAGGGCGGGGGCGAAGTCGGTGGTGGAGGCGTGCGCACGCTTGGCGTGCACGGCGTGGAACTCGTCGTCTGTGGCCAGGCGTTCGGCCAGGGCCATAGCTTCCTCGGTGGTGGTGAAGCACAGCTCGGGGTCGATGTGCTCGGCGAGCCAGCCCAGACGGGGAGAGATCACCGGAAGGCCCATGCCCTGGCAGTCGATCACGCTCATCGACCACGGGCAGCCGGGCCGGAACGGGGCGATCCCGAAGCGGGCTCCGGCCAGCAGACTCCGGTAGCGAACGCGGTCACCCCGGTCGGAGACGACTTGGACGTGCGGCAGCGCGGCGAGCTGGTCGCGCATCTTCTCGGGACTGTTGTCCAGGCCGGTGCGTTCGGCGCGGCGCCGGCCGAACAGGTCCATCACCCGCAGCCGGACAGAGCTGGAGGCCACCAGCGAGCGGGCGAGGGCGACGAACTGCTCGGTGCCGTAGTGCGCGTACAGGCGGTGGTTGTAGATGCCGATCGCCTCACCGGTGCCGGAGGCGGCTGGGGCGGTGGCCGGGTCTCGGACCAAGCGCTCGTCCCGGGGCGCGGGCACCACCCGCAGCTTCTCGCCCAGGTCCAAGGTCATCCGGGCAGCGGCGGCCGAGACCCAGGAGGCGGCCGTGGAGGAGTGGACCAGAACCCGGTCACAGGCGGCCAGGCCGGCGCCGAACGACAGCAGCACCGGCCGGCCCAGTTCCGCGTCGTTGAGAGACGGGTCGAGCAGGAGCTGGCCACCGCCGTTGAAGGAGAACGGCAGGTAGTGGCAGTACCCGGCCAGCAGGGCGTCGGACCGGGCCTCCAGCAGGGCGGTGCGGACGGCCGGGGCCTCCTCGATCTGGTTGGCCACCACCACGTCCGGCCGCTCGGTCCGGATCAGCGCCACCAGCTCGTCGATGTCCGTCGAGAACCGGGCCCGGTACTTCGTCCCCGGCACCTTCGTCCGGTGGAAGCCGCAGCGGTCGTCGCCGGCCGGAGCCGGGGCGGCCACGGTCACCTCCGCCCCCGCGTCCGCCATCGCCGGTGCGAGCAGATCCGCGAAGATCCATCCCGAGTCGGCCGACAGACGGTCGGGGTTGGAAATATTCAGCAGGTACAGCACGCGCATGGAGCGTCGCCTCCCTCATCTGCCCGGACGCCTCGATCCGGGTCGGTGAGGGAAGGAAATCGGCGACGTGACCCATGACGGGATGATGAACTGGGATCACTCACGGTTCATTCATGGTCACTGACGATGACACGGGGCGGGGCTTCGATGGACACGCAGGACGAGGAGATCACCGTCGAGCAGGCGGCCGAGAACTTCGCGGCCGAACTTGCGCGCTGGCGGGAGGTACGCGGCATGTCCAAGCGGGCGCTCGCGCAGGCCATGGGTTTCGACCCGTCCTACGTCAGCCACATGGAATCAGGCCGCCACAAGCCCACCGAGGAGTTCGCCCGCCTCGCCGACGATGCCCTGAACGCGGGCAAGGCGATCTGGCGGCGCTGGTGCGACTACGAGCGGACCAAAGCTCGCGAGACGCGTCTCAGGCGACAGTCGCCGAGTCCGCCGGCCCCGCGCAGGACGGAGCAACCGTACGCCACCGGCTCCGCCCTCGTCGTCGAACACGACGCCGCCTCCCTGAGGTACGACGGCGGCAGTTACCGGCTCACCATGCGCCGCCTGCTGAGGAACACCGGCACCGAGCCGGTGACCCGCTACCTGATCCGCATCAGCGTCGACCGCTACCCCGGCGATCCCGAGCGGTCCAACGCGCACTACCGTGCCCACCCACTCACCTGGGACGAACTCGCCCTCACGGCCACCTGTCGGGGCGAGACGATGCGTTGGCAGGCCAAACACGACCGCGATGCCTTCAAGGAGGTCTGGCTGCTGTTCGACAACGAACACGGTCGCTTCCCGCTCTACCCGGGCGAATCCGTATGGATCGAGTACGCCTACACCGTCGGCGACGACAAGTGGGGCAACTGGTTCCAGCGAGCCGTACGCCTGCCCACCGAACAGCTCGAAGTACAGCTCGCCTTCCCCGCCGACCTCGATCCCGTCGTGTGGGGTACGGAGACGTCCATGACAGCCGAAGCCTCCCCGTTGCGCACCCCACCCGTCCGCAGCGACGATGCCGGACTACGGCAATTCACATGGATCACGGCCACACCCGCTCTGCATGCTCGGTACCGTCTGGAATGGCGATTCCGGGCAAGGCCCGAACCCGAAACGGATCAAGGGAGTTCAGGTGATTGAGGTGCGGCCCAGCCAGCGCATGCGAGACCTCGGCGTCGTCCAGCACGGGGCCGGCATCCTCACCGAACCGGCCCGCCCCTTCGACCTACCCGCCGAACGCGACGAGGCCGAACGCATCGTGGACGAACTCTTCGCCGCCATCGAGCGCATCGGCCAGGTCCACCCCTTCGCCAAGGGCATGGGCATCGCCGCCCCGCAGATCGGCATCGCCCGCGCTGCGGCCGTCGTCCTTCCGCCCGACGACGCTCCGGCCCTCATCCTGCTCAATCCCCGGATCACCGAGCGTTCAACGGAAACGGACGAGCAGTACGAGGGTTGTCTGAGCTTCTTCGACGTCCGCGGGCTTGTCCCTCGCCCACTGAAGATCACGGTGGAAGCCGTCAGTCTGACCGGCGAGACAACGACCACGGTGTACGAACGCGGCCTCGCCCGCCTGATCCACCATGAGATCGACCACCTTGACGGGTTGCTGTACACGGCTCGCATGCGAACGGGAGTCGAGCCCATCCCGGTGGATGAGTACCGACAGACTGGACGAGCTTGGGCATACGAGTGACGAAACCGGCTAGCTTGGAAACACCGTCAGTACTACTTCCGCAGTTGTCGGCTTCTCCCGATCCTCGGACGCATCGAGTGCAAGGCGCGGCCTCGCCGTAGTCACGGTCGCATCCGGCGTGGCCCAGGGCGCGAGAGACCCCTCAACCTGTTTGTCGGGAGGTCAGCCGGCAGCGACTCAACTCCGCTGGAGAAGTCGTGTCGAGATCGGGACAGGCTCCACGTGGTCCAGCGTTTAGCGACAACCCTATACCAGAGCCGGGCCGCCGCTCGCAACTTCGGAGCGAGTTTGTCAGTAGCGGGTGGTAAGTCTGTTCTTCTGCCGATCAGCTTCTCGGGTGAAGGACAACAGCTATGGCGGGAGAGCGCTACGTCGACCACAAGGTCCTCAAGACCTTCACGCAGAACAAGGTGAACGTTCCGCCGGATGAGGCGAAAGAGCGCCGGCGACAGGTGAACCACCTGCGAGAGCGGCTGGAGGACTACATTGCCACACACCCGGACTTCGACCTGGTGAAGCTCCGCGCGTCCGGCAGCACGGCCAAGCACACAGCGATCCGACGTAGGAGCGGCACGGGGTCCGATGCGGACGTTGCCGCCTACCTGCGGACCACGGACACCGACATCGACGTCTCGACGATGTTGACCTGGCTGCGAGACCGCTGCATCGAGGTCTATGGCGCAACCAAGGACGCGGACGATTTCAAGCCGTCGGACCACGCCGTCGGGATCACCATGCGGAGCAGCGGCTTGAAGATCGACGTCGTGCCCGTGCTCTACACCGGCGAACCGGACGACAGGGGGTACCTGGTCACCGCCGACGGTACCAAGGTGCTCACTTCGGTCACTCTGCACCTGCAGTTCATCCAGACGCGCAAGGACAAGGCCGGCGACGGCTACCGGGAGTTGATCCGGCTGCTGAAAGCGTGGATACGCGAGAGCAAGGAGGTCGACCCGGAGCTGCGTTGCAAGTCGTTCCTGATCGAGCTCCTCGTGGCCCACCTTTGGGATGTCGGTTGGAACGGCAAGCCACTCCAGGTCGATGATTACCCGGCAGCCATGGAGCAGGTGCTTGCCTACATCGTGCGCACTGGCCTAAGGACGCCGATCGTCTTCACCGACTACTACAAAGCCGACGCGGTGCGTGCGACGGCGGACCCCATCCAGGTCTGGGACCCGGTCAACCCGGAGAACAATGTCGCGCGCGGCTACACCGAGCAGGATCGTCAGCGTCTGATGAATCACGCCAGGACCACCCTCGACACCATCACGATGGCCGCCTACGCGGCCACGAAAGGCGAGGCGCTGGATTCTTGGCGTGAGCTGTTCGGCCCCACCTTCCCGGGAGAATGACCATGACAGCCTCGTACAGCAGATCCACATCCGCCTCGTTCACGATCACCGATGCCCGCTACGTCGGAGGCAGAGTCGGTGCCGACCTGCGCCTCCTGCACAATCTCTACGGCAAACCTGCCCTTGACAGCATCGAGGATTACGCCGAGGAGGTCGCAATCCTCCTGAACCGCGGATTCCTGGACACCGTGGACTACGGCTTCCGCGACACGAGCACCAACGCCTGGAAGCTGCGTCTGCGTTACAAGGCCACGGTCGGCGGCCAGCTCACCGACTCACGGCCGGGCAGCTTCCCGAATCCGGTCGACCTCACCGGCTACGGCTTCCACAGCTTCCTGACCTACAGCTCGACCTTTTGGCTCCTGACAAGCAGCGAGCAGGCCGTGATCAAGGAGACCCTGCCGGTCTCCCGGGCGACCGGCACCGCCCCGAGCGCTATCACGGGCACCACCACAGGGCACGGATACGCCCGAAACGGCGCCGGCGTTTCCCGCGACGTCTACGTCGCCTACTAGCCCAGCGCCACCAGCAGGAGGAATGCGAACGTGACCAGCCAGGACGACCTGTTCCACCCCGTCATCGAGCTGCCCGAGCCCACCCGCCGTGCCCGCTATGAACGCCTGGTCGGCCTGGACGACATAAAGCTGCGCCTGCGCAAAGAAGCCGCCCTCCTCGCGGACCCGCGTCGACTCTTAAGCTGGGCCGCTACCCACCACGGCGGCAATGTCGCCGCTCTCACCCTCTTCGCTGACCGGGCGCCGCTGTTCGTCTTCGCCGGCGACGTCGGCTCCGGCAAGTCAGCCCTGGCCGAGTCCTTCGGCTGCGACCTCGCCGAATTTCTCGGACTACCTGTCTACCTGCACCGGCTCAAGCTCGCCACTCGCGGCAACGGCCTGGTGGGCGAGATGACCTCTCTCATCGGCGACGCCTTCGCCCACATGCACACCATGGGCAATCGCGTGTCCGGACCCCAGGGTGCGCGCGCTGTACAGATCCTCGTCATCGACGAGGCCGATGCCCTGGTGCAGTCCCGCGAGGCCCAGCAGATGCATCACGAGGACCGGGCCGGCGTCGACGCGTTCCTAGCAGGCATCGACAGCCTGGCCGGTGCTCGGCTCCCGGTCGTCGTCGTGCTATGCACCAACCGGGTCGGCGCGCTCGACCCGGCCGTCATGCGCCGTGCAGCGACCACCTTCACCTTCACTCGCCCTGGCGAGGAACAGCGGCACGCCGTCCTCACCCAGGCGCTCGACGGGCTTGGCATCCGACCGGAGACCATCCGGAAGGTCGCCGAACTCACCGGCCCCACCGGCGACCGGCCCAGCTACACGTTCTCCGACCTCACCCAGCGCCTGATCCCGGCTGCCGTCTTCCGCGCCTTCCCCGAGCGGCCGGTCACTGACGAAGACCTCCTCGCCCTCGCCGAAGAACTGGAGCCTACCCCGGTCTTCACCGAGGAGCGCTGATGGCCCGCCTTCCCGCCATCGGTCCCACCAGCGTTCGCACCACCGGCGATTACTACCAGTGGCTCGTCGCCTGGGAGGCTTGCCTGTCTCTCCTTCGCGAGACCGGCGCCCGCTCACACAACCCCGTCCGTGCGGTCGGCGTCGAACTCGACAGCGTGGGCAACCTCGATGACGTCGTCCTACTGCGTGACGTTCCTCCGAACACCTACAAGCAGGTCAAGTACGCGGTCGACAGCTCCACACCGGTCAATGAGGAGTATTTGACAAAGCGAAGCGCCAGTGGTGGGCCGTCCATCCTTGAAAAGATCGCCAGGACGTGGAAGGGGCTGACCTCAGACGGCGGCAGCGTCGACCTCCGCCTGGTCACCAACCGGGCGGCCGACCCCGGGGATCACTTGTTGGCGGGGCGCGATGCCCGTACGGGCCTCTTGATGCCCAAAGCGGCCGTAGGCGGGTCCAGATCGGATCGCGGTAAGGCACGTGCCCGGTGGGCGCAGGAAGCAGGACTCACTGAAGCCGAGCTCATCGATCTCCTGTCGGTGCTGCGCTTCGACCTGCCTCTGGACATGGTCTGGTACCAGGAAAACCTTCGCCTCCTGATGGCCGTCACGGGACTTCGCCATGATCAGCGGGCGCTTGACGAGGGAACCGGCTGGGTCGCCAAGATGGTCCGCGAGGGCCGACGAGAACTTACGCTAGAACTGATAGAGGCTGCCGTCGCCGATCTGGGCCTGAGGGCTGGCCCCGCCCGGGGCGTGTTGTCGATCGCCACTCTCAAACCGGACCCGATGGCACCGGACGCCAGCCACGCCATCAACTGGGTTGACCGCTTCGACGGCGACTCCGCCTTCACCAAGCGTCGCCCCTTGTTACCGAACACCTGGGGCCAGCTGCAGATGGATATCGAGTCCGTACCGGGACACCTGCCCGCCGGAACCGCCGCCGTCTCCGTCACGGGCAGCATCCGTCTCGCGTCGGCCTTTCTGGTGGGTACCACCTTCCGCATGGTTACCGGGACCGACGTCGCAGTAGTGCAGCGCGGACAACTCTGGTCTACCAGCGACCCGTTTGACACCTGCCTGGTCCCACGAGTCACCGAGCACGAGATCGGCCAGGGCGGCGACGAGATCGCTGTCGCCATCGCAGTCGCAGCAGACCTTACCGAGGACGTCCTGGAATATCTGCGCGAGCAGAACCTCCCCGTCGGCAAGCTCATCGTCCTCACGCCGCCGAGCGGCTCAGCCAAAGACGGCTCCGTCCCCGACGGCACCACAGCCAACGCTCTGGCAGCCGGAATGCGTGACCGCCTCCGCCGCTTTAGCCGAAGGATCCGACGCATGCACCTCTTCCTCGCCTGCCCCATGGGATTCGCTGTTCTGCTGGGCAACCGATGGAACCGACTGTGTCAAACCATCGTGTATGAGGACGTCAAGATCGACAGTGGATACGAACCAGCATTTAATGTTGCGGCGTAGCACACCTCGTACGCGGGGAGAGCTGGGACTGCGCGTTCACGGCTGGCCGGGCCGTGGCTTCATGTAGTGCGGGCGCCGGTCACGGGTCGCCCATGACTGTAGCCGCTGCATGTAAGGCATCTAGTACGGACCTATCCCGAGACTGTCAGTGGGACCCGGTAAGTTCTGCGCGTGCACATCAGAGAACTTGGTGAGATCCGTCCGCATCGGTACGCAGACAAGGACTTCCGGCGATGGATAGGTGACGCCATCGGCAAGGCGACGCAAGACCAACTCCTTGCCTCCTTCATCTACACAACCGAAGCCAGTTACGCCAACGCCATCGTCGCGGCGTTGCACAAGCACGTACAGGACGTCATCCGAGAGACGAGGGAGGCGAAGGCGCGTAAGGCCGCCTCCCTGACCGACACTCCGAAGCCGATAGCGGACCTGTGCCGTGCTGCGGCGGGCCGCCTCGTGGAAGGACTGGCCGACGAACTCGTTGAAGCCGAGCAGGCGCTGGAAGAAGCCAGGACGGCCTTCAACAAGATGAGGGACACGTTCGGTGCTGTAGCGGTGCGACACCATAAGCAGACAGCAAAGTCTGTCGAGCCATCAGCCTTTGAGACGCTGATGCCGCTATGGAGCCAGTATTCAGACGCAGTTGATCGCATCGCCGCGTTGCTGGAGGCAGACGCCGAGGAACTGCACCGTATCGCGATGCTCGACGCCCACCGCATGGCATTCGTCCGTTCCGAAGCCAGCATGACACTTGAACAGATCCATGCTTTGCACCACTCCGAGTTCGAGCAGCTAGCCGCTGATCTCGTGCGCAGAGATGGGTATCGCGTGAGGCGCTCGGGCGGAGGCGCCGGCGACCTCGGTGCGGATGTCATCGCCGAGGGCTCGAAGGGTGAGATAGTTGTGATCCAGTGCAAGCACCGGGCCGCCGGATCAGGAGCGATAGGCTCCCCGGACCTGCAGAGGCTTAACGGCACGGCCCGGCCGGTACACAAGGCCGACCTCGTGATCGCCATGACCAACGGGACCTTCTCGCTGCCTGCCCGACGCTTCGCCGAAAGCCAGAAGATCCACCTGATAGAGGTCCGGAGGCTTGAACAGTGGGCCACATGGGGCCAGCCACTATCGGAGGTCCTGGAGATGGTCTGACCTGGACCGGGCGGTGACATGCTGCTGCGTGTGATGTCACTCGCCGCGGGCGGTCGCCACGTCAGCCCTGGGCACCCGCATCATGCGGATGGACACCTCGCATGCCAGCAGCCCCGTGCAACACGGATTCAGCACACATTCAGCCGGGAAACCTCGTGAACACGTGAGAACTACGGAGTGGTGTTTTCCCAGGCCAGACACCCTGCGGTCACCGTTTTCGCAGGTCACAGCCCTGCCCCGAGAAAACTCCTAAAGCGGGTGTCGCAGGTTCGAATCCTGCCGGGGGCACAGGCTTGCGCAGCAGGTCAGAGGACACACAGGCCCGTCGTTCTGTTCGAACGGCGGGCCTGTTTCGCGTTCGGAGTCCACATGGAGTCCACATCCCCACGTGATCTTGCCTGAAGTCACCCGTTCGAGTAACTGGACTTACTGCATATGCCAGTACAGTGAGGGCAACGGAGCGGGCAGGTGCGTCTCCCCACGCGCGCCTGAGACGCGCGCTCCGTGGACCTGCGTGGTGTCCGGCGGGGAGGCCGGCCCAGCAGGCGGAGGGCCCCCGTCGCAGTCGTCGGCGGGGGCCCTTCTCGTACAACGTAGACCGCCCCGGGCGCTGTTGCACCCGGGGCGGGACGCCTTGACCGAGTCATGGCGTCTAACGGCCGGAAGGGGCGGAGACGCGTAACGCCCCACCAACCGCTCCTTTCCGCCCGCGCCCACGACGAACGGGCCGGACGGAGTCTGCGTTACAGCGTTGGTGGGTGCCAATCGATCCGATGCCCGACTGGGTACGCACCCGCCGCCGGGAGATCGGGGCACGCATTCGCGCGGCACGCCTCCGCGCTGGCCTCACTCAGATACAGCTCGGTGACCGCATCGGCCGAGACATCCGGACCATCCACCGCTGGGAGTACGCGCAGCGCGTCCCCACCCTGGAGGACCTGCTACTCCTCGCCGACGCCTTAGGGCTCCATCCCAGCGACCTCTTCGACGACGACGCTGCATAGTAGGCCCAGCCCTTACCGTGAGCGGCCGTCCCCGACGGGGGCGAGGACGGCCGCTCGGCTCCAGCGCTTACCCCCTGGCCCCCGCCCGAGGTGTTGCGCTGGAGGTCTAGCCGTGCCCGGCGCGGTCGGCGTCGCTGCCGGACACGGGTCGTTGGGAGGCGCGGATGGTCTCGGTCTCCTCGTCGGCCAGGGCGTCGAGGTCGGTGACGGGGACGACGCCCTCCAGGGTGATGACGAGGCGGGCCGCGAGGGTCCAGCGGATCCGTCTGGTGTCCGTGAAAGGGATGCGGTGCATGCCGTCACGGGTGCCGGGGAGCGGTGGGCAGCCGTTCGAGGGTGAGCGGGTCGTAGACGTGCCCGGCCACTCCCCGGACCGGCGTGTGCCGTACGAGGGCCGCCGTCCAGCCGTGCCGGCGCAGCGGCTGGCAGTGCTCGACGGAGAGTCGGGCGCACACCGCGTGCACGGGTGGAGATTCCGTCCGTTCTCCGTTGAGGAGAGGGTGGCCATCGGCGCTGGCCGCCAGGAAGAGGGTCCGCTCGTCCTTTCGGGTGCCGACCGTGGGGCCGCCGCAGAGCTGGCAGAGCATGCGGCTCATCGCCTGCCGCTGACGCAGTGCGTGGACGCGGCCGTGCTGCGGCCGGCCACCTCGCGTGGCCTGCATGCGCACCCAGGACACGCCGAACTGCCGCTCGACGTCGGTCTCGTCCCGGAGACCAAGGACCGTGCCCGAGGAGCGGTGGACCTTGACCAGCTCCTGGACCGGGATCTCTTCCTTGGACCAGGCGGTGATGAACGGTACTGGGACGCCGTCCCAGTACCGCACGGGACGGACAGGGCTGGTGCCGGTCATGTGACGCTTGCCCTTCTGCTCAGGCACCGAAGGTGGGCGTACCCGAGGTTGAAACCGTCGGTCCCCTCCCAGCGCACGGGGGCGACGAGTTCCGTCGCCAGCAGCGGGGCGGGGCAGGAGAGGCACACGGGCTTCCTGTCGATCGGGGGCATGGTCTGCTCGTGCAGGAGGCGGCGCCCGTGGCCGACGAGGCAGGTCTGCTGCTTGCAGGGGGTGCAGGCGGAGAAGTGCCTGTGCCAGTCGTACCAGGTGATGTACCAGGCGAGCCGGGCCGCGTAGCAGCGCATGCAGGCCCGGGCGCGGGAGCGTCGCCGACGGGGCCAGTTCCACGACGGTGGCGTCCACCGGGCCGGCGCACCAGACGCAGGCTTTGCCCGCCCGGGCTGCCTCGGGCAGCCACCGGGGCAACTCGAACCAGGAGACGAGCCGGTGCAGCCGCGTCAGCTCCTCGGGGATCCGCACGGTCATCGGCGCAGCTCCATGAGCAGGTCGTGCAGAGCGCGGCGCGTCTCGCACAGGGCGGTGGGCCCCTCGCACTCGGTGCACCGGTCCGGATGGATGTCGCGGGCGGCCCGTACGGCGTCCCGGGTGCAGCGTCGGCAGGCGCGGGGGAACCAGCGGAAGCCGCCCTCGGTCACCTGCACGCCGAGGTCGATAGCCGTCTCGCCGGTGAGCCGTTCGCCGCCCCATACGCACTTGGCGCCCCGAGTCCGGGCGTCGGACAGCAGTTCCAGGCGCGGCAACGGGATGTGCGGCACCAGCGCGGCGGGGATCTCCATCAGCTGGGTTCTCGGAGTCGGCATCATGCCCGGTCCTCCGTGGGGGCCTCCAGGTCGGCCCAGGTCCGCTTCTCCCAGGGCCATCGGGTGCAGCCCCACGACTTGGTCACGGCATCCACCACTGCCAGGCCGCGCCCGGCGGTATCGAGTGGCCCTGCGGTCCGGAGGGCGGGCCAGAGGTCCGGGTGCTTGTCGATGACGATGAGCCGGACGGCGCCGGGTGAAACTCGGCGGACGATGACCTGGACGAACGGCGTCTCGGTGTGCTTGATCGCGTTGCTCACCAGCTCGGTCACGACCAGCGCCGCGTCATCCCGCACGCTGGCCAGGCCCCAGTCCGTGAGCACGCCGGTCACGAAGCGCCTCGCGTCCGGCGAGGCACACGTCTCCCGGGGGGAGTACGCGGACCTGCGGCAGTTCCTTGCGCACTACGGTGATCACCGCCACTCCTGCCGGATCTGGGTAGGCACGCCGGCGTGCGGCGGGCGGAGCCCGATCACCGTCCGACCTCCTGGCGACTCGTCGACTGCTCGGGGATGCTCGTGCGGGGCAGTCCAAGCAGGTGCGTGACCCGGTCGGCGGTGGCCGGCTCGTCGCCGTGCTCACCGATCTCGTAGCCGTAGTCAGTGAGGTACCGGCCACCGAGCGCCCTCAGTACCTCACCGATACGGGGGTGCAGCGGGTTCGTCACGCTTACGGTGCCATCGTCCCGGTTCGTCACAGACAGCCCGCGAGCGGTGAGTTGGTCGACCAGAATGGCCGAGGAGGTCATCGCGTCCATGCCCCTGATCCCATCGCAGGGCGCGTGGCTGCGGGATCTGACACCCTATGACACGGAGTTGATCAATGCCTCTAGTCGCGGCGATTACCGGGACTCGGGACACCGGGCACCGGGACCTCGTCTGGTTCGGTGACCTATTCCGTACCTACCTCGCACCTTGGGCGGCTGATGACGCCCACTTCTACATTGGCGGTGCGAAGGGAATCGACAGCCTCACCCTGTTGTGGCTCGCTGGCCACTCACAGAGTCGAATCACGATCGTCGTGCCGGGCACGGTCGCGCAGCAGCCGGCCGAGGCGCGGCAGGCGATCGAGCGGTGCCGCGACCGGATCGCCGAGATCATCGAACTCGGTGCCGCCGAGCTGCGCACGCCTGCTTACCACGCTCGTAACCGATACATGGTCGACCGGGCCCAGATGGTGCTCGGGTTCCCGCTCGGTGGGCCCGAGGGGGCGTCGGGAACGTGGCAGACGATCGGCTACGCAGCCGCGCAGGGGAAACCGCGACTGATCGTGCCCGTATGAACGACGGAGCGTGCATCATGAGGACATGAGCACGCACGACAGACTTGTCGGCGCTGCCACGCTCAAGCGGTTACGGCTCGCCCGCGGCTGGTCGCTCGCTGGTCTCGCCCGCGCCCTGGTCGCTAAGGCTGCTGAACTCGGGCAGCCACTCGACTCGACTGTCACGAGTGTGCAGCGGTCCGTTGCACGGTGGGAGTCCAGCAAGGCGCCGATCCTGCCCGGTGAGCGGTATCAGTTGCTGCTCGCGCACCTGTACGCCCGCGACACCGATGGGCATGTGCTGCTTGGCGTCGGCTCGGATTTCGGCGAGCTGCTCGACGCGCTCGCGCACCTCGGCGAGAGTGAGTACCGCCTTGACGAGCTGCGCACGCTGCTCGTGCGGACGGCGACCGACAGCGGCGGCGGGTTGCTCGCGCTGCTCGGCCCGTCGACGCAACGAGCCCTCTCTGCCGCCCTCGCTGACCCCACCCGCCTTGACGAGGGGCTGCTCGCCGACATCCGGCTCGCCGTCGGCGACGTGAACCGGCAAGTCGGCAGCGTGCCGTTTGTGCGGGTGCAGCTCTTGCTCGCGCCGATCGTGGAGTCGTGCCGCCGACTGCTCGATGGCAGTGCGCGACGCCCGCGCCGGCGAGAGCGTGACGGTCCGGGCCCGCGCGCACGCCCTGCAGGCGGAGATCGCGGCCCGTGCGGGTGCCGAGCGGCAAGCGCGGGCGGCGCTCGCCCTCGCCTGGTACGACATGGACAGCGACCGCGACGGCGACCCGGCGTCGACGTCGTTCTCGGCCGCGCACCTGCGCGGGTTCGAGGGCGTTACCTCTCTTTACGTCGGTGATCCCGCCGAGGCGCACGACTACTTCGCCCGGTCCGTCGAGGCGCTGCAGGCGCCACGCGAGCAGGTGCAGCGGGCGATCGTGGCAACCGATCAGGCACTCGCCCGTATCCGGCTCGATGAACCCGAGTCGGCAGCCGAGCTGCTGCACGGTTGCATTGACGCTGCGTCGGCAACCGGCGGTCGCGTCGCCTCGATCCGGCTGCGTCGCGCCCGTAGCAACCTGCGACCGTGGCGCCGCGAGGACTGGTTCGCCGACCTTGACGACCACCTGATTGACGCGCTCGGCGCGTAGCGCCAGGCGCACGAAAGCGCCCCTGCCCGGCCGTGATGCCAGACAGGGGCGCAGTGTTCACACGATGCGGCGGCGCGCGGCCGGCAGCCCGAGCAGCGTTGACGATGGGCTCGGCGACGGGTCGTTCGGCTGCGGAGCGCCGTCCCGTCGACAGACGAGCGCATCGGGGTCCCACGATGGCGCCTGCAGACTGTACCCGTCAGGGCACTGCGGCCCGGCCGGGCCACGCTCGCCGGCCGGACCGGCGGGACCAGCGGACTCTGCTCTCCGTTATCCGAAACGTCCCCTACCACACTCTTTTCCTGATCATTAACCCTTTCCTCAAAACCCCCGGTATTGGGTAATGGGAAGCGAATTATGTTTTCCAGGGGACATACCTGGCGAGCCTGGCCTGGGTGTCGCAGACGTCGGCGCCTCCCCCTGCTGTCCACAGGAAGTCCACCATGATCAGCGGTACCGCGCGTGTCTCCGTCCTGCTCACCGTGAGTGCGGCCATGCTTTTCGGCGGGGTCATCCCCGCCACTGCATCCGCCGCCCCACCCACGCGAACCATGCTGGCCGTCCAGTCCCTACCTCCCCAGCAAAATGTTCCCACCCTCGATGCCGGCGGTCCTGCCCAGACCGTCACGCATCCCGGTGATGGCCAATTGCACTCTGGGCCGAGTCCGGTCAGCATCAGAGCCCCGCCTTACACGCGCATCACCGCGGTGAACCTCAACTGCTACGGCCAGTCGTGTCCGGTGAACATCACCGCCGACGGTAAGTCCGCCACGGGGCAGTTCCCGTCATCCATCTGGCGGTTCGACCGGCCGCTGACGGTCGACGTCGCCGCCGACGCCAACGCCCCACTGCAAGGTGGCACCTTCAGTGGCACCTTCACACTCGAAGGCGTGACCCAGCCGCTGACCGTGAACATCAGGCCGGGCGTCCAGGGCGTGGTGGCAGGCCGCCTCCGCAACACAAATCCGCCCGGTGGTGGTGTCCGGGTGTTCTCGGTTGACCCAGGCTCCAGCACTGGCGCGTCCGGCCTGCAATCGGGCGACGTGATCACGAAGGTGGCAGGCGTCCCCACGCCCACCGTCAACGACCTCGACAACGTGCTCGCCGGCAAGCGGGCCGGTGCCACCTACGCCGTGACAGTCAACCGCGGCGGCGTCTCTGTCACACTCCAGCTCACATTGGACCCGGAGATGGGGCCTGTATCCAGCAGCCGGTAGCGTGACTGGGTGCCACGTGGCTGACTACCGTCGGCTGATGTTCGTGCCACGACCGTGCGAGATGCTGGGCTCAGCCATGGTCAGTGATGGGGGACTTACGGTCCAGTTTCGCCTCACCAGGTCTCGAACCCGCAGGTCAGTGGCTTGAAGCGGTCGTTCCCGTGCGGATCTGTGCCGATGGCCACAGCGAACGGGATACACGTAGGCTCATACTGAGTCATGACAAAGCCTGCTGCGCCGAAGCGTCATCTGCCTACCAGCCCCTTCAAGGCTCCGGTCACACCGGCTCCCAAGCACTTCGCCGTGGGCGATCAGGTCACACACGACATGTACGGCCTCGGCCGAGTCATCGGCATCGAGGACGGAATCGCGGCGCTCGTGGATTTCGGCTCGGCGCAGATGCGGATCTTGAGCCCGTACGGCAAGATGACCAGGCTGTAGGACCGCTGTGCCCGGTCACGGCACACCAGGCCCCTCCAGGGACCTGCAACGAAAGAGAGTCCTCTCATCGATCTGACGTCGCTGTTTTCCGCCCCGGAAGGGCAACCCCGCTGCTCCGCTGCGGCATCGCCGCCTCCGACGACGACCAACCCCTTCCGGGCCCCCGACTTCGGGGAAGACGAGACCTTGCCACTCGACGCGCAGGAGCCCGCCTCGGGCCTACGCGCGGCGCGGTCCAAGGCAGCCTAGGTCCACGAATGACGGCGGCTCCGGCAAACCGGCCGCGGGCCGTCTCCCAGGCTGCGGTGAAGAGTACGGCCGTCTCGGTTTCCGTCTGGTTCAGCCCCGTTCACCGTCGTTCGGACGAGACCGTATGCCAGGTCCTTCCCGTAGCCGGGGCACCCATGAACGCAGGTGAACGGCCCTGTACGCGCTCCGACCAGGCACCAACGGACTTGGAAGGCGTGCGCCGCCGAGCAACCTCCCTGGCCCGCCGTGCACCGCTGCGCGGAGCAGTTCGCCTTCCACAGAGGACATGTGCCCGGCAATCCTGCACTGGTCCGCGCAACGGTCGGGACTGGGGGTGGGGAACGTGGCTCGTACGCAGTCCAGGTGTGGAGCGCTCACGGAGAAGGGCACTCGGTGCCGGCGGCTGGCGATGGTCGGTGCGTCGCGATGCGACCTGCACCGTGGCGAGTGGTCGTCGTACACCATCGCGAAGCGCAAGGAAGCCGAACGCAAGGCGAAGGCACGCAAGCGTCGTAAGTGACCCCAGCCTGTGTGAGGTGACATCCATAGCTGACATGAACGACAGCGGACAGCGGCGGCGCGGTGTGGTCTGACACGGCCACGGCCGCCCCGCGCAGCGCGGGGGGACAGGCGGCCAGACCGAACTCCTAAAGCGGGTGTCGCAGGTTCGAATCCTGCCGGGAACACAGAGAAACACCTGGTCAGAGGCCCGTCCGTTCATCGAACGGGAGGGCCTTCGTACTCGCAGCACACATGCGGCGGCGGGCAACGGCCGGGAGCTGTGCGGCATGCCCAGGTAGGAGTACCTTCCCGGCCATGCCGCCCGCCAGCGCACCGCAGTCAGGGGGCCCGCCGCGCTTCAGCAGGGCAATGCGGTCGAGCTTTTGGCGTCTTCGCGCTGGTTGCGCTCGGTAAGGCGCCTCAGCAGTTCCTGTCGGTCGACTGGGAGGTAGTTGCCCGCTCGCAGCTCCTTGACGAACCGCCGACGGATGGCCTCGACCACGGGCTGTTCCCTCTCGAAGCAGGTGTGTGCACCTCCTCGTCCACGGACAGCCGGGTAAGCCGCGTGCGGCCGGCGCCCGGGCGACGGTGGTCTTCCCGGAGCCGGTCAGGCCAACCAGGAGAAGGGCAAGGGGCACGTGCTCGTCCCTTCCGCGAGGAGGTGTCCCCGAACTTGAGGCCATAGTCGGTCACGTCGTCTTGGAAACCGGTCCTCCTCGCGCGGGACGTTTCGCTCGGACGGGTCCGGAGACCCGGTGAGCGGAGGTCGCGTCGCGTGCGGGTTCGGAAGTGAGCTGGCATTCAATTCGTCCACCCGCACTGCCGTCCGGCTTCGCTCGCGGGCGGCAGCGCTCTGCCCCGCCCTCACCCCGTCGGCCCTCGGCTGTGAGGTGCGCGTCCTTCGACGCAGCCGCTTCCGGATGCGGCCGGCGTACGGTTGAAGTACCGAGGGCCTCACGCACTCCGGCCCCCACGCCGGGTCGTCCTCGGCGAGAGACGAGTGAAATCCGGGCCGCCCCCGTGGTCGGCGCGGAGACGGGTCGGCACCATGTCCGCCACGGTCGAAGCAACTCGGCGCAAGCTCATCACGGCAGGAGCCGCGCTGAGCACCCGCGCAGATCCGCAACCCCGCCGAGGGGAGACGTGATGGCCCTTCCCCGGCTGGACATCCATCGACGGAACCGAGGAGAGCGGACGCTCGTCACGCTTGCCGGCGACATCGGGCCGGCCACGACGCCGCTGCTACGGGCCGCGGTGGAGCAGTGTCTGCTGGACGGTGTCACCGAGATCGACATCGACCTGACCACGGTCGGCTCCTGCGACGCCAGGGGCCTGGACGTCCTCCTGTCGGCAGCACAGCGCGCCGGCCGGGTCCACGCTCGCCTGCGGCTGCACCATCCGTGCGCTCAGATCGCCCGGCTCCTCGATGCCACCGGATCGACTTCGCTGCTCCTTACGGCCCCCGCGAGTCCCGTGCCGCCCGACGCGTCGGGCAGCCCCATGAGTACCGCGGCGGGGGCGCCCGAGGGTCCCGTTCGCCGGCCGGACCAGCCGGTCCTCAGGGACGGTATCCGCCTTCGCCGGCTGACCCGCCTGCAGGCAGAAGACATGCGCGAGGACATCGCGGACCTGGCTGCGGAGTCCGTCGCGGGCACCGCCGGAGAGGCATACCACGACCGCGGAGACTTCCTGTACCGCTTGGCGGTCACCGCCCACCGCCCCGGCTTCGCCCTGCTGGTCGCCGAGACGACGGTGCTGGTCGGCTGCGCCTTCGGTTTTCCGGTGGGCTCTGACAGCTCCGACGGCCGGCAGGGCGGCGGAACGCTTCAGGAGGTCATCCAGCGGCTCACCCCCTGCGCACGGTTCGTCGTCCTGACCCAGGTCGTGGCCCATCCGCACGCACAGCACCGCGACATCGGCCGCCGGCTGCAACAGCGTCTGCTCACAGACCTGCGCTCCTCCCTCGGGGTCACCCTGCTGCACCCTGCCGACCAGGCAGGACAAGCCGCCTTCTCGTCCTGGGGCTGGCAGAACATGGGTGAGGTCGTCGGGCTGCCCGGTCCCGTCGCCCCCTGTGTGCTGACCTTGTCCGCCGAAGGGCAGTCCTTGGCGCGCCGATGATGCGGCAGTGCGAGGGCTGCGCGCCCCGCCGCCTGCCACAGTCGGGAGTAATCTGAGACATACCGGGAACTTCCGGGCGCACGATCACGGCGGCGCCGTTCCCGGCGAGTGACAGACACGGGCAGCCGGAAACCGCACGGCCCGGAACGGGATCGCACGATGAACATCACCACAGAGCCCGCCCAAGCTGCGGTGCCAGGTGACGGACACTCCTACCGGATGCCCTTGCCCCGGCTGCGCCTCATGCCAGGTGTCAGCCATGGCCCGCTGGACGGCGCATGGTGGCCGCGCTGCGACGCGCTGGAACTGGAGCTGCCCGCGCTGGTCGGCTCCTTGGATCCGGGCATCGGCACCGTCACCCGCGTGACCGTGGAAACGGCCGCCTGGCCCGATGCCCCGCAGGAGATGATGGCGCCCGGCCACCTGATCGAGGTGGTGCTGACCGATTCCGCCGCCGAGGCGCATGCCATCACCGTGGACTGCGGCACCGTGGGGAGCTGGGAACTGCTGGTGATCCCTCCGGACGAGCCGGCCCGAGTGGCCACCCGGCTGCTGACCGCTGCCGCCGACCCCGCGAACCCACTGCCGGCTCCGCGCCTGCTGGCACTCGCCGAGAGCGGCCTCGACGGACAGGACACTTGGGAGTCGGAAGGCGGAGCCGGACCGAGACAAGCAGCACGACCCGGCCGACTCCCCGTGACCGGCGAGCCGGGGTCCACGACCGCGTGATGGAGCCATGGCACCGACAGATCCTTTGCCATCCGGGCCCGCCCCCGCCCGAAGCGTGACCGCGGAAGGTGGGGGAATGCCGGCGGGACGGCGCCCGGACCGGTCCGAAAGTCTCGGGGAAGCGCTCCTCGGAAAGATCCTCGACAGCGCGCACGAACTCCCGCCCCATCTCATCGGGCCCCTGGTCGCCGACGTGGTGGACCGGCTCGGTGGCCGCCGTCCGCAGGTGCTGTTGCAGGACTACGGCCAGTTGGTGCTCGTACCGCTGCCCGGTGAGGGACTCGCCGGCGGGGACCCCCAGGTGATCGACGACTCCGAGGCGGGCCGCTGCTTTCTCGACGCCGTCCCTGTCGAGGTGCCCCAGGAGGACGGCGTCCGGGTGCATCTGCCCCTGCTCGACGGCGGTGACCAGGTGGGGGTCATGGCGGTGACGCTGGACAGCGTCGATGACGACGACCGCCGCCTGCTGCTCAGAATCTCCGGTCTGGTGGCCGACCTTCTGGTGACCAAGCACGGCTACTCCGACCTGTTCTTCGACGTCCGACGCGACGAGGGGATGAGCGTCGCCGCGGAGATCCAGTGGTCCCTGCTGCCACCGCTGGCCATGATCATGCCCCGGGTCGCCGTCGCCGGGATCCTGGAACCCGCCTACGACGTGGGCGGCGACAGCTTCGACTACGCGCTGAACGGCGACGTCCTCCACGTGGTCATGATCGACGCGATGGGGCACGGGCTGGACGCGGCCACGATGGCCACCGTGGCCATCGGCGCCTACCGCCACGCCCGCCGCGCCGGCATCGGACTGTCGGAGATCTACGCGTTCATGGACCGCGCCGTGGCCGAGCAGTTCGGTCCCGAGCATTTCGCCACCGCGCAGATGCTGCAGCTGGACACGACGACGGGGCGGGTGCAGTGGGTCAACGCCGGACACCCGCCGCCGATCCTCGTCCGCGACCACCGCGTCGCACAGCGTCTGGTCGTCCCGACGACCCTTCCCGTCGGCCTGGGCGGTTCGGAGCCTCAGGTGAGCGAACTGGGGCTGGTGCCCGGGGACCGAGTCCTCTGCTTCACCGACGGAGTGGTCGAGGAACACAAGAGCGGCGGGGAGGAGTTCGGCGAGGAGCAGCTGATCGACTGTGTGAACCAGCTGGGGAGGACCGACCGCGGCATCCGGGCGGTGACGCGCTCCCTGTCCCACACGCTCAAGCGGGCGCGCGGCGGAAAGACCAGCGACGACGCGACGCTGCTCATGGTGGAGTGGCGCGGCTGACCTCTCGTCCCCGCCGTCCGTCACCGTTGCACGGCGGCAGGTACCGCACATCCGTGCGGCCAGCGCCCCTCGCCGCCGGTGAACGCGGAGTAGTGTGGACAGTACCGAGGGCATCTCGCACACCGGCTTCCACGCCGGGTCGTCCCCGGCGAAGGACGACACCCGGGCCGCGGCACAGGTGGCCCGGAGACAGGTCCGCACCATGTCAGCGACCTTGTACCCCACCGTGCCACACCGCGAGTCCGTCGCAGCCCCGGCCGCACGTCTCGCGCTGAAGACCGACGGCGCCTCCCGCGGGCTGCTGGACGGAGCCTGGTGGCCACGCTCCCGGGACCTGCTCGGTGAACTGCCGGCGCTCACGGACGTGCTGGACCCCCTGTGGGGCCGCATCACCCGTATCGCCGTCAACCCGGAGCACTGGCCGGTCATCCCCCGCGAGATCCCCGTGAGCGGGCACATCGTCAAGGTCGGCTGGTTCACCTCGGAGATCGACCCGCACAAGCTGCTGCTGCTCTCCTACGGCACCAGCCGCTGGGATCTCCTCGTCGTTCCGCCCGAGACCGGGGCGCAGTCGGCGGCCCGTCTGATGGCAGCCGCGTCCGGCCACGGCGGCCCGCCCCTGACCGCGAGCGCGCTCATCGCCGCGGAAGCGGCCCGGCACGCCGTCTCCCCCACCGACCAGGCACTGGACCCGGGCGAGCCACGGGAGTACGAGGGCGGCGCCTCGGCGGTGTCCGCGGCCGTCACCGGACAGACCGGTCCGCCAGGGCCGGCCAGCCGGCTGATCATCGGTATGTGAGGTGGCCGCCATGAGCGCCTTCCTGACAGCCATCGCCTTCCTCGTCCTCGTCGCAGTGGCGGTGTACGTGATCCACCGGCTCGGGCTCCAGCACGCCGACAGGATCGCGGCGTACCGGTACAGCACTCCCCGGCCCGGTCGCCGTGGCCATGGCGCGCCCCAGCCGCACCCCGCACCATGGGTCGGCATCCGGGCGTCCGACCGGCCGACCGGCCGCCCCGCCCCACCGCCCACCCGGCCCGCGGCGACGCGAGCCCGCTCTGGAGCACCCGAGGGCCCGAGCATCCGAACCGAGGCGTCATGACTCATCCGCAGCTGAACATCTACCGGCACGACCGGGGCGCGCGAGCCCTGGTCACCCTGGCCGGTGTGATCGACCCCGTCACCGCGCCCCGGCTGCGCGCCGCTCTGGAGCAGTGTCTGCGGGACGGCATCACCCTCATCGACGTCGATCTGACCACCGTCGACCGCTGTGACGACGACGGCCTGCGCGTCTTCCTCGACGTGTCGGAGCATGCCGCCGAGGCCCAGGCGTTCCTCCTGCTGCACCACCCCTCGCCGCAGACCGAACGACTGCTCATGGACACGGGCTCCGATGGTCTGCTCTACCCGATGAGGCCGGGAGGGGCGCGCCCTCAGCGGGCCTGACGCCGACAGACGCGCCCCAGGGAACGGGCCGCCGGACGGAGAGCGCTGGTGCGCCGGCCAAGCCGTGCACCGGTCGCGCCCCGCACCGCCCCGTCAGCGCACAGGACCACGCCCGCTCCCGGTGTCGATGAGGATCTGTTCCGCGTCGCTGATGTTGTCCGCCCGGACCGCCTGGGCCATCGCGGCACGGGCGGCGTCCGGTGTCGCGTCGGGCGGGACGACCAGCAGCGCGCCCTGCTGAGATGAGCCGGAGATCACCGGCCCCGGTGTCCGGCTCAAGAAGCCCTGCGGTCCTCGATGTCCTCTACGTGGGTCAGCAGATAGCGGGGCCCGTCCGCCGTGTCAGTCATTAGTTCGCAGGATCCGACCGTGCTGATCACCTCCCAACTCGGCGATGGCCATTCCGCTGGGCGCGTATTCGAAGGCCTGCCGAAACGACTCCTCACTGGCTCGTAGCGCCTGCTGCTCCCGCTCCAGGCGTACCAGAGCCCGCTGCATGTTCCCTCGCAGCCGGGCATTGCTTATAGCGACCGCCGCGTGGGCCGCGTAGACCTGAAGCGCCTCCTGGCCCCATACCCCAGGACGCCGCCCGTTGCGCGGCCGATCGACCGATATGACGCCGAGAAGTCCCCCCTCGCCGACGGCCCGACCGCGTTGCTCACCGGCATCTACCGGACGGTCGGTGACGTGGGACGCCGGCTGCTGAGCGCGCTTCCGGAACTGCTCGTCGTACCCGCGCGGGCCGGGACCGGCTCCGCCGTCTGGGCCCTGGTCGACGAGGAGCTCGACGTCGATCTGCCCGGTCAGCAGGTGGTCCTCGACCGTCTGCTGGACCTGCTGCCGGCCCGCGCGCTGCGCACCTGGCTCGCCGGACCGGAGGCCTGGTACCGGGCCCTGGGCGGCCCCGTGGCCGGCGCGGCGCTGCGGGCCCTGCACACCGGCCCCGCCCGCCCGTGGACGGTCTCCGGCTCGCCGCGGTGGCGGGGGTGTCCCGCTCCACGCCCGCCCGCCGGTTCACCGCGCTGGTCGGTGACACGCCACTGGCCCACCTGACCCGGTGGCGGATGGCGCTGGCCGAGGAACTGCTGCGGGAGCCGGGCAGCACCGTCGCGTCCGTGGCCCGGAGGGTCGGCTACACGAACGAGTTCGCCTTCAGCACGGCGTACGAGCGCCTTCACGGCACCTCACCGGGACCAGCCCGGTTCCGGCATGCGTCCAGGAAGCCGGGTGGGGTGTCGGCACCGCCGGGATGACCGGGCGGGACGAGGCCGTCACGTCCGGGACGAAGCCCAGGCGGACGGTGCCGAGTCGGTGGACGGCGGGGCGGTGGTCCGCCGCGCCGGAGGTGGGCGCGTCGTCGGTGTCCTCGCGCAAGGCGCGGTGACAGCGCGGGGCCACCACTTCCGAGCCGGACCGCCCGCGCGTAGTCGCCGCCGGCCGCCCACCGGGGGACCAGGACGATCCCAGCCGCGCCGAGGCCCCGCGACTCGTTCCGATTCAGCTCGCGGGCAGGGGGTTTTCCTTCTGTCGGGTTCCGGGGCGGCGGGATGCCGTGGTCAGGGTCAGGGTGACACAGGCGGAGCCCGCTGCCATCGCTGTCATCGCCGTCGCGGGCGTGGTGAGCTGGGCCAGGGTGCCCGCCGCCGTAGCGCTGATGCCCTGGAGGGCCAGCATGCCCGCCGAGTGCAGTCCCAGGGCCTGGCCGGCCATGGCGCTGGGGGTCAGCCGCAGCAGCCGCTCCTGCTGTACCAGGCCCGCCCCGAAACCGACCGACGCCACGGTCACGCAGGCCGCCGCCACCGGCATGGGCGGGTGCGCGCAGAACACCAGGAACGGTGTCGCCAGCAGGAGCAGCAACGGAGTGGCCAGGCGGGCCCGTACGGCGGCGGGGAGCAGCCGGCCGACCGTCACGTCCCCGGCGAGCATGCCGAGCGCCCCGCACGCGAACAGGGTGCCGGCGGCGTGCGGGGCGTACGAGACGTACAGCGACTCGCAGCCGACGACCATGCCGTTGGGCAGCCAGAGGCCCAGGTACGTCAGGCGGCGCGGCCGGGACGACCACAGCGCGGCGTTGACGCGCCACGTCGCCGACGCCGAGAGGCGGCCGGCCGCGCGGGGCGGGCGGTCGGTCAGGCCGAGCCGCAGGACCAGCGCGGCCGTCAGGTACAGGGCCGCCGCCGACAGCAGGCAGGCGCGCGGGGAGAGTACGGCGAGCAGGGCGCCGCCGGTGGCGAACCCGGCGATCTGCGACAGCCCGCTCACCATGTTGAACAGCGAACGCCCGGGCAGGTACCCGTCCTTGGTGAGGATCTCGTTCAGCAGGCCCCAGCGGACCCCGCCGCCCAGCGAGGCCGCCAGGCCCAGCGGCAGGAGCACGGCGAAGAGCGCGCCGGCCGGGAGACCGGGCAGCGCCTGGACCGCCGTACCGGCCGCGAAGGCCAGGGCGATCGCCGACAGCGCCGTTCGCGGGGGCAACCTGTCGGCACCGGAGAGCAGGACGGTGGTGCCGAGCGCCTGGGCGAGCGACTGGCCGAACATGCTCACCGCCGACAGCAGCGGGGAGCCCGTCGCCCGGAACACCAGCGTGCCCAGGGCGAGGCCACCGATGGTCTGGGCGGCGGTCTGCGCGGCCGTGCCGAGGAAGAGCGGGGTGAACTCCGGGGTGCGGAACAGGGATCGGTAGCCGGTCATGGTCCCGGAGTCTCGGCCGGGCCGCCGGGCGCCCGTTATTGTTTCGCCCTCGTGCGAAACGTCGCGCGAAAGGTCGCGCGGACAGGTCGTACGCCGAGGGGGCCCGGGGGAGGTACGTCTCGTGGGGTGGTGGCAGCTCGACGCCGACACGCTCGCCCGGAGCCGGTTCGTCGTCTCCCCGCTCGCCGAGGCCTTCGGGTGCCTGAAGCTGCTGCACACCGGGCAGGGAGCGCACCCCGGGGAGCATGCCTGGCTGAGCGCCCATCTGCCCGCCTACCGGGCCCGGCTCGCGGCCGACCCCGTGACGGCCCGGCTGGTACGGGCGGGCCTGGGCCGGGAGTGGATCGCCGACTTCCTGACGCCCGCCCCGCGCCCCGGGGAGGACTTCGCCGCGGAGGTCGGCCGGGTGCGCGCGGTCGATCCCGGTGCCGCCCGCGCCCATCTGCGGCTCTCGCTCGCCGGACCGCTGCCCGCCGTGCTGGACCGGGACGACCTGCCGCAGCGGGCGGCCACGCTGTTGGAGTGGGTGTGGGAGGAGACCGTACGGCCCTCCTGGGAGCGGCGCCGGCGGGTGCTGGAGGCGGATGTGCTGGCACGGACCGCGCAGGTGAGCCGGGGCGGCTGGGCGAGCACGCTGGGCGGGCTGCGGCCGGGCGGGACGCGCTGGCTCGGGGACAACCGGTTCCAGGTCAATCTGCACGAGTATCCGCCGCGCGACATCTCCGGCGCCGAGCTGCTCTTCGTGCCGGTGACCCCGCAGCGGCAGGGCTGGGTGTCCTGGGCGGAACGGGAGCGGTACGCCGTGATCTACCCGTGCGCCGGCGTGCTGGCCGGGGACGGCGGGCGCACGGTGCCGGCGGGGCTGAGCGCGCTGCTGGGGCCGGCCCGGGCCGGAGTGCTCCTCCTGCTCCGCTCGCCCCTGAGCACGACCCAGCTGACCGCCGTGACCGGGCAGGGCCTCGGCTCCGTCGGGCGGCATCTGAAGGTGCTGCGGGAGGCGGGGCTGGTGGAGCGGCGGCGGGCCGGCCGGGCGGTGCTGTACGTGCGGACGGCGGCGGGGGACGTCCTGGTCGAGGCGAGCGGGCCCGGGACCAGCGCACCGGGCGCATGAGCCGGGTGTGGCGGGTGGCTGGGCCGTGCGGCGCGGGGCGGGTGGGCCGTGGGGGCTAGCATCCGGTGGCATGACGACTACTGAGCACAGCGGCTCCCCGCTGGACGTCGAGATCGGTGCCCTCCAGGGCGGTTCCGCGGATCTGACGCGGTTCGCGGGCAATGCCGTCCTCATCGTGAACGTGGCCTCCAAGTGCGGCCTGACCCCGCAGTACTCGGCGCTGGAGGAGCTGCAGAAGCGGTACGCGGCCCGCGGCTTCACCGTGCTGGGCGTGCCCTGCAACCAGTTCCTCGGGCAGGAGCCGGGCAGCGCCGAGGAGATCGCGCAGTTCTGCTCGGCGACCTACGGCGTGACCTTCCCGCTGACCGAGAAGGTGGAGGTGAACGGCCCGGGCCGGCACCCGCTGTACGAGCGGCTCGTCGGGTTCGCCGACGCCGAGGGACACAGCGGGGACATCCGCTGGAACTTCGAGAAGTTCCTGATCGGCCGGGACGGCCGGGTCGTCGCCCGGTTCTCCCCGCAGACCGAGCCGGACTCGGCCGAGGTCGTCACCGCGATCGAGGCCCAGCTGGGCTGAGTACTCCGGCCGGGCCGCGTACGGGCCCGGCCGGCCGGGAAAAGGGGCGAGCCCTCTCGGCAAGGACGGCGACTGGTCGAGAGGGCTCTTCGGTACTGCTTGTGCGGTTGTCGTGCCGGGCAGGGCCGGGAAGGGCCCTTACGCCTCGACGGAGGCCACTACGCCTCGACGGAGGCGGCCACTACGCCTTGACGGAGGCCACGAAGGCGTTCCAGGCGTCGGCGGGGAAGGCCAGCACCGGGCCCTCGATGTCCTTGGAGTCGCGGACGGCGAGCTCGGCGGCGGTCGGCGCCTTGACCTCGACGCAGGCGCCGTTGCCCCCGGAGTACGACGACTTCATCCACGTCTCCGAAGCGCCCTGAATCAGTGCCATGTCCACTCCTGTTGCGGTTGCGGTGGTCCGGTTCGCGCCAACCGTGTCGTCCGATTGGCATGATCGACGCTAGCGGGCAACTTCCCCCGGTGGAGGAGCCGTTCACTCGACCGGATGGCATGTTCCGGGCGAGTCTTCCGCTGAAGTGAACCGGCGGTGTACGATCCCGCGCCCGTGCCCCTCTCGCCTCAGTCGGCGTACCTTTTCGCCGCTTCCGCGATGAACTGCCGGGACACCTCCACATTGTGCGACTGCGCCCGCAAGTGCTCGTACATCACGGCGTACTTCTGCATGTCCTGCGCCTTCTCCAGGTACAGGTCGCTGGTGACGCCCTCCAGGTACACCACGCTGGAGTCGGCCGCGTCGGCGAACTCCAGGATCGCGTACTGGCCGTTGATGCCCGGGTGCGCGCCCACCTCGAACGGCAGCACCTGCACGGTGACGTGCGGCAGCTCGGACAGCTCGATGAGGTGCTCCAACTGCTCGCGCATCACCAGCCTGCTGCCCACCACCCGGTGCAGCGCGGCCTCGTCCAGCACCACCCACAGCCGCAGCGGGTTGCGCTCGGTGGTGATGCGCTCCTGCCGCCGGATCCGCACCTCGACGCGCTTCTCGATCTCCTCCGCCGAGGTCTCCGGCAGCGCGCCGCGCACCAGCGCCTCGGCGTAGGGGCGGGTCTGCAGCAGGCCGGTGACGATCTGCGGCTCGTACACCCGCAGCGACTCCGCGTCGGTCTCCAGGCCGATGTACACGCTGTACGGGATGTCCCCGAAGGTGTGCCACCAGCCCTGCTGGCGCGAGTCCCGGGCCATCTCCATCAGCGAGTCGACGATCCGCTTGTCCTCGACCTCGTACACCCCGCACAGGTCGCGCACATCGCGCTGGCTGATGCTCCTCCGGCCGTTCTCGAGCCTGCTGATCTTCGACTGCGACACCAGCAGTCGCTCCGCCACCTCTTCGGCCGTCATGCCCTTGAGCTCGCGGAGTCTGCGCAGCTCCTGGCCCAGCCGGCGTCGCCTTACGGTGGGATTGACATTGGACGCCACGGGACGTGCACCTCCGGCTGCCTGCCTGTGACTCAACACTTTCCGTATCTGCTGTTGAGCAGACTGCCACCAAGGTGCTTTCCGGCGCTGGGAAACGGCGGATATGCAACGCCCTTCAAGGCGTCTTCGAACGGGTGGACGCAGTCGAGCGGGACGGCGGGACCACGACAGCGGTCTCACCGTCCCGCTCCGACCAGCGGCTCCCGAACGGGTCTGTGCGTACCGGCCTTACGGCTCAGTGGGCCACGGCACGGGCCATGGACCCGCGGTGCGGCTGCATCGGAACCCCGCGTGCGGGTTCCGTCGCGGCCCTGGCTCCGGGCGCGGCCTGCCGGCCGGCCGACGCCGAGCCCCGGCGCGGCTGGGCCGCCGCGCCGTTCTGTACGTCCATGACGGCGTGCGCGACGAGCCCGCCCATGGGGTCGTGCCTGATCAGGTCCCGCAGCCGGGAGCGGGACGAGCGTCCCTCGTTCCCCGGATACAGGTGCTTGCCGAGCCCGACGGCGTGCGCCAGGGCGGCGAGCGCCGCGGTCCGCGGGTCCGGCGGTACGCCGGTGCGGATCGCGGAATCCAGCCGGGCTCGGATCTCCCGGCTGATGGCGGTGTCGGTCGCCTGGTAACGCGTGGTCGGCAGCACCCCGCACATCTGGCCGGGTACGGCGGCGACCATGCCGCACCGCTCCAGATGCGAAAGGTAGGTCTGCCTGAGCCCCAGCCGGGGCCCGCCGATCCAGTGGACGGCACGCACCGGAGCGCCGCGCCTTCGCAGCAACTCCAACGCGCAGTCCAGAGTCGGATCTCCTGTCGGCCGTGGCACCACCACGGCGATACGATCCCCGTCTGGGGCTATCCGTCCGGCCAGCGCCAGCTCCACTAGCTGTGCACCGGCCAGACCGAGGTCGAGCGACTGCGGCTGCGCAGTGGTACCCGTGGCCGGGTCCAGTGCCAGCAGCAGAAGCTCCTCCGGAAGTGTTCTGCGGCTCCTGCCCATCCATGCCTCCCCGCGTGGATGAATGACAGGGTGACCCCTCTCACATTGGTCTGTCGAGGGCGCGTGACCGGTTCGTAAGGGAACCGGCAGGTATGTCGTTCTCGTCTACCGCAGGGGCCAAGCCCTCACACAGGACACTGGTACATGGTTCGGACAGGGCGCGCGCGCAAGCGCGCGGCGCATGGAGGAGGCATCGGTGGCGGGCGAGTCCCCCGACAGGTCGAAGCAGCGCGAGTCGTCGGCGGAACCGACGTCACAGAGCGCGGGTTCGGTTCCCGAGGCGCGCGATCCGCGGCTGACGGTGGCCCGCGACAAGGGTTCCTCGGCCGACGGGGACACGGAGCTGCGCGCGGCCGTCTCGGCGTGGACCCGGGAGCCGGGGAACGACGCGACTGCAAAGAAGGCCGGTGCGGCCGGGGACGCGGGCGCGGGGGCGTCCAAGGGCGAGGCGGCGAGCGGGGGTTCGTCCCACGGGGAGACCGAGGGCTCGTCCCGCCCTGCGGCCGGTGCCGACGCCGACGCCGATGCCGACGCCGACGACTCGTCAGGCCGGGAGGCCGAGGGCGAGGGGGAGAGCGAAGGTGACGAGTCGGCCGACTCGCGCGCCGCGGCCGAGTCCGAGGGCGCGTCCGGCACCGGTGCCGAGGACGGCGACGGCACGGAAGCCGGGACGAAGACCGACGCCGACGACCACGTCGGCGCCGAAGACGACTCCCGCACCGACGCCAAGGACGACTCCGGCACCGACGCTGACGAGGACTCCGGCACCTCCCCTGAGGACGAGCCGAAGGACGAGCCGAAGGCGGAAGCCGCCGACGACGACGCGAAGGTGAAGAAGGCGGACGCGAAGGACGAGGCCGACACCAAGTCGACCAAGTCCGACGCCGACGCGACCACGGACGCCAAGACCGGCATAGACGCGGCCCCGGACGCAGACGCAGACACCTCCGACGACGACGCAGACACCGACGACGCCGACGACGCCGGCCCGAAGGAAGACACCGGTGCCAAGTCCGGTGCCGCCGCCGCGGGCGTCGATCAGCCGACCACCGTCTTCAAGGCCGTACAGCCCAAGAAGCCCGCCGTCGACCAGCCCACCACCATGCTCAAGGTCGGTGGCAAGGACAAGGACAAGGACAAGGGCAAGGGCAAGGCCGAGCCCGCCGAGTCCGAGTCCGAGCGCACCAGCAAGTTCGTCGCGCTGAAGGACGACATGCGCCCGGCCGGAAAGGCCGCCGCCCCCGCCGCCGCGCCCTCCTCCGCGCCCGCGTCGAAGGACGGCGCGCGCCCGGCCGGCCAGGCCGCACCGTCCGAGGCCACCACCGCCGTTCCCCGGATCGGCCCCGAGCTCACCACCCAGCAGCCGCTGCCGCCCAAGCCCCCGCTGGATCTGCTGGCCGAGCTGACCAACACGCCGCCGCCCCCGGAGACCCCGGTCCGCACGCTCGTGCGCCGGATCAAGATCTGGACGCCGCTGGTCCTGCTCCTGGCGATCATCTTCGCGGTCGTACAGACGTTCCGTCCGCTGCCGGCGCCCGCCCTCGCGCTCACCGCCGAGGACACCTTCACGTTCGACGGCGGCGCGACCCGGCTGCCCTGGCCGGACGAGGGCCAGGGCTGGGTGGACGGCGACGGCATCGGCACCATGGGTCACTTCGGCGACCAGAAGCCCGTGGCCATCGGCTCGGTCGCCAAGACCATGACCGCCTACATCATCCTCCGCGACCACCCGCTGAAGCCGGGGCAGGAGGGTCCGAAGATCGAGGTGGACCCGAAGGCGGAGAAGGAGGGCGGCTACGACAAGGACGGCGAGTCCACGCTGAACACCGTCAAGGCCGGTGACCACCTCACCGAGAAGCAGGCCCTGTCCGCCGTCATGATCCCCTCCGCCAACAACATCGCGCGGCTGCTCGCGCGCTGGGACGCGGGCTCGGAGGCGGCGTTCGTCAAGAAGATGAACGCCACCGCCAAGGAGCTGGGGATGACCGGCACGACGTACACCGACCCCTCGGGTCTGAAGGAGACCACCGTCTCCACGGCCGAGGACCAGGTGAAGCTGGGCCGCGCGGTCGTCAAGAACCCGGCCCTGGTCGCCATCACCAGCGCGGCGAGCTGGACGGACCCCTCCGGCCGCAACTGGCCCAACTACAACGAGCTGCCCTACCGCATCGGCGCGATCGGCATCAAGACCGGCAGCACCACCAAGGCGGGCGGCAACCTGCTCTTCGCCTCCCGCAAGAAGGTCGGCGGGCAGACGGTCACGATCGTCGGCGCCATCCTCGGCCAGAACAAGACGCCGATCCTCGGCACCGCCAACGCGGTCAGCAAGACGGCGCTGCTCGCCGCCGAGGAGGCGCTGACCTCGGCGAAGGTCCTGAAGAAGGGCGATGTGGTCGGCTATGTGGACGACCGGCTCGGCGGCCACACCCCGGTGGTGGCCACGAAGGACGTCACGGCGGTCGGCTGGGCGGGCCTGAAGGTCAGGCTGACCTTCGCCTCCGGGTCGGTGCCGCACACCGCGAAGGCCGGCACCCGGGTCGGCACGCTCACCGTGGGTGACGGTTCGGCCGCCGCGGTGAAGGTTCCGGTCGCCCTCCAGAAGGATCTGGCCGAGCCCGGATTCGGCGCCAAGCTGACCCGCCTGGGCTGATCACCGGCCGCCCGAGCCCGTCCCCGCACCCCGTCGCCGGAGCCCCACCCGGGAGCTTTCGCGGCGGGGTGCGTGCTAGCGTCACGAATCGGGGCAGGTCGCCGGTCACGCGAGACAGGGCCGCGAACTGGAAGAAAACGGAAAGCGGCCGGGTACACCGTGGAAGCGGCCGAGAACAGAAGACGGGACACGGGGAGTGCCTTCAGTGGCCACAGCGGAGCCGACACACGCCGACGACGCCGAACCGGGCCCGGGAGCCGACGCGCGAATACGTCCGTCCGGGACCGGCGCGGACAGCGGCACCCCCGAGGTGCCCCCCGGCGGATCCGCGGATCCGCGCACCGCGCTCGGGGCGCTGCGCCGGCGGCTGCTGCGGCATCCCGTGCTGTCGGTCACGGCCCTCGCGGGTGTGCTGCACATCATCTGGTTCTTCACCTTCGCGAACAGCGGTGGTGATCTCGCCGCGCAGGACGCGTGGGCGGAGTTCGTCGGCCGGCACCCGGACTCGGCGTACAACCTCGCCTGGTACGGGGGCATGCACCCGGTGTCGTACAGCGTGGTGTCGCCGTATCTGATGTCGGTCCTCGGCGTCCGTACGACGATGATGGTCGCCGGCACCGTGTCGGCGGCCCTGCTGACGCTGGTGCTGATCCGCAGCCGGGTGGTGAAGAACCCGCTGTGGGCCTCGCTCGCCGGGGTCTTCGCGTTCCTGTGCAACGCGATCTCCGGGCGGGTGACCTTCGGGCTCGGCACCATGTTCGCGCTGGGCGCGGTCGCGGCGGTGTTCTGCTGGCCGTACCGGTGGCGGACCAAACGCTGGGCGAAGGCCCTGGTCACCGCCCCACTGGCCGCGCTGGCCACGATGTCCTCGCCGGTCGCGGGGCTGTTCGTGGGCCTGGTCGCGGTCGCCCTGTTCCTCCAGAAGCGGCGGCCGGGCGCCTGGGCGCTGGGGCTCGCGCCGTCGGCGGTGGTCGCGGTGTCGGCCTGGCTGTTCCCGTTCTCCGGCACCCAGCCGATGGGGTTCGGCTCGGTGGTCATGCCGCTGTTGTACGGCCTGCTGTGCCTGTTCCTGGTGCCCAAGCGGTGGGTGACCGTCCGGCTGACGGCGGCCGTCTACAGCCTCGCCGTGGTGCTGGTGTGGCTGATCAGCTCGCAGATCGGGTCGAACATCTCGCGGCTGCCGATGCTGTTCGCGGGCGCGGCCCTGATCGCGGCGCTGCCGTACACCGTGCCGAAGTCGCGCAAGTGGTATCTGACCGTGCTGGCCTTCCTCGGCTTCGTCGGCTGGATCGGCTACAAGTCTGTGGACGACATCATCCACACCACTCCGGCCGCGTCCTGGGCGCGTGAGCTGGCCCCGCTGGTGCACGAACTGCAGAAGGGCGGCGCCGAGAAGGGCCGCGTCGAGGTGGTCCCGGCCCGCTCGCACCGCGAGGCCTCCGCGCTCGCGCCGTACGTCAACCTGGCCCGCGGCTGGAACCGGCAGGCCGACATGGAGCGCAACCCGCTCTTCTACGACGACACGCTGAACTCGGCGAACTACTACGAGTGGCTGAAGCGCTGGGCCGTGCACTACGTGGTGCTGCCCAAGGACGACCTGGACGGGTCCGGCGGCCAGCGGGAGCGGGAGCTGCTGCGGCGCGGGATGCCGTATCTGAAGCAGGTCTGGGGCGACGCCAACTGGCAGCTGTTCAAGGTGACCGACCCGGCGCCGCTCGCCGAGCCGAACGCGGTGGTGGACCGCGCCGACCAGGTCGAGATGACCCTGCGGGTGCGCAAGCCCGGCCGGGTCCTGGTGCGGATCCCGTACTCGCCGTGGCTGAGCATCGTGGACGAGCACGGCAAGAGCCTGAAGCCGCCGCAGGAGTCCTCCGACGCGCCCAAGACCTACCGGAACGTCAACGGGTGTCTTACGCAGACCCCGGAGGACGCGAACGGGGACCGGTGGACGGTGCTGGTGGCGCCGAAGGCGGGGACGTACCGGCTGGCCGCGCCGTACCAACTGCCGCGCGGTACGCCGTGCCCCGACGAGCTGAAGTGACGCGACGGTCTGAAGCGACGGCGGCGGACTGAACGACTCGACCCACACCCCCGTTCAGAAATATGAACGGGGGTCACTGCGACGAACGATTTTACTCTTACTTGACCTTACCGTTGCTTGTCGCGTTCATGTGAGCGGAACCACGATCGAGCACATGAACAGTCTCGACTGGGCCGTGCTCATCGGCTACTTCGGCGTGATGGTCGCGATCGGTGTCTGGTCGCACAAGCGCGTGGACAACGTCTCGGACTTCTTCACAGCCGGCGGCAAGATGCCCTGGTGGCTGTCCGGCATCTCGCACCACATGTCGGGCTACAGCGCGGTGATGTTCACCGGGTACGCGGGCATCGCCTACACCTACGGCGTCACCTCCTTCATCACCTGGTCCTTTCCCATCGCGCTCGGCATAGCCATCGGGTCGAAGCTGTTCGCGCCGCGCATCAACCGGCTGCGCTCCCGGCTCCATGTGGCCTCCCCGCTGGAGTACCTGAAGAACCGCTACGACCTGCCGACCCAGCAGGCGCTCGCCTGGTCCGGCATGCTGTTGAAGATCGTGGACGTGGGCGCCAAGTGGGCGGCGATCGCCACACTGCTGTCGGTGTTCACCGGGGTCTCGCTGAACCAGGGGATCCTCATCACCGGCGCGATCACCGCCGTCTACTGCACGATCGGCGGCCTGTGGGCGGACGCGCTGACCGAGCTCGGGCAGTTCGTCATCCAGCTACTGGCCGGGCTGTCCATGTTCATCGCGGTCGTGGTGAAGCTGAACGAGAAGAACATCGGCTTCCTCGGGGCCTGGGACGAGCCCGCGCTGCACGGCCACGAGAAACCGCTGGTCGGCCCGTACAGCACGGTGTTCCTGCTGGCGTTCCTGTTCATCAAGCTCTTCGAGTACAACGGCGGCATGCTGAACCAGGCCCAGCGCTACATGGCCACCGGCACCGCCCACCAGGCCGAACGCTCGGCCCGGCTGTCGGCGATCCTGTGGCTGGTCTGGCCGGTCGTCCTGTTCTTCCCCATGTGGATGTCCCCGCTGCTGGTGCGGGCGCAGAAGCCGGACGGCTCCGACTCCTACGCGCTGATGACCGAGCAGCTGCTGCCGCACGGGCTGCTGGGCCTGGTCATCGTCGGGTTCTTCTCCCACACCATGGCCATGTGCTCCTCCGACGCCAACGCGATCGCGGCGGTCTTCACCCGGGACCTCGCGCCGGTGCTGTCGGCCAGGGCGCGGGGCTGGGGCGAGCGTTCGGGGCTGATCGCGGCCCGGGTCACCACGGTCGTCTTCCTCGGTCTGTCCATGGCGGTCGCGACCCAGGTCAACTCCCCCGCGTTCAAGGACATCATCACGGTCGTCATCAAGTGGGTGGCGGGGCTGATGGGACCGATCGCGATCCCGATGATGCTCGGGCTGCTGCGCGCGTTCCGCCGCTCCGGGCCGACGGCGGCGCTCACCAGCTGGGCGGCGGGCCTGCTGGCCTTCTGGCTGGTCAACTACCCCATCAGCTGGAACGTGGACGGCGGTGTGCCGCTCCAGTACCAGGTCTCGGTGCCGCTCGCGGTCTCCCTGGTCCTGTACGTCCTGATCGGTTACCTGAAGCCGGAGGACACACCGGAGCGGCTGGCCGTCATCGAGAAGGTGAACACCGACAGCGACGGGACGGCGGTCCCGGCACCGGCCAAGGCGGGCGACGGCGTGGTGGGAGCGCCGTAGGGGCGCCTCACGCCCGCGGGTACCGCGCCAGCCAGCCCGGGGACGTCCCCGCGGGTCCGTGCAGGGCCGGGCCCTGGGTCATCTCCATCGCGAAGTCGTCGGCGAGTTCGAGGAGCGTGGGACGGCCCTCCAGTTCGGCCAGCCAGGCCGGGGGGAGGGCCGTTTCGCCGTGCAGGGCGCCGAGGAGCCCCCCGGTGAGGGCGCCGGCCGCCGCCGACGGGCCGCTCTGGTTGACCGCGAGGCACAGCCCGTGCCGTACGTCCTCCCCCACCAGCGCGCAGTAGACGGACGCGGCCAGCAGCCCGTCCGCCGTGCCGTCGCCGGCCAGCTCCTCCACCCGGGCCGGGGCCGGCACGCCCTGCCGTACCGCGCCGAGGGCGCGCCGCAGGGCGTCGGAGACCGGCTGGTGGCCGGGACGGGCGGCGAGCAGGGCGAGCGCCCGCCGCACGGCGCCGTCCAGGCTGTCGCCCCGGGCCAGCGCGTGCACGATCACGGCGTACGCGCCCGCCGAGAGGCAGGCGACGGGATGGCCGTGGGTCTGGGCCGCGCACTCCACGGCCAGTTGCACGACGAGTTGCGGCTCCCAGCCGACGAGCAGTCCGAAGGGGGCCGAGCGGGCGACCGCCTCGGGGCCCGGCTCGTCGGGGTTCTTGGGGGACTCCAGCGTGCCCATGGTCCGGTCGCCGAACCCGATGAGCAGCGCGCGGGTGGGGCCGCGGCGGGCGTACAGCCACTCCTCGCGGGCCAGCCAGCCGTCCTCCGCGCGGCGTTCGTCGGGGCCCCAGTCCCGCTGGGTCGCCGCCCAGCGCAGATACGCCCGGTGCAGATCGGTCGGCGGGTGCCAGGCGCCGGTGTCCCGCCGTACCTGGGCGCGTATCAGCCCGTCCACGGTGAACAGGGTCAGCTGGGTGTGGTGGGTGACGCTGCCGCGGCGGCCGTGCCCGAAGGCCAGGTCGAGCAGCCCCTCATCGCCGTACGCGGCCCGTATCTCCGGCAGGGAGAGGGCGTCCACGGGTCCGCCGAGCGCGTCGCCCACCGCGACCCCGAGCAGGGTGCCGCGCACCCTGCTGCGATAGTCCTGTTGTTCGGCACGGCCCCAGACGGCACCGGTCGTCACCCCCACCAGACCTCCCCTGGCACCGCCCGCCTGTACGACGCGCAGCACTGTAATCGACCGGGAACGGCCCGTTCAGCGGGACAAAACCGCCTCCACGGGGCGTTGTCCGGCGGACCGGCCACGTTCGCCCCGGCGCTCCCCGCGGTTCACCGGCCCTCTGGCTCAATCCCCGTGCACGGGGCCGGTGTTGGCCAGGAGAGAATCCAGTCATGACCACCACTCCCACCCGCCCCACCGGCCTCCGGCTCGCCGCCGGGGTGCTCACCGGCATACTCGCCCTCTACATCACCCTGGTCGCCTTCGGGAACATCACCGACTTCGGCACCAACCAGAGTTACGTCCGGCATGTGCTGTCGATGGACACGACGTTCAAGGACGGCGACCTGAAGTGGCGGGCCGTGACGAGCACGGCCCTGGAGGACGCCGCGTACGTGCTGATCATCGTCTGGGAGAGCGTGGCGGCCCTGCTGCTGATCTGGGGGACGTCGCTGTGGGCGCGCGGCAGGGACGATTCCGCGCGGCGCTGGTCCACCTACGGGCTGCTGATGCTGATGCTGCTGTTCGGCGGCGGGTTCATCGCCATCGGCGGGGAGTGGTTCGCCATGTGGCAGTCCGAGTCCTGGAACGGACTGGAGGCGGCGACCCGGATCTTCCTGATCAGCGGGGTCGCGCTGATCGTCAACCAGCTCCCCGCCCGGCAGCCGCGCACGGAGACCGAGACAGGGGGCGGGGACGGGGACGGACGCTAGTCGACGACCGCGACCCGGGTGCCCTGGTCGCCGAAGGACCACAGCGCGGCCCCGTCCTCCTTGTGCAGCCGGATGCCGCCCAGCTTCTGGCCGTTCGCGGGGGGCGGGGAGGAACCGTCCAGCGCGTTGGAGAAGGCGACGTTCACGCCGTCCGCCGTGGTGAAGTACATGACGTGCTCGATCTCCACGCCGTCCGAGCCCTTGAGGGACTGGGTGCGCTTGATGACCGAGTAGCGGCCGGGCCGCGGGTCGACCGTGCCCGGCCACACCGGGAACGTGCGGATCGGCTTGCCGGTCGCGTCGACCAGCCACACCCGCTTGGCGCCCACCGAGTACACGATCCGGCGGCCGTCGCCGGAGTCGTCCGGCAGCGCGGGCTCCTGCGGGAGGGACGCCGGCGCGGACGCGTGCGGGCTCGCCGACGCCGACGCGCCGGGCCGGGCCACGGCGGCGGCCGTGGGATGCGGCCCGGCGTCCGCCTGTACGGCGAGGGCGACGACGACCGCGGTCGCCCCCGTCGTCAGACCGGTGACCCAGGCCCAGGAGGGCAGTCGGGCAGCCACGGGACGCATCTCCTCCGCTACGGGGCCCCGTCCAGCATCGGGGGTCGGACAATCGTACTCAGTCCAGGACCGGCAGCAGCTCCGGCAGGTGCCCGTCGGACGCCTCGGCGGCCCGTACCCGCTCCTCGGGGACCTCGCCGTAGAGGGTGGTGCGCGGCCTCGCCGGGCGGCCGGCCGCCTCCGCCACCGCGATCAGGTCGCGGACCGACTTGTACGAGCCGTAGGAGGAGCCCGCCATGCGGGAGATCGTCTCCTCCATCAGGGTGCCGCCGAGGTCGTTCGCGCCGGAGCGGAGCATCTCCGCCGCCCCCTCCGTGCCCAATTTCACCCAGCTTGTCTGGATGTTGGGGATCCAGGGGTGGAGCAGGAGCCGGGCCATCGCCGTCACCGCCCGGTTGTCCCGCAGGGTCGGCCCCGGACGGGCGATCCCCGCCAGGTACACCGGGGCGTTGGTGTGGATGAACGGCAGGGTGACGAACTCGGTGAAGCCGCCCGTCTCCCGCTGGATGCCGGCCAGCGTGCGCAGATGGCCGAGCCAGTGCCGGGGCTGGTCCACATGGCCGTACATCATCGTGGACGACGAGCGGATGCCCAGCTCGTGCGCGGTCCTGATCACCTCGATCCAGGTGGCCGTGGGCAGCTTGCCCTTGGTGAGCACCCAGCGGACCTCGTCGTCCAGGATCTCCGCCGCCGTGCCGGGGATGGAGTCCAGGCCCGCCTCCTTGGCGGCCGTCAGCCACTCGCGGACCGACAGACCGGTGCGGGTCGCGCCGTTGACCACCTCCATCGGCGAGAAGGCGTGCACATGCATGCCCGGCACGCGCTCCTTCACCGCCCTGGCGATGTCGAAGTACGCCGTCCCGGGCAGGTCGGGGTGGATGCCGCCCTGCATGCACACCTCGACCGCGCCGACCTCCCAGGCCTGCTGGGCGCGGTCCGCCACCTGCTCCAGCGACAGCGTGTAGGCGTCGGCGTCCGTGCGGCGCTGGGCGAAGGCGCAGAACCGGCAGCCGGTGTAGCAGACGTTGGTGAAGTTGATGTTGCGGGTGACGATGTAGGTGACGTCGTCGCCGACCGCCGACCTGCGCACGTCGTCGGCCACCCGGCACAGCGCGTCCAGCGCCGGGCCGTCCGCGTGCAGCAGGGCCAGGGCCTCGGCGTCGGTCAGCCGGGTCGGGTCGTCGGCGGCCGTGCGCAGCGCCTCGCGCACATCGGCGTCGATCCGCTCCGGGACCATCCCCGGGGCCGCCGCCTCGCGCAGGGCCTCCCAGTCGCCGTAGACCTCGTCGAAGTCGGCGCGCCGGTCGCCGGTGCGGCCCTCGCTGTCGATGGCCGTGTTGAGGTCGGTGCGGCCGGTGGCGGTGAACACCTCCTCCGGTTCCTGCCAGGGCCGCCCCTCGACGACCGCGTCCGGCAGGGCCAGGCCCGTCTCCGGGTCGGCGAGGGCGGACACGTGCGGGCGCAGCCGCGGGTCCAGCCAGGGCTCGCCCCGGCGCACGAACTCCGGGTACACGCACAGGCGTTCGCGCAGCTCGAAGCCGGCCGCCCGGGACCGCTCGGTGAGTTCCTCGATCTGCGGCCAGGGGCGCTCGGGGTTGACGTGGTCGATGGTCAGCGGGGAGACCCCGCCCCAGTCGTCGATGCCGGCGCCGATCAGCCGCTCGTACTCCGCGTCGACCAGGTTCGGCGGGGCCTGGAGGCAGGCGCTCGGGCCCATGATGTGCCGGGCGACGGCCACCGTGGCGACCAGGTCGTCCAGTTCGGCGTCCGGCATGCCGCGCATCGCCGTGTCCGGCTTGGCGCGGAAGTTCTGGATGATCAGCTCCTGGATGCCGTGGTAGGCGCGGGCTACCTTGCGCAGCGCGAACAACGACTCCGCGCGCTCCTCGTACGTCTCGCCGATGCCGATCAGCAGGCCGGAGGTGAACGGCACGGAGGAGCGGCCGGCGTCCTCCAGGACGCGCAGCCGGACGGCCGGCTCCTTGTCCGGGGAGCCGTGGTGCGGGCCGCCGGGCTCGGACCACAGCCGGGTCGCGGTCGTCTCCAGCATCATGCCCATGCTCGGCGCGACCGGCTTCAGCCGCTGGAAGTCCGTCCACGTCATGACGCCCGGGTTCAGGTGGGGCAGCAGGCCGGTCTCCTCCAGGACGCGGATGGAGATGGCGCGGACGTAGGCGATGGTGTCGTCGTAGCCGTGCGCGTCCAGCCACTCGCGCGCCTCGGGCCAGCGGTCCTCCGGCTTGTCGCCGAGGGTGATCAGGGCTTCCTTGCAGCCGAGGGCGGCACCCTTGCGGGCGATGTCCAGCACCTCGTCAGGGGACAGGAACATCCCGTGGCCGGCGCGGCGCAGCTTGCCGGGGACGGTGGCGAAGGTGCAGTAGTGGCACTTGTCCCGGCACAGCCGGGTGAGCGGGATGAAGACGCTCTTGGAGTACGTGATGACGCCGGGCCTGCCCGCCGCCTCCAGGCCCGCGTCCCGCACCCGGGCGGCGGAGGCGGCGAGGTCCGTCAGGTCCGCACCGCGTGCCTGGAGGAGCACCGCCGCCTCGGCGACGTCGAGGGCGACGCCGTCCCGGGCACGTTTGAGGGCGCGACGCATGGAGTTCTCGGTGGGGCCGGTTCCGGAGGTCGCGGAAGTCGTCATCTCTTGAGCATACGGTCGCGGTGATCAACGCCGAGGAGGGTGGGGCGCCGAGGAGGGCGGGTTCCCGCCGGGGGTGCGCGCGGGGTGGCTTGTGGCCGGTCGCGCCGTTCCCCTCGCCCCTTGAAGGCACCTACCGTGGGCGTGTGACGACCTTGCGCGGCACCTTCGCACCGGGCTCCCCGGACTTCGTCTACCTGCCGTTCGACGTCCCGCCCGGCGTCGGCGAGTTGAACGTCCACTACACCTACGACAAACCCCCCGTCCCGCCCGGCACCCCCGGCAACGCGCTGGACATCGGGCTGTTCGACCCGCGCGGGACCGAGGTCGGCGGGCGGGGGTTCAGGGGATGGTCGGGCGGGGCGCGCAGCGAGTTCTTCGTGCGGGCCGACGCGGCGACCCCCAGCTACCTTGCCGGCCCGCTCACCCCCGGCACCTGGCACATCGCCCTCGGCCCCTACACCGTGGCCCCGCAGGGTCTGGCCTACGAGGTCACCGTCACCCTGACGGCAGGGGCGGCCGCGAAGACCCCCGAACCGGTGTACCCGCCCGGCCGGGCCCGGGGGCGGGGGCGGGACTGGTACCGGGGCGACTGCCATCTGCACTCCTGGCACTCCGACGGCCGCCGCACCCCCGCCGAGATCGCGGCGCTGGCCCGCGCCGCCGGGCTGGACTTCCTCAACAGCTCCGACCACAACACCAACGCCTCGCACCCCCACTGGGCCGGCGCGGCCGGCGACGACCTGCTGGTGCTGCTCGGCGAGGAGGTCACCACCCGCAACGGGCACGTGCTCGCGCTCGGCACCGACCCGGGCACCTTCGTCGACTGGCGCTACCGGGCCCGGGACGGCCGCTGGGCGCACTTCGCGCGGGCCATCCGACGGGCCGGCGGCCTGGTCGTACCGGCCCATCCGCACGGCGACTGCGTGGGCTGCTCCTGGCGGTTCGGGTTCGCGGAGGCGGACGCCGTGGAGGTGTGGAACGGGGTGTGGACGCCCGACGACGAACTGGCGCTCGCCGGCTGGGACACACGGCTGGTGGCGGCGGCGCGGGGCGAGCGGGCCTGGCTGCCCGCGATGGGCAACAGCGACGCCCACCGCGATCCGGACGTGGTCGGGCATCCCCAGACCGTCGTCCTCGCCGACGGCCTGACCCGGGAGGCGATCCAGGAGGGGCTGCGGGCCGGGCGGTCCTACGTGGCCGAGTCGCGCCATGTCTCGCTGGACTTCTCCGTCACGGCGGAGGGGGGCGGGCGGGCCGGGATCGGGGAACGGCTGGCGGTGGCCCCGGACACCCCGGTGACCGTGCGGCTTCAGGTGTCGGGGGCGCCGCGCTGCGCGGTGCGGTTCCTCACCGACCAGGGCCTGGTGTTCACCGGCGAGCCGTTGCCGGTGTCCGGCACGGGGACCGTGGAGTGGCACACCTCCCCCGCCCGCGCGGCCTACGTCCGGGCCGAGGTGCGGCACGAGACGGCGCTGGGGCCGGTGCCGGGGGCGATGGCCGCGTTCACCAACCCGGTCTTCCTCGGGCCGGTCGGCGGCGGGTGGCCCGGCGCAGCGCGATGATCTCGGCGACCGCCTCCAGCCAGCGGGCGGCGCGCTCCTCGGCCTCGGGGGTGGCGGCGGTGCGCGCGGCGCCGTCCAGCCACTCCCGCAGCAGCGCGGCCGGTTCCGGCGACGGCAGCGGCTCGGGCAGCCCGGCGGCGTACCCGAGCCCGCCCGCCCGGACGATCCCGGCGAGGAACACCAGCGAGCGGGGCAGCACGCCGAGCCGGTCCAGGGTGACCGCGGCGGCCACGGCCCCGTCGCCGAACAGGGCGGTGCGGAACGCGTCCTGGACCAGGCCGTAGCGCAGCAGGACGGCGACGTCGGTGGCGGCCAGGACCTCGTCATCGGTGCGGGGGTCGGGCGAAGGGGGCATACGGGCCTCGGTTCCGGTCCGGGTCAGCGGACGGTGATCGTGAAGACGTAGAAACCGGCGCCGGCGCCGTGGGAGTGCGGGTCGGCGGTCAGCGTGGGGTACGGGGACGGGGAGCCCGAGCCGCTGGGGGCGGGGCCCAGGGTGGAGCGGTCGTCGGGGCCGGGTCCGGTGCACGTGTGCAGCGGGCAGTGCAGCAGCCGTACCGTCGTACGGCCCCCGGCCAGCGCGGTGAAGTCGAAGGAGCGGGTGGAACCGGTGCTGCCGGCGGCCCGGCCGTGCTCGCCGGTGGTGTGCTCGCCCCGGTGCGCCAGCACCGCCGGGTCGGGCCGCGGGTCGGCCAGGTACCAGTGCTCGCCGAGGGTGGGGGCCGACGGGACGGTGAGGGAAAAGCTCTCGCCCGGCCGCACGGTGATGTCGCGCCGCTCGACGCCGTACTCGGTGCCGCCGCTGCCGCTCGGTGCGGGCCGCGCGGTGCCGGTGCCGGTGGCGGTGGGCGCGCCGGTGGTGCCGCCGCCGGTGGGGGCGGGCGCGCCGGTGGTGCCGTTCTCGCCGCAGCCGGTGAGGGCGAGCACGGCGAGCAGCGCGAGGAGCGCGGCCGGGGCGAGCGGGGAGGTGCGGGAGGTCATGGTCGGTTGGTCTCTCAGTCCTGGGGCAGGTGCACCGCGTAGGCGTCGGGCAGTTGGCTGTCGCTGGCCTTCGCCATGCCGCCGTTGACGAAGTCGTCCTCGCTGACCCAGGTGGTCTGGCCCCACGGGTTGTAGATCTCCAGCTTGTCACCCTCCTGGCCGATGATCATCATGGCGTGCCCGTGCCGGGTGCCGTCCGCCTCGTAGCCCTCGACGCCGATCGGCACCGGCCGGCCCTCGGCCACCGCCTTCTCTATCTCCGGCAGGACGTTGCGCCGGGCGTCCGCGTCGCGGACCTCGTGCAGTTCGTAGGCGCTTCCGGTCTCGGGGCTGACCTCCTTGTTGAGGACCTCGGTCTTGCCCTCAAGGACCATGCCGTTCCAGTCGGCGCCGCCGTGGCCCTCGGTGTGCACCCGGTGCTGTTCGTCCACCAGGCGGCGGCGGAAGGCGGCGGGGTCGTTCTCCTGGCCGCTGGGGCCGCCGGTGAGCGAGAGGGCGTAGACGGGGTCGACCATGGCGCGGGCGGTGACGGTGGAGGAGGCGACACAGGTGCCCTCGCGGCCGTCGCCGCCCTGGGCCCACTGCTGGCCGCGGAAGCTCTGCAGGTCGGTGTTGACGTTGGCGCCGCTGCCCGGGTCGACGCCCTCGTCCTTGAGGCTGTCGCCCTCGGTGACGATCGGGGACAGGTGCTGCTGGAGCCAGGCGGGGTCCTTGCCGTGGATCTTCCCGCCGAACGTCTCGATGTCGTCCACGCTGTGGCCCGCGGCGAGGGCCTTCATCAGATACGCCTTCTCCTGCGGGGACCCGGCGCCGGCCAGGAGGCGGTCCATCCGGGCCCGGTCGGCGGCCGGCAGCCGGTCCATGGCCCGGCCGGAGCGCTCCAGGTCGCCCGCGGTGAGGATCTCGTTGTACTCGGCGGCGCCGGCCTTGCCGCTGGTGTCGGCGAGCATCAGCCGGTCCACCGCGGACAGCCCGCCGGTGCGCATCTTCCCGGCGCGGGCCTCGGCCGCCCACTTGTTCAGGTCCCGGGTGGCGGCGCGTACGGCGTCGTCCGCGGCGACGGCGGCCTTGTGCATCAGGTCGACACCACCGGTGGCGACCGACCGGGCCTCCGCGAGGGCCTGCTTCTCCTCGTCGGTCTCGATCATGCGGTCGACGACGTCGAAGAAGCCCTCCCGCGGGCCCAGTCGGTGCTTGGCCTGCTCCAGCCGGGCGCGTCCCTCGGCGTCCTGGCGCCGGGCGTGGCCGAGGGCGTCGGCGAGCGTGAACAGCGCCTTGGCGCCGCCGTCGAACGCCTCGGCCATGCTCGTCGCGGCCCGCGCGGCGGCGGCCACCCCGTCGGAGGCGAGGACGCTCGTCTTGCCGGTCCACACCTCCGGCAGGCCCTTGCGGGCCACCTTGTTCACCCGGTCGTGCAGATCGCCGGCCTTGTCGACCTGGCCGCGGTACCGCTTGCCCAGCGTCTCCAGGGCCGCCGGGTCGCCCTGCGGCGCGGGCGCGAACAGGGCGCCGTCGATCTGGTCCAGCAGGTCGTTCTTGGTCGCGGCCCTGGGGATGCTGTCGCGCAGGCCGGCCAGCCAGGAGCGGCGGGCCGCCGGAGAGCCCAGCGGGCTGAGGAACCCGGTCATCGTCCGCCTCTTCAGTAGCGCGAGAGGGCCGACGGCCGCTCGGCGTACACGGGCATGGTGGTCACGGCACCGGCACCCGCCGGGGTGGGCATGGTGGTGACGGCACCGCCGTCGGCCGGGGTGGGCATCGTGGTGAGGCCGCCGCCCCCGGGGACGGCCGCGGCGCGGGTCGCCACGGTGTGGTCCGCGCCTTTGTACGCGCCCTTGGCCAGCCGGACCTTGCCCGCCAGTTCGCGCAGCGCCGACTCCAGCGTGGTCGCGTCCGACTCCCAGGCGGTGGCGAACGCGTCGAACGCCGCCGCGGAGTCGTCGCCGCCCAGCGTGTCCGCGGACTGGCTCCCGGCGGGGCGGACCGCCTCGGCTATGTGCCCGGCGTCGTCACCCGCGCCGTCGAGTTCCGTCGCCTGCCCGGTCATGCCGGACCTGACCGTGTAGCCGTCCGCAGACGCGCCCATCGAGCTCCCCCGTCGCGTTGATCTCTGGCTGCGGGAGGCTAACACGCGCCGCTCGTACGGCCGTCCGGGTGCAAGCCGCCCCCACCATGCCCACCGCCGGCGTCGGCGTCGGCGTACGGGACGGATCGTCCGCAGCGTCTCCTCCTTCGGCATCCCCACCGGCAGCCCGAAGCCCAACCGGTCCGCCCCGGCCCGCTCCCGCCGCTCGCACCGGCGCGGCACCTCGTCCGGGTCGCCGCGGATCAGCAGTCCCTCCTCGATCAGCTGCTCCACAGTCGGCCGGCCGACCGGACACGACGACGCGTCAGACAGTGTGGAGACGGTGAACCGCCGGCCGCGGCGACCGTCAAGAGCGGACGATCGGACCCTCCCCGGCGCGCGAAGGGGTGTGAGGACCCTGTGGAACGCGTGAGGGCCTTGTGTCCCGTGGCCGCCGCCTTGTGATCGGCGTCTCGCACGGCTGACGCAACCGCCCCGAACAAGGCAAACTGACGGGGTTGTTCGTGATGCCGAGGGGGACGAACGCATGGACGGTGGGCCGCGAGTACCCGAGCAGCGGCGCGCCGGCTCCGCGGCCACCGCGGAGACCGGCACGCTGCGCTTCGGCGTGCTCGGTCCGGTGCGGGCCTGGCGCGGCGAGGAGGTGCTCGGCACAGGCTCCCCACAGCAGCGCGCCCTGCTGGCCGCGCTGCTGCTGCGGGAGGGCCGTACGGCCACGGCGGCCGAGCTGATCGACGCGCTGTGGGGAACCGAGCCGCCGCCCCAGGCGCTGGCGGCGGTGCGCACGTACGCGTCCCGGCTGCGCAAGATCCTGGACCCCGGGGTCCTGGTCAGCGAGTCCGGCGGGTACGCCGTGCGCGGGCTCGGCGAGGGCGCGCTGGACGTGTCGGTGGCGCAGGACCTGGCGGCGGAGGCGGAGAAGGCGCGGGGCGCCGGCGATCTCGGCGCCGCCCGCAAGCTGCTGCGGCAGGCGCTGGCGCTGTGGGACGGCGAGCCGCTGGCCGGGGTGCCCGGCCCGTACGCGGAGACGCAGCGGACCCGTCTGGAGGAGTGGCGGCTGCAACTCCTGGAATCCCGCCTGGACATGGACCTGGAGCAGGGCGGCCACGCCGAGGCGGTCTCGGAACTGACCGCGCTCACGGCGGCACACCCCCTGCGGGAGCGGCTGCGGGAACTGCTCATGCTGGCGCTGTACCGCAGCGGCCGGCAGGCGGAGGCGCTGGCGGTGTACGCGGACACCCGCCGCCTCCTGGCCGAGGAGCTCGGTGTCGACCCGTGCCCCGGCCTCAGCGACCTCCAGCAGCGCATCCTGCGGGCGGACGCGGCCCTGGCGGAGCCCTCGGCACCGGTGACGGAGCAGTCGGCGGCGCCCGTCCGGCCGGCCCAGCTGCCGGCCACGGTGCCCGACTTCACCGGCCGCGCGTCCTTCGTCGCGGATCTGAGCGCGGTGCTGTCCTCCGCGTCCGAGGCGGAGGGCCGGGTAATGGCGGTGTCCGCGCTGGCCGGAATCGGCGGCGTCGGCAAGACCACCCTGGCCGTGCACGTGGCCCACCGCGCGCGGTCCGCCTTCCCCGACGGGCAGCTGTACGTCGACCTCCAGGGCGCGGGCCCGCGCCCGGCGGAGCCGGAGACCGTCCTCGGCTCCTTCCTGCGCGCGCTGGGCACGGCGGACACGGCGATCCCGGACTCCCTGGAGGAACGGTCGGCGCTGTACCGCTCGGTCCTGGACGGCCGCCGGGTGCTGGTCCTGCTGGACAACGCCAAGGACGCGGCCCAGGTACGGCCGCTGCTGCCCGGCACCGAGGGCTGCGCGGCCCTGGTGACCTCCCGGGTGCGGATGCTGGACCTCGCGGGTGCCCATCTGGTCGACCTGGACGTGATGTCCCCCGACGAGGCCCTGTGCCTCTTCACCAGGATCGTCGGCGAGGAGCGGGTGGCGGCGGAGCGGAAGGCCGCGCTGGACGTGGTGGCGGCGTGCGGCTTCCTGCCCCTGGCCATCCGTATCGCCGCCTCCCGCCTGGCGGCCCGCCGCACGTGGACGGTGTCGGTGCTGGCGGCGAAGCTCGCGGACGAACGCCGCCGGCTGGACGAACTCCAGGCGGGCGACCTCGCCGTCAAGGCCACGTTCGAACTGGGCTACGGCCAGCTGGAGCCGGCCCAGGCCCGCGCCTTCCGCCTCCTCGGCCTGGCCGACGGCCCCGACATCTCCCTGGCCGCGGCGGCGGCGGTCCTGGACCTGCCCCCGGAGGACACCGAGGAACTCCTCGAATCCCTGGTCGACACCTCCCTCCTGGAATCCGCGGCCCCCAACCGCTACCGCTTCCACGACCTGGTCCGCCTCTACGCCCGAGCCTGCGCGGAACGCGACGAGGACCGTCCGAGCGAGCGGGAGGCGGCGATGTCGCGGCTGCTGGACTTCTATCTGGCGACGGCGGCGGGGATCTACGCGATCGAGCGCCCGGGGGACCGTCTGGTGGATCACCTGGAGCCGACGGAACACGAGGGCTTGCGCTTCACGGAAGGGGCCGCGGCGCTGGACTGGCTCTACACCGAAGGCGAGTGCCTGCTGGCCTGCGTCCGTCAGTCCGCGCCCACCAGCCGTCTGCGACGCGGGGTCGACCTCCTGTGGGCCGCCAAGGACCTGGCCGAGTCGGGAGCCAACTCCCGTCAGTACGAGGCAACGGCCATCGCCGTGTGCAAGGCCGCCCAGGAAGCCGGTGACACCCGCGCCGAGGGCCGGGCCCGGACGACGCTCACCAATGTCCTGCTCGTTTCCGGCCGTATCCAGCAGGCGGCGGACGAGGCACAACTGGCCATGGACCGGGCAGCCACCGCCGGAGACATCGCGGCGGGCAGCTGGGCGGCCAACGACCGCGGGCTCATCTCCCTGCACCAGCACCGGTACGAAGACGGCAAGGTCTTCTTCGACCGGGCCATAGAGGGCTTCAGCGCGGCGGGTAACCGAGCCGGCGAGGCCACGACCCTGTTCAACCTCTCCCGCACCCACCTCGCCATGGGCAACATCGCGCGGGCGGTCGACATCGCGCGGCACGGCCTCGCGCTCCTCGCCGAGCTGGGCAGAACGATGCGGCTAGCCAACGGGCACTACGCGCTCGGCATGGCTCTGACCAAGGCCAACCGGCACACCGAGGCACTGGACCAGTTCAGCGAAGCCCTGACGATCTTCGTGGACCACCGGCAGCGGCTGTGGGAAGGGACCACGCACTTCAGGATCGCCGAGGCGCACCTCGCCGCCCACCTCCCCGCCCGGGCTGCTCAACACGCCGAACAGGCACTCGCCATCGGCTGCATCGGCGGCGACCGGATGCGGGGTAACGTCCTGACCCTGCTCGGCCAGGCGCTTTCCACACTGGGACAGGTGGACCGGGCAAAGGCCTGCTGGACGGAGGCCGTCAAGCTCTACGAAGAGCACTGCGCTCCGGAGGCCGACGAGGTCCGCGCCCTGCTCCGGCCCATCGCGACCGCCTGAACCACATGCCCGCCGGCCGGCGCGCGCGGACGTTCAGCAATCGTTTATCTCCATCCGGCACTCTCATACCTGTCAGACCGTCGCGTCGGGGGGCAGGCGGCCTGACAGTGAGTCGACCAGGTTAGGGTGCGGCTCCGAACACCCGTCCGGCGGCACTCGGGGGAGCTTCCGGACGGGTGTTCCTCACTCAGCCCTCAGTCGTTGCAAGAGGAGTACGAACGATGAGCGAGAAGAAGACCACGCCCGCCAAGCCAGTCGACAACCAGATGCCCGCCCCGCCGGCGACGGACGATGCCATCGTCACGATGGACAACCAGATGCCCGCCCCGCCGGCGGCGAAGAACGAACCCATCGTCACGATGGACAACCAGATGCCGGCCGGTCCGGCCCTGGACCTGAACGGCAAGTAAGCCACAACCCCGACGGGGGACCGGCCGCGGCGGCACGGAGGGGGAGTTGCCGCGGTCGAGGAAAACGGGGGGAACAGAGGGGCCGGGCCTGGGGGGTCCGGCCCCTCGGCATGTCGCCTTCCGGCGGGACGTCACGTGGTCCGCGCCGTGCCCGTGCCCTTCTCCGCGTCCAGCGCGTACACGCACCGGTCCTTGCTGCACGCGTACACCACACCGTCCTTGACCACCGGGGAGCCGGTGATCTCGCCGCCGGTCGCGAGCTTCCAGCGCAGCCGGCCGTCGTCGGCCTTCAGGGTGTACAGCAGGTGGTCGGTGGAGCCGAAGTGGATACGTCCCTCGGCCACGGCGGGCGCGCCCACGACGTCGCCGCCCGCCTGGAAGCGCCACTTGGGGGTGCCGGTGACCGCGTCCAGGGTGTACAGCCCCTTGCCGCTGCCGACGTGCACATGCCCGGCGGCGACCAGCACCGGTTCCACGGAGGAGCGGGCCTCGGTGGCGATGCGCCAGCGGTCGCGGCCGTCGGCGGCGTCGAGGGCGTAGACCGTGCCGAGGTAGTCGGCGAGGTAGACACCGCCGCCGGTGACGGCCGGGCCGGGGGCGAAGGCGGGCGGGCCGAGGAAGACCGCCGGGGCCTCGAAGTGCCAGCGGACCCGGCCGCTCGCCGCCTCCACGGCGAGGACACGGGTGCCGGCACTGATGTAGACGCACCCGTCGGGCGCCGGGGCCAGGCGCACCGGGACCCCGCCGCAGGAGGCCGCGTCGCCGATGGGGTACGACCAGCGCTCCTCGCCGGTACGGGCCTCAAGCGCGCGCAGCCGGCCGTCCTGCCAGACGTAGACCGTGCCGTCGTGCACGAGCGGGCCCGCCTCGGGGGACTCGAAGTCGGTCTGGCAGCCGGTGATCTCCCACAGCTTCTGTCCGTTGGAGGCCTCCCACGCCTGGACGCCGCCGCCGCGGGTGCCGGTGACGACCGTGCCCCGGTCGGCCTTGAGGCAGTACACCCAGGCGTCGGTGGACAGCCGCCACAGATCGGTGCCCTCGCGGGCGTCCAGGGCGTACAGGGTGGGGCCGTCGGAGGCGTGGATACGGCCGTCCGCCACCGCCATCGACCAGGCGACGTCCCGGGTCTTGAAGCGGCGGCGGCCGGTGGCCACGTCCAGGGCGTGCACCTCGAAGGAGGTGACGTAGACCAGGTCGCCGGCCACGGCCGGGGTGCCCCACACGTCGTTCGACATGCGGAACCGCCAGGGCCGCCAGCCGCTCGCGGGCTCCGGGGGCACCGGCGGGGCGGGCGGTACGGCGGGGTCGGCGGTGGCGGCGCCGGGGCGGGGCCGGGACCAGCTGGCCACCAGGCCTGCCTCGGGCGGCGGCGCCTTGACGGCGGCGGCGCGGGCGTCGGCGACCCGGGGGCCGGGGCCGATGGGCACCGGGGCGCCGGCCAGCCGGACCGGGCCGGTGTCGGGAGCGCCGGCCGGGACCGGCACGAGGGCCGAGGGCGCCACCGGCACGGGCACGGGGCCCGGCATGGACACGGGCGCCGAGGGCGCTACCGGGACCGGCGGGTCGTACGGCGGGGGCGGCGGCACCGTCTGCCGGACGGCGGCGCGCGGGCCGCCGGTCGGGGCCGGGGCGGGCCGGCCGGCGGGGCGTCCGCCGCGGCGGGCCTCGATCAGCGCGACGGCCTTCTCCGGCAGCCAGGCGGAGGCGGTGCCGCTGTCGTCGGAGCCGGAGCCGAACAGGTGCGGGGCGAGCTGGGCCTGGAGGTCGGCCGGGGTGGGCCGGGCGGTGGCCTCCATCTGCATGCACGCCTCGATCAGCGGGCGCAGCTCGTCCGGCAGTCCGGTGAGGTCGGGCCCCTCGCGCAGCAGCATGAAGACGGTCTCGACCGGGTTGGCGCCGTGGAAGGGCGGGTGGCCGGTGGCCGCGAAGACGAGGGTGGAGCCGAGGGAGAAGACATCGCTGGCGCCGGTGACGCTGCGGGAGTCCTTGGCCTGCTCCGGGGACATGTAGGCGGGGGTGCCGACGGCGACGTTCGTCATGGTCAGCCGGGTGTTGGAGACCCCGGAGGCGATACCGAAGTCGATCACCCGGGGGCCGTCCTCGACCACGAGCACGTTGGAGGGCTTCAGGTCGCGGTGGACCAGTCCGGCGCCGTGGATGGACTGGAGGGCCTCGGCCACACCCGCGGCGAGCCAGCGCACGGCCTGCGCCGGCAGCGGCCCGCACTCGTTCACTATCTCTTCCAGCGAGGGCGCGGGGACGTAGGCGGTGGCGAGCCAGGGCACGGCGGCGCGCGGGTCGGCGTCGACCACGGCCGCGGTGTAGAAGCCGGAGACCGCGCGGGCCGCCTCCACCTCACGGGTGAAGCGGACCCGGAAGAGCTGGTCCTCGGCCAGTTCGGTGCGCACCGTCTTGATCGCCACGCGCCGGCCGGACGCCGAGCGCGCGAGATAGACCAGCCCCATGCCGCCGGCCCCCAGCCGGCCCAGCACCTCGAACGGCCCGATCCGCCGCGGATCGTGCTGCGTCAGCTGATCCACCACTTGCCTGCCACCTCCCCGTACGAGCCGCGCCACCCCATATGTACGCGACCGAAGTGCAGCGTCTCACCACCGCACCGCCATGGCGGCACGCACCCCGATTCTTCCTGGCCGGGCGGCTGGTTGCGAACCCGGTGACAGTCGGGGTGTCTCACATTAATTCATCCCAAAAACGGATGGATCACCGCTGGAGCAGTGCGAACGACGCCCCCTGATTGTCGGTGACGACGGCCACCCGGCCGTACGACGTCCCGAAGGGCGGTGCCTGCACCCGGCCGCCGAGCCGCTGGACCGTCCCGAGGGCGTCGTCGAGGTCCGTGACCCGGAAGTGGGCGACGAAGTGCGGGGGCATCTCGGCCGGGAACACCTCGGTGACGTCCGCCCGGCCGAAGTCGGGCGCGGCACCGGAGCCGAACAGGGCGTCGTGGAAGAGGTCGCCGTAGAAGGCGTTGGCGGCGGAGGTGTCCCGGGTGTACAGCTCGGCCCAGACGAAGGTGTCTGGCGCGCGCCGCCGCCCGAAGCCGCGGTGGGTGCCGGGCTGCCACAGGCCGAACACCGCGCCCTCGGGGTCGGCGGCCAGGGCGGCGGTGCCGAGGCCGCCGACCGGGTACGGGTCCGTGATCAGCGTTCCGCCGGCCGCCGTGATCCGCCGGGCGAGGGCCTCGGCGTCCGGGGTGGCGAAGGAGACCGTCCAGACGGTGGGCATGCGGCCGTCCGTCTTGGGGGCCAGCGCCGCGACCCGGTCCCCGTCCAGCAGCGCCCACACCGCGGAGCCGTACGCCTCCTGGAAGGTCCACCCGAAAAGCTCACCGTAGAACCGCTTGCCCGCCTCGACGTCGGGCAGTTGGGCGTCGACCCAGCAGGGGACGCCCTCCCCGTAGGTCTCTTCGTTCGTGGATGCCCTGTTTTCGGCCATACGGCAAAAGTAACCGGGACGCGCACAGGCCGCAGACCAGGCACACCACCCCCGATCCCCCCGCGCACCCCATTTGCAGTCGGCCGAATCGCGCTCCCATCACCCCTCGGTAAGCTGACGGCATGACAGGACAAGTGCGTACCGTCGACGGCCGCGTGGCCGGCCGGCGTGGGCAGGCGACCCGGCAGAAGCTGCTCGACTGCCTCAGCGAGATGCTCAGCTCCTCCCCCTACCGGGACGTCAAGGTCATCGATGTCGCCAGGAGGGCGGGCACGTCGCCCGCGACCTTCTACCAGTACTTCCCCGACGTCGAAGGCGCCGTCCTGGAGATCGCCGAGCAGATGGCGGCCGAGGGCGCGGGGCTGACCGGACTGCTCGAAGGGCGCGCCTGGACCGGCAAGTCGGGCTGGCAGACGGCGCAGGAACTCGTCGACGGTTTCCTGGACTTCTGGCGCCGCAACGACGCGATCCTGCGGGTGGTGGACCTGGGCGCGGCCGAGGGGGACAAACGGTTCTACAAGATCCGTATGAAGATCCTGAACTCGGTCAACAACTCCCTGGCCGAGTCCATCGCGGAGCTCAAGGCCAAGGGCCGGGTGGACAAGGACGTGAACCCGGCGGCGGTGGCCGGTTCGCTGGTCGCGATGCTCGCGGCGGTGGCGGCCCACCAGAAGGGGTTCACCTCCTGGGGTGTGAAGCAGGCCGAACTCAAGCCGAATCTGGCACTGTTGGTGCACCTGGGCGTGACCGGCAAGAAGCCCTCCAAGTAGGCGCCCGACGCCCTTTGTCCACGTCCAAGTCCAAGTCCTGTCTCGCGGGCGGTGGTTCGTTCTCCGAACCACCGCCCGCCGCTTATGCGGGCAGCGGCCGGTCCCGCACCACGTGTTTCATCACCAGCGTCGAGTTCAGCCGCTGCACCCCCGGCAGGGTCGCCAGCCGCTCGTCGTACAGCCGCTGGAAGGCGGCCAGGTCGGCGGTGGCCACCCGGAGGAGATAGTCCGGCTCGCCGAACAGCCGCTGCGCGTCCAGCACATGCTCCAGTTCGCCGACCGCCCGCTCGAACTCGGCGACCGTGTCCCGGTCCTCCTGGCGCATGGACACGAAGACCAGCGCCTCGAAGTGCAGCCCGAGCGAGGCCGGGTCCACCACCGCGCGGTAGCCCCGGATGGCGCCGGCCCGCTCCAGCTCGCGCAGCCGCCGGTGGCAGGGGGAGACGCTGAGCCGCACCCGGGCGGCCAGCTCGGTCACGGTGAGCCTCCCGTCCTGCTGGAGCTCGGCAAGGATTTTCCGGTCTACGTCGTCCATGAAGAAGATATTTGCGCAGAACTCGTGATCTTGAGCAAACTTCGGAAACACTTTCGGGTCGTTCACGCCTAATGTGCCCGATATGGAATCGGGACTCCTCTTCTCCTTCCTCGCCGTGGACCTGCTGCTGGTGTGCGTACCGGGCGCCGACTGGGCGTACGTCATCACGACCGCTCTGCGCGGCGGCCGGATACCGCGCGCGGTGGCGGGCCTGGTCTGCGGCTACGCCCTGCACACCGCCCTGGCGACGGCGGGCCTGGCGGTACTGGTGGCGGGCTCCCCCGCCCTGCTGACGGCCGTAACGGTGGCGGGCGCCGGATACCTGCTGTGGCTGGGCTGGGGCGTCCTGCGCCGGCCGGCGGTTCCGGGGGCGACGGCTCCGGCGTCCGCGGAGACGGAACCCACGCCGGCGGCCGACGGCCGGCCCTTCCTGCGCGGTGCGACGATCAGCGGCCTGAACCCCAAGGGCCTGCTCCTCTATCTCTCCGTGCTCCCCCAGTTCCTCACCCTGCGCGGCGCCCACCTGCCCGTCCCCGCGCAGACCGCGGTCCTCGGCCTGCTCCACATGGCGTGCTGCGCGGCCGTCTACCTCACCGTCGGCGCCCTCGCCCGCGCCCTCCTCGCGGCCCGCCCGGCGGCGGCCCGCGCGGTGACCCGCACCTCGGGCGCGGCGATGCTCGGCATCGGAGCGTTCCTGCTCGTGGAACGGCTGGCGACGCTCTAGGGTTCCCGCGGCCCAGGACTGTGAGGCGGTCCACCGGTGGCGGCGGGAGTGAGCGCGGCGCCGGCGGTGATACTCGCCCCATGGCACAGCACGATCTTCACGAACTGCTCCGCTCGCTGCGCGTCTGGGACCCCGAGGTCACCCGGCTGCCGCCCTTCGATCCGGACACCGCCCCGCCCACCCCGCTCGCCCTGTTCACGGACTGGTTCGCCGACGCGGTGGCGGCGGGGCAGCCGGAGCCGCACACCATGTCGCTGGCGACCGCGGACGAGGAGGGCCGGCCGGACGTGCGGATCGTGATGCTGCACGGCGCCGACGCCGACGGCTGGTCGTTCGCCACGCACGCCACGAGCCGCAAGGGCCGCGCGCTGGCCGCCCGGCCGCAGGCGGCCCTCGCCTTCTACTGGCCGGTGCTGGGCCGCCAGATACGGCTGCGCGGACCGGTCGCCGCCGCGCCGGCCGAGGAGAGCCTGGCCGACCTGCACGCGCGCTCCACGGGCGCGCTGGCCGCCGCGCTGACCGGCCGGCAGAGCGAGGAGCTGGACTCGCTCGCGGAGCTGCGGCGGGCCTCGGAAGCGGCCTGGGAGCGGGCCCGGGAGAACCCGGCGGAGCCGTCGCCGACCTGGACGCTGTACCGGCTGCGCCCGGAGGCGGTGGAGTTCTTCCAGGGGGACCCCGAGCGGCGGCACGTACGCCTGGAGTACCGCAGCACCGGATTCGGCTGGAGCCGGACGCTGTTGTGGCCGTGAGAGGCAGGCCCGCGCACTCTTCCCGTACACCCGTGATCAATCCGCAACCCATTCCGGTCTTGACCGAGACCCATCAACCGGCTGGGTGATTACGCTCCCGCTCATGGCCGCCTCCCGCCCCGCCGACGTCCGCCGCCCGCCGGTCCCCGCCGACCCCCCGGTCTATGTGATCGGCGCCGGGCCGGGCGGCCTGGCCGTCGCCCAGGCACTGCGGGAGCGGGGCGTACGGGCCCTGGTCCTGGAGAGGTCCGACCGGGTCGGCGCCTCCTGGCGCGGCCACTACGACCGGCTGCGGCTGCACACCACCCGGCGGCTGTCGGCGCTGCCCGGCCTGCCCATGCCCCGCGGGTTCGGGCGCTGGGTGTCCCGGGACGACGTGGTGCGCTACCTGGAGAAGTACGCCGAACACCACCGGCTGGAGATCGTCACCGGGGTCGAGGTGCACCGCGTCGAACCGGCCGCGGACGGCGCCGGGTGGCTGCTGCGCGCCTCCGGGGGCCGGGAGCTGACCGGCAGCGCGGTGGTCGTCGCCACCGGCTTCAACCACACCCCGCGGCTGCCCGACTGGCCGGGCCGCGAGGAGTACGGCGGGGAGCTGCGGCACGCCGCCGGCTACCGCGACGCGGCACCGTACCGGGGCCGGGACGTCCTCGTCGTCGGCGCCGGCAACACGGGCGCGGAGATCGCCGTGGACCTGGTGGAGGGCGGGGCCGCGCGGGTGCGGCTCGCGGTGCGCACGCCCCCGCACATCCTGCGCCGCTCCACCCTCGGCTGGCCCGCCCAGTACACCGGCGTCCTGGTCCGGCGGCTGCCGGTGTGGCTGGTGGACCGGCTCGCGGGGCCGGTCGGCCGGCTGAGCACCCCGGACCTGTCCGCGCACGGGCTGCCGCGCCCGGACACCGGCCTGTACAGCAGGGTGCGGCAGGGCGCGATCCCGGTCCAGGACATCGGCCTGGTCGACGCCGTCCGTACGGGCAAGGTGGAGGTCGTGGCCGCCGTGGAGGGGTTCGAGGACGGCAAGGTGGTCCTCGCCGACGGCAGCCGGATCGCGCCGGACGCGGTGATCGCGGCCACCGGGTACGTCCGCGCGCTGGAGGGGCTGGTCGGGCATCTGGGGGTGCTGGACGGGCGCGGCCGGCCGGTGGTGCACGGCGGCCGCACGTCCCCGCGGGCGCCCGGCCTGTACTTCACCGGGTTCACCAACCCGATCAGCGGAATGCTGCGGGAGCTGGCGATCGACGCGGGGCGGATCGCCAAGGCGGTGGCGAAGGCGGCCGCGAAGGGCCGGGGACAGCCGGCCGTCAACTCCTCCCGGTCGGACCATTCCTGACTCCTTGTCGGTTCAGTAACCTGACAAGGCGTCAGCTATCGCGGTCTCACAGGGAGGCGGGCGGAACGATGCTCGGTTCGACCCACGGCACCCTCACCACCGACTCCCGCCAGGCCCGGGTCCTCGCCTGCGGCGAGCAGCGGCCCGGCACCGCCGCCCCCGAACGGGTGGCGGACCTCGACGTCGGCGGGCGGGCGCTGCACGCGGACGTGCCCGACCTGGCCCGGCTCTTTTGGCCCGGGTCCATCGCCGTGATCGGCGCCTGCGACACCGAGGGACGGCCCCGCACCGGCATCACCCGGCAGCTGCTCGACTGGGCCGGCCGGGTCGGGGCCCGGGTGCATCCGGTACATCCGACCCGGACAGCCGTCTTCGGCCTGCCCTGTGTCCCCACCGTCGCCCGCCTGCCCGAGCCCGTCGACCTGGCAGTGCTGCTGGTCGCCGACCCGCTGCCGGTCATCGCGGAACTCGCCGGGGCCAAGGCACGGTTCGCTGTCGTCCTCGCCTCCGGGAACGACGGGACCGGGCAGGCCGGCGCCGGGACACGGGAACGGCTGGCCGAGGCGGCGCGGGGCGCGGGGGTGCGGCTGCTCGGCCCCGGCACCCACCTCGACGCCTTCGCACGGTTCCGGGAGGACCTCACCGGGCCCGCCATCGCGCTGATCACCCAGTCCGGGCACCAGGGCCACAGCGTCTTCGCCCTCCAGGAGCTGGGCATCCGGCTCTCCCACTGGGCGCCCACCGGCGACGAGGCCGACCTGGAGGCCGCCGACTTCCTGTCCTGGTTCGCCGAACAGCCCGAGACCGGCGCGATCGCCTGCTGTCTGGAAGGGCTCAAGGACGGCCGGGCCTTCCTGCTGGCCGCCGACCGGGCCGCCCGGCGCGGGGTGCCGGTGGTCGCCGTGAAGGCGGGCCGGACCGAGGGCGGCACCCGGCCCGCCGCCCCGCACACCGGCGGGCCCACCGGCGCCGACGACGTGGTGGACGCGGCCCTGCGGCAGTACGGCGTGATCCGCGTCGACGCCCTGGACGAACTCCAGGACACCGCCGCCCTGCTGGCCCGGGCCCGGCCGCCGCGCTCGGACGGGGTGGCCGTCTACTCCCTCCCGGGTGGCACCGGCGCGCATGTCGCCGGTCTGGCCGCCGGGGCGGGACTGCGGCTGCCGACGCTGTCAGCGGGCAAGCAGACGGAGCTGCGCCAGTGGATACCGGACCGCCTGAGCGTGGCCAACCCGGTGGACTGCGGCGGCCACCCGGAGGGCGACCACCGGGGCCGGAAGATCATCGACGCGCTGCTCGCCGACCCGGACGTCGGGGTGCTGATCTGCCCGGTCACCGGCCCCTTGCCGCCGCCCGGCGACCGGCTGGTGCGCGATCTGGCCGACGCCGCGGAGGAGACGGACAAGCTGGTGTGCGTGGTGTGGGGCTCGCCGGCCGGGACCGAGCCGGCGTACCGGGAGGTGCTGCTCGGCTCCTCCCGCGTGGTCACCTTCCGCACGGTCGGCAACTGTCTCAGCGCCGTGCGCGCCTGGCTGGACCACCACCGCTTCACCGCCGGTTACCGCTCCGCGTTCGACGCGGCCCCGCGCACCCCCTCCCCCTCCTTCCGCAAGGCGCAGGCGCTGCTGCGGCCCGGCGCCCGGCTCAGCGAGCACGCGGCCAAACAGCTGCTGCGGGCCTACGGCATCCGGGTGCCGCGCGAGCAGCTGGTGACCAGCGCGGCGGCGGCCGTACGGGCGGCCGGGCAGGTGGGCTACCCGGTGGTGATGAAGGCGTCCGGCGCGCGGATCGCGCACAAGACCGAGCTGGGCCTGGTGAAGATCGGTCTGACCTCGGCGAGCCAGGTCCGCGACGCCTACCGGGACCTGACCGGCATCGCCCGCCGCGAGGGCGTCGGGCTGGACGGCGTCCTGGTGTGCCAGATGGTCCAGCGGGGCGTGGAGACGACGGTCGGCTTCACCCACGACCAGCTGTTCGGCCCGACGGTGACGGCCGGGCTCGGCGGGATCCTGGCGGAGGTGCTGCGCGATACGGCGGTCCGCGTCCCGCCCTTCGGCGAGGAACAGGCCCGCGCGATGCTCGGCGAACTGCGCGGCAGGGCCCTGCTGGACGGAGTGCGGGGCCGCCCGCCGGCCGATGTGGACGCGCTGGTGGAGGTCGTCCTGCGGGTCCAGCGCATGGCCCTGGAACTGGGCTCGCACCTCGCCGAGCTGGACATCGACCCGCTGATGGTGCTGGGCCGGGGGCAGGGCGCGGTGGCGCTGGACGCGCTGGTGGTGTGCCGGTGACGGGCGGCCCGGTCAGCTCCTCACCAGCCGCCACAGGGACGTCACCTCGGCGGCGCGGGCCGTGTGCAGGGGGTCGTGCGGGTCGGCCGCACGGGGGTGGCGTGGGCGGGTGTCGATACGGCCGGCGATCCGCAGCCCCGCCGCCCCGATCGCCGTCAGCAGGTCGGCGCGGGTGCGCAGACCGAGGTGTTCGGCCAGGTCGGAGAGGATCAGCCAGCCCTCCCCGCCCGGCTCCAGGTGCTCCGGCAGGTCCGTCAGGAAGGCGTTCAGCATCGTGCCCGACGGGTCGTACACGCCCTGCTCCAGCGTGGAGACGGGGCGGCCCGGCAGCCAGGGCGGGTTGCACACGACGAGTCCGGCCCGGCCGGGCGGATACAGGGCCGGGCCGGTGATCGTGACGCGGTCCGCCAGCCCGAGCCGGTGCGCGGTGTCCCGGGCGCAGGCCAGGGCCCGGGGGCTGATGTCCGTGCCCACCACCCGGCCGACCCCGCGCCGGGCCAGGACGGCCGCGAGGACACCGGTACCGGTGCCGAGGTCGAAGGCGGTGCGTACGGCGGGCAGCGGCGCCCGCGCCACCAGGTCGACGTACTCGCCGCGCACCGGCGCGAAGACGCCGTAGTGCGGATGGACCCGGGCGCCCAGCGCGGGGACCTCGACGCCCCGCTCCCGCCACTGGTGGGCGCCCAGGACGCCCAGCAGTTCGCGCAGCGGGATCAGGCGCGGGCCGGCCGGCGGGCCGTAGGCGGCGGTGCAGGCGGCCCGGACGTCGGGGGCGCGGCGCAGATCCAGGCCGTGGTCCGGCTCCAGCAGGACGGTGAGCCGGCCCAGCACCCGGGCGCGGTGCGCGCGGAAGCGGCGCTGGAGACGGAAGGTCTCGGCGGGCGTGGCGGCGGGCCCGGGCGCCGTCCGGTCGACGCGGCGCTCCAGGGCGCGCAGCAGCCGGCGCGCGCCCTGGTAGTCGCCCCGCCACAGCAGCGCGGTGCCCTCGCAGACGAGCCGGTAGGCGGTGGCGGCGCGGAGACGGCCGTCGGCGGCGACCAGGCGGCGGGGTGCGGGCAGTCTGCTCTCAGAGTGCCAGCGGGCGGGCAGGGGTTCGTGGGTGGTCCGGTCGGTCCTCGACACGGTGTGCTCCTCGGTGTGTTCCGGCGTGGGCGGGCAGCGGGAACACGTCGAAGAGGACCATGCCGAGTGTCACGGACTTTCCTTTCCGTAGCGGTGGGTTCAGGATACGGCGGGCGCCACGGCCGGGGCCGTGCGCCGTATGACCAGGGACATCAGGGCCGCCGCCGCGCACAGGGTGCCGGAGGCGTACCAGACCAGGTCGTAGGAGCCGAAGACGTCCCGGGCGACGCCGCCGAGGTAGGCGACGACGGCCGCGCCGATCTGGTGGGCGGCGAGCACCCAGCCGAAGACGATGGCGCTGTCCTCGCCGAACTGCTCGCGGCACAGGGCGAGGGTGGGCGGGACGGTGGCCACCCAGTCCAGTCCGTAGAAGATGATAAAGAAGATCATCGACGGCTTTATGGCGGGGCCGAGCAGCATCGGCAGGAAGAGCAGGGACAGTCCGCGCAGCGCGTAGTAGACGGCGAGCAGGCGGCGCGGTTCGAACCGGTCGGTGAACCAGCCGGAGGCGATCGTGCCGACGACGTCGAACACGCCGATGACCGCGAGCAGCGAGGCCGCCGTCGTGACGGGCATGCCGTGGTCGTGCTCGGCGGGCACGAAGTGGGTCTGCACCAGGCCGTTGGTGGAGGCGCCGCAGATCGCGAAGGTGCCGGCCAGCAGCCAGAAGGTACCGGTGCGGACGGAGCCGGACAGCACGGTGAGCGTACGGCGGGCGGCGCCGGTGACCGGCGGCGGCTTGGGCACGAACTCGGCGGCTCCGTACGGCTTTTCGCCCACGTCGGCCGGGTGGTCGCGCAGCAGCAGCCAGACCAGGGGGACCACGGCCAGCGCGGTCAGCGCCACCGTGATCGCGGCGGGCCGCCAGCCGTGCCCCTCCACGACCCAGGACAGCAGCGGCAGGAAGACCAACTGACCGGAGGCGGAGGCCGCGGTGAGGATGCCGCTGACCAGGCCGCGCCGCGCGGTGAACCAGCGGTTGGTGACCGTCGCGGCGAACGCCAGCGCCATGGAGCCGGTGCCCAGCCCCACCAGCAGGCCCCAGCACAGCAGCAGTTGCCAGGCTGCCGTCATCCACACGGTCAGCAGGGAGCCGAACGCGATCACGGTGAGCGCGGCGGCGACCACCCGGCGGATGCCGAAACGATCCATCAGGGCGGCGGCGAAGGGCGCGGTCAGCCCGTACAGGGCGAGGTTGATGGAGACGGCCGCGCCGATCGTGCCGCGCGACCAGCCGAACTCCTGGTGCAGCGGGTCGATGAGCAGACCGGGCAGCGAACGGAAGGCCGCCGCGCCGGTGATCGTGACAAACGTGACGGCGGCGACGAACCAGGCGCGGTGCACGCGGCGGCGCCGTTCGGGCGGGGCCTGGACAGGGGCGGCAACTGGGCTTGTCTGAGTCACGTCACAGAGCCTCCGATTTTCACACCCGTCCCATCGAGTGGCCCGAAGGACAGCATTCGTTAGGATCGGGCCATGACCTACGCAGGGGACTTCCGGCCGCACCGGGTCGCCGTTCTCGCCCTGGACGGTCTGCTGCCCTTCGAACTGGGCATCCCCCACCGGATCTTCGGCCGGCCCCGGGACGCGCACCGGCGCCGCCTGTACGAGGTCGTCACCTGCTCGGTCCGGCCGCCCGGCCGGGTGGACACGGATGCCGACTTCGCCCTGCACGTCCCGCACGGCCCGCAGACGCTGGCCACCGCCGACACGGTGATCATCCCGGCCTCGTACGAGCTGGGCCCGGTCTACGAGGAGGGCCGGCTCACCGACGAACTCGCCGTCGCCCTCTCCCATGTCCGCCCCGGCACCCGGCTCGCCTCCATATGCACCGGCGCCTACGTCCTCGCCGCCGCCGGCTATCTGGACGGCCGCCCGGCCACCACCCACTGGGCCGACGCCGAGCGGTTCCAGCGGATGTTCCCGAAGGTCGAGGTGGACGCCAACGTGCTGTTCATCGACGACGGCGACGTGCTCACCTCGGCCGGGGTGGCCGCCGGGATCGATCTGTGCCTGCACCTGGTCCGCCGCGACTTCGGCGCGGCGGTCGCCAACGAGGTCGCCCGGACCACGGTCGTACCGCCCCACCGCGACGGCGGCCAGGCCCAGTACGTCCAGCGCCCGGTGCCCGATCCCCAGCTCGCGACGACGGCCACCGCCCGCGCCTGGGCGCTCGGCCGGCTGCACGAGCCGATCCAGCTGCGGGACATGGCCGCGCAGGAGGCGATGTCGGTGCGCACCTTCACCCGCCGCTTCCGCGAGGAGGCCGGCATCAGCCCCGGCCAGTGGCTCACCCAGCAGCGCGTGGAGCGGGCCCGGCAACTGCTGGAGTCCACCGTGCTGTCGATGGACCAGGTGGCCCGGGAGTCCGGCTTCGGCACGGCCCAGTCGATGCGCCAGCACCTACAGGCCGCGCTGGGTGTCACCCCCACCGCCTACCGGCGCACCTTCCGCACCGCCGGCGCCACCGAGCGACCCGGCGGCACCGACATCGGCTCCGGCGCCTGAACCGGCGATTGCTGACGGTACGTCAGGTTCCATGGACCGGCGGACGCGCGGACCCAAACCCCGGGGGGCACCCCGATGGCACTGCCCAAGGAGTTCCACGAGATCGTGAGTGGTTCCACGCGCGCGATGCGGCCGCGGTCACGAACGACACGCTCACGTTTGAGATCTTTCCGCCCGAGATCGAGAATCCGTGGCCACCCGTGCACACGCTGCACCTGGTGGAGATGGGCATGCCGCAGGGCCAGAACTGGAATCTCGAAGAGTTGTCCACAGCCTGTGGAGACACCGGCCGGTACGCGTTTTTGCTGTCGGCGACGCCCGAACCGTTCGTCGGCGCGACGGACACGCCGACGGCACCGGTGCGCCCGCGGCAGTCCACGACCCTGCGGCACCGGCGCACCCGTGGCAGTCCCGGGAACGGCTCCGTCCGGGCCGCTACACCGCCTCGAAGGCGACGCCCTCGTACGCGGGCAGCCCGCCCCCGTACGCCAGCGCCGCGTTCTGCCGGGGCGGTGAACACCGGTCCAGTTCGCACCAGATGCTCTTGCCGACGCCCTCGGGGCTCCAGCCCCAGCGGTCGGCGAGACACTCCACGAGGGCCAGGCCCCGCCCGCCGGTGGCGTCGTCGTCGGCGCACCGGGGCTGGGGCGCGCGGGAACTGGTGTCGGCGACCTCCACCCGCACCGGGGCCGACGCGGCGTTCTCGGCCGAAGCGCCGTTTCCGGCCGCCGCGCCCGGCAGGCACAGCCGCAGCACGGCCGGCCGGCCGGTGTGCACCACGGCGTTGGTCACCAGCTCGGAGACGAGCAGGATCAGGGTCTCGGCAAGCGGCTCGTCGGCCGTTATGCCCGACCCGGCGAGCCGCGAGCGGGCCCACCGCCTGGCCCGCCCCACCTCCGCGGGGTCGGGCCGGATCTCCAGCTGCACTCGAAGCACCTGCACCGCTCACACCATCCGAACCGGCGGACACATGACCCCACGCCATCCGCGCGCCACGACGTCCGCCGCGGCGACGATCACGACGAGGGCCACGATCGTAGCCATTTTCTGCATGGCCAGGACAACGACCAGAGCCGGGAGTCACGGACTGTGACTCCCTTACTGCACAGCATGGTTGACTGACAGTCACGCCAACAAGCGCTTCGGGCATATTCCCGCGTGAAGGAGTACGTATAGGGGATACTGTGCGACGCTCGTGACGCCGAGTCGAACAAACCCGGAGCGGCATCCCCAACCGCCGTGCCAGCAGCGGCGGGCGCCACCCGGCCCGGAATCATCCCCGGAGCGGCACCGGCCCGGACGGCCCGCACGGTCCTCAGCCGGCTCCCCCACGGTGCCGGAGCGACCGCACGGCTCCGCAGCGTGACGAGTCCAGCCGGGGCAGCGTCCGTTGTCGACGCTGCGTTACCGTCGAGTGCCACGATCCGTAACATCATGGGCCAACGCTTCACCGTCGACACCACCGGAAGCCGAGTGACGGGCGCGCGCGCCCCACCTTGCGCGAGGTACTCAAGTACCGTGCGCCGAAGCCGTTTCCGCCCTCTTGAGGGAGACGGCGGAACGCCGGTCGCGGTTGTCCTCCTGCAGGACCATTCGCCACGCGGCCTCTCCAACCGCAGTGCTGCGAAACCCGACTTCAGGGAGGATTCGCCCGACTCCCGCGCGCGAAAGGGTGGATGGGTTTCCTGTCCACCGACCCAAGGGATTCCTTCGTGCGACGCAGTAGAACCGCCTCCCTGCTGGCGGCCGGTGCCGCCGCCGCCATGGTGCCCGTGCTCCTCCCGGCCACGGCCTCCGCGACGACGTCCGCCGCGTCCGGCCCCCTCGGCCGGTACCTCACGCAGAAGCCGGCCTGGCACCGCTGCGCCCCGGACGCGCCGGCCTCCTTCCAGTGCGCCACGATCAAGGTGCCGCTGGACTACAGCCGCCCCGGCGGCAAGAAGCTCGACCTCGCGATATCGAGGATGAAGACGAGCACCAAGAAGCAGCACCGGGGCGTGCTCCTGCTCAACCCGGGCGGCCCGGGCGGCTCCGGCCTCGACATGCCCCTGTTCATGGCCGGCGAACTGCCCACGTCCGTGAAGAACGCCTACGACCTCGTCGGCTTCGACCCGCGCGGCGTCGGCGAGAGCTCCCCCGTCGGCTGCGGTCTGACCGCCAAGGAACAGAACTGGGAACGCCCGTACAAGAAGGCGACGTTCGCCAAGGACGTGGCGTGGGCCCGGACCGTCGCCGAGAAGTGCTACGCCAGGCAGGGCGACAAGCTCCGCCACATCTCCACCCGCGACACCGCGCGGGACATGGACGTGATCCGTGCCGTGCTCGGCGAGAAGAAGATCTCCTACCTCGGCTACTCGTACGGCACCTACCTCGGCGCGGTCTACACGCAGCTGTTCCCCCAGCGCACCGACCGGTTCGTCCTGGACAGCGCCATCGACCCGGCCCGCGTCTGGCGCGGCATGATCCAGGTCTGGGCGGAGGGCGCCGAGCCCGCCTTCGCGCGGTGGACCGAGTGGACCGCCAAGCGGAACTCCACCTACCGGCTGGGCACGACCCCCAAGGCGGTCCGCAAGACCTTCTACGACCTGGTCGCCCAGGCCGACCGCAAGCCGATCGACGTCGACGGCATGCGGATGACCGGAGACGACATCCGCCTCACCAGCCGCGCCGTGTTCTTCAGCGTGCGGGACGCCGCCGAGTGGGTCGTCACGCTGAAGAAGGCCGCCGCGGGCACGCCCGCCGGCCGGGGTCTGAGGACGCCGGCGCCCGTGCCGCCGTCGTTCGCCCGCGCCACGCCCGACGACAACGGTGACGCCGCCTTCTGGTCCGTCCTCTGCGCCGACCAGCGCGACTGGCCGCGCGACCCGGAGCAGTACCGCGCCGACGCGATCCGGGACAAGAAGAAGTACCCGCTGTACGGCGACTTCGCCTCCTCCGTCAAGCCGTGCGCCTTCTGGAAGACCGGCGGCGAGCGCACCACCAAGGTCGACAACAAGGTCCGCGCGCTGATCCTGCAGAACGAGTGGGACTCCCAGACGCCGCTGACCAGTGGGCAGGGGCTGCGCCGTGCCATGAAGGGCGCGAAGATGGTCACCGTCGCCGGGGGTGTCGGACACGGCGTCTACGGCACCAAGTCGTGCGCCGACAAGACGGCCACCACCTACCTGACCACCGGCAGGCTGCCGTCGAAGGACATCACCTGCAAGGCCACGCCGGAAGCGGCCGGGCGCGCCGGCCTGCTCCCGCTGCCGCTCCCCGGCTCCCGGGGCCTGCCGGGGCCGGGCGGCCGTTTCTGACGCCGTTCACCTCCGGCTCCTCACGGGCGGCCGGGACCCCGGCCGCTCCGTCCGGCCGGGGTCCCGGCCGTTCACATGCGGCTGAGGCTCGCGGCCGCGTACAGCACGTCCCGGATCGCCCGGCGGTCGCCCACCTGGCCCGCCGCGGCCTCCTCCGGTGACACGTGACCGGCCGCGAGCTTGCAGAACTCGGCGCCGTCGAGCACCACCCGGGCCACCTCCAGTTCCGCGGAGCCCTGGGCCGCCGGCGAGTCCAGCGGGATCAGCCACTCGCCTCCGGCGTCGCCCTCGATCTCCAGCCGCAGGCTGCGGCCGGGCGCGCCCGCCGGTACCAGGTGCGGGGTGTGGCGGGCCGGCTCGGACAGGCCCGCGCGGCGGCGCTCGGCGAGCACCGTCGGCAGCACCCGGGCCGCGAGGTCGATCATCCGGTACAGGTGCCGGGGCGTCGGCGCCGCGTAGGGATAGTCCACCGCCTTGGCGATGTCCTCGGCGTGCACCCAGCACTCGAAGGCGCGGTCCAGCATCGCGTCGTGCAGCGGCAGCGTGAACTCGCCGTAGGACACCGGGAGTCCGCCCGTACGGCCGCCGGTGAAGGACACCGTGCGCACCAGGGCGTGGCTCTGCTCCCGCCAGGCTCCGCGCACCGCGTGCGCCGGCGGCAGGTGCGCGGAACGCCAGTAGGCCTCCGTGCGGCCGGCCGGTCCCGCCGCGCCCTGTCCCGCCGGGTCGGCGGCCCCGGCCAGCGGGTCCGCCAGGCCGAGCGCGGCGGCGATCAGCCCGTCCACCGCGAGCAGGTGCGCTATGACCCCGGCGACGGTGGTACGGCGGCTGGTCGCGATGTCGTTCTCGAACCAGCGCAGTTCCACCGGCGCCTGCCACTCCGCGTCCTTGAAGTCCTGGAGCAGCGCGTCCAGCCGGGCGGTCTCGGCGTCGTAGGGCGCGGCCCAGTCGGGGACCGGTATGCGCGGCGGCCGGCGCCGCAGGCAGCTCTCCAGGACACGGGTGCGCAGGCCGGGGTCCAGGTCCAGGCTCTCCGGCTGGTGCAGCAGACCGACCGCCTCGTGCAGCCGGCGGGCCTCGTCGGCACAGGAACCGCAGCCGCCCAGGTGCTCTTCGACGGCCGCCGTCTCCGCGGCCGAGCAGGCGGCCAGCGCCCAGGCGCCGAGCAGCGACTTCAGGACGTCGTGGGGCAGGTCGGGCGGCGGCACGGGCGCGAGGTCCCCCAGGTCGGCGAGGTCGGGCAGCGGAAGCCCACCGTCCTCCACGGAGGTCCGGGGCGTCGGTATACGCGGGCCGGGCACGGCCCCGGACCGTCCGGCGCCCGCGGCGGCACCGCCCGGCGGCCCGAAGCGCCCGCCGGAGCCGGCCTGTCCGCGGTGCCCGCCGGAGCCGGCCGGTCCGCGGCGGCCGCCGGCGCTTCCTTTCCGGTGCTCCCCGGGCTCTTCCCCGTCCCGGCGGCCGTCCGCCGCGCCGTGGGCGTTCTCGTGCGTCCCCTCGAAGCGGTGCGGGCCGTTCACACCGCACCCCGGTAACCCGGCGGGGTGCCGGCGTCGTGGGCGGTGGCCAGGAGCTGGAGGCCGAGGCGGAGCCGGCGGCGGGCCTCGTCCTCGGTGACGCCGAGGTCGGCAGCGGTCTGGCGGTAGTCGCGGCGCTGGTTGTAGGCCAGGTCGAGGGCGGCGCGCAGCGGGGCGGGCATGGAGTGGACGATGTAGTCGGCGCGGGCGGCGACCGAGGCGCGGCGGACCGTGCTCTCCCGTTCCTCGCGCAGCGGCTGCTCCCGTTCCTCCCGGTCGCGCAGGCGCTGTACGGCGACCCGCTGGGTGACCTCGGCGAGCCAGGAGCGCAGCGGGCCCGCTTTGGGGTCGTAGGTCTCCGGGTGCTCCCAGACGTGGGCGAAGACCTCGCGGGTGACGGAGTCGGCCAGCCGTTCGTCGTCCAGGACGCGGTGGGCCAGGTTGTGCACGAGGGAGGCGAACCGGTCGTACATCTCCCCGAGGGCCGCCGCCTCACCGCGGGCGAGCCGTTGCTGCATCTTGCGGTCCCACCGGGGTGACAGGTCGTTCCTGGCCATACGGTCCCCTCCCCTCACCGGCTCCGGCCACCGGGCCGGTCGGCCCGGCCCTCTCGAATGTAGTCGGCCCCTCCGACAGCGCACGCCCCTTTGTGCCAATGTGCGCCCCCGAAGCCACCTCCCGTGATAATGCCCCCTTCACACAACCTTCACGCGAGCCGCGTGCACACTTGATCAAAGACGATCGTTGATGACTGAAATAAGCCCCTTATTGATCATCCACCGTTTGCGGCATCACGTTTCAGGGAACGGCCGCTGGGCAGCCGCGCGACAGGAAACGTAGGAACTGCTTCCGTTTCCGGGCGGTTCCGGGAAATCCGGCGAGCGAGGGGCAGGGCCGTGGCATTCAAGGTGACCGGCGTCGAACAAGGCCAGTGGGCCGTGCTCCGGGTGTCCGGGGAACTGGACCTGATGACCTCGCCGGTGCTGCGCCAGCGCGTGCACGACGCCGTCGCCGAGGGACACCACAGCCTCGTCGTGGACCTCTCCGACGTGTTCTTCTGCGATTCCAGCGGGGTCGGCGTCCTCGTCGCCGCCCGCCGGCTGATCCGCTCCTGCCAGGGCCGGCTGCGGCTGATCCTGCCGGACCGGGGCGCCGAGGACGGCTCGCACGTCAACCGCGTCCTCGGCGCGCTCGGCGTCCGCCGGCTCTTCGACGTCCACCCCGACCTCGACTCCGCCACCACCGACGAGGCCGGACCGCTGTCCGCCTGAGCAGCCGTCGGATGTGACAACGTCCCGGTCTCGCCACAAGGTTGTAGCGGACTTCACCCGGTCTTGGCACAATCGTCGGTTTTCCGCCATCCGACGGCCACCCGCGTCGTACGCTCCCGGCCAGGCCCCGTGGACCCACCCGGTCCCATGGCCCCCCTGTACGACGCACACGTAAGGCGGCCCCCCACATGGTCAGCACCGAGTACGAACGCCGGATCGCCGCCCGGTTCGCCGGCTTCGACCAGGACGGCAACGGCTACATCGACCGCGCGGACTTCAACGCGGCGGCCAAGGCCCTGCTCACCGAGTTCGCCGTCCCCGCCCGCTCCGTCACGGGCCAGGCCCTGTACGCCGGCGCGGAGGCGTTCTGGCAGGGCATGGCCGGCATCGCCGACCGGGACGGCGACCAGCGCATCACCCGCCAGGAGTTCGTCACCGGCGCGGTCAAGCGGCTGCGCGACAGCCCCGGCCGGTTCGCCGAGATCGCCCGCCCCTTCCTGCACGCGGCCCTGGCGGTGGCCGACACGGACGCCGACGGGCGGATCACCGTCCCCGACGCCGTCCGCGTCCTGCGCGCCCTGAACGTGCCGGCCGGGCCCGCCGAGGCGGCCGCCGCCGCGCTCGACACCGACGGCGACGGAAGGATCGACGAACGGGACGTCGTCCCGGCCTTCGCCCGCTACTTCACGGTGCCCGAGCAGCCGTGAGGGCCGCCCGGGGCGCCCGGGTTCAGGCGAACACCACGGTCCGGCGGCCGTTGAGCAGGATGCGCCGCTCGGCGTGCCACTTGACGGCCCGCGCCAGCGCCTGGCACTCCACGTCCCGGCCGATGGCCACCAGCTGGTCCGGCGTCACACCGTGCCCGACCCGCTCGACCTCCTGCTCGATGATCGGCCCCTCGTCCAGGTCCGCGGTGACGTAGTGCGCCGTCGCACCGATCAGCTTCACGCCCCGCGCGTGCGCCTGGTGGTACGGCTTCGCGCCCTTGAAGCTCGGCAGGAACGAGTGGTGGATGTTGATGATCCGGCCGCTGAGCTGCTTGCACAGGTCGTCGGAGAGGACCTGCATGTAGCGGGCGAGGACGACCAGTTCGACCCGCTCCTCGCGCACCAGCTCCAGCAGCTTCGCCTCGGCCTCGGGCTTGGTGTCCTTGGTGACCGGGATGTGGTGGAACGGAATGTTGTACGAACCCACCAGCTCTTCGAAATCGGTGTGATTCGACACCACACCGACGATCTCCACCGGGAGCGCGCCGATCCGCGCCCGGAACAGCAGGTCGTTCAGGCAGTGCCCGAACTTGCTGACCATGAGCAGGATGCGCATCTTCTCGTCGGCCCGGTGGATCTGCCAGTCCATGTGGAAGGAGTCCCCGACCGCGGCGAAGCTCGCCCGCAGCTTCTCCACCGTCACCGGCGCGTCGGCCGAGAAGTGGACGCGCATGAAGAACAGTCCCGTGTCGTGGTCGCCGAACTGCTGGCTGTCCTCGATGTTGCAGCCGGTCATGAACAGATAGCTGGACACGGCGTGCACGATGCCCTGCTTGTCCGGGCAGGAGAGCGTGAGGACGTACTGGTCGGCCGGGGCGGCGGCGGAAGCGGACTGGTCTGTCATGCACTACAGGGTCCCATACCGGCCACCCCGCGCGTGCCGCCGCCCGCTAGGCGGAACGGGTCAGGATGCGCAGGACCTCCAGGCTCTTCGGGGCCGCGTCCGGGTCGTCCCCGTCGCTCACCGACATCCGCACGTGCGCGTCCCGCGCCGCCCGCACCGCGTCCGGCCAGCCGGGGTTGTCCAGATACGCGGCGACCGGCGCGTCCGGGCCGACCTGGTGCATGATCCGCAGCAGCCGCAGCACGGCGGTGTCGACGAGCGCCGCCTCCTGCGAGTCCCGGAATATGGTGCCGACGTACTTCTCCGCCGACCAGTTGTCCAGCCAGGTGTCCTCCACCAGCCGGTACACGGCGTCCGTGACGTCGCCGTAGCCGTCGACACCGGCCAGCCAGACCTCGCGCTGGAACACCGGGTCGGAGAGCATGTGCAGCGCCGAGCGCACATTGCTGCGCCACCGCCACCACGGCATGTCGTTCAGGGGCATGCCGCCCATGGTGGAGGAGCGGCGGCCGCGACGGGAAGAGTTCTCCGAACCTTGCACGGTCACCGATCGTACGTTCCGCGCCCGCCGCCGCCCACCGGCCCCCGTAATTCACCTCACCGTCGCCCTTCGTTGAGCAAGGGTCACTCGGGGGTTAGCGGTGTGAGGGAATCGTGCGTGTGCATGACCGGCAGGCGACGCACTCGCACCGTTTCCGTTCCCGCCTCTTCCCGCTCTTCCCGCCCCGTCCGGGCCACCGCCCTCACCGCGTGTGCCGTGGCCCTGTGCGCGTCGCTCACCGCCGCATGCGGGCTCGTCCCCGGTGCCACGGGGGGCTCCGGGGACGAGCCGGTCACGGTGATGACCTGGGCCCCGCAGGACACCGACGCGACCAACAAGCCCGGCATGCCCGCGATGGCCCTCGCCTACGCGAAGTGGGTCAACGCGCACGGCGGCGTGGGCGGCCGTGAGCTGAAGGTGCTCACCTGCAACGACCACAACGACAGCGTGGGCGCCGCGAAGTGCGCCAAGCGCGCCGCGGCCGAGAACGTGGTCGCGGTCGTCGGCTCCTACAGCCAGTTCGGCGACTCCTTCCTCGCCCCGCTGGAGGGGGCCGGCATCCCCTACATCGGCGGCTACGGCGTCACCAACGACGAGTTCACCGGCACCATGTCCTACCCGGTCAACGGCGGCCAGCCCGCCCTGCTGGCCGGCCTCGGCAAGGCCCTCGCGGCCGACTGCGGCAACATCGCCCTGGTCCGCCCCGACAGCATCGCCGGCGACCAGCTGCCCGTGCTGCTCGACTCGGGCCTGAAGGCCGGGGGGCACGCGGACGCCGGCGACCAGCTCGCCGCCGAGGACGCCACCGAGTACGGCGACCAGGCCGAGCGGGCGCTGCGCCACGCGACCGCGGACCCGGCCCGTAAGGGCTGTGTGGTGCCCGCGCTCGGCGACCGCACGGACACCTTCATGGACTCCTTCCGGCGGGCCCGCGCGCACCACCCGGACGTGCGTACGGCGACCGTGCTCGGCAGCGTCGACCAGACGGTGATCAACGCCACCGGCGGGGCCTCGGGGCCGTACGAGGGGGCGTACATCACCGGCTGGTACCCGGCCGCCTCCGATCCGCGCTGGGCCCCGATGAAGAAGGTGATCAGCGAGGCGGCCTTCGACGACGACCGCATCGACCCCGCCGACGCCGGGGTGCAGACCACCTGGATCGCCTACACGGTGCTCCGCGCCGTCCTGGAGGAGATCGGTGACGGCGAGGTGAGCGCCGACGCGGTGCGGCGCACCCTCAACGACGGGCTGCGGGTCTCCACCGGCGGCCTCACCCCGACCCTGAGCTGGCCCTACGCGGGCCGGCTCGCCGGGGTCGGCTTCCCCCGGCTGGTCAACGCCGACGTCACCCTCCAGGTGGTCCGGGACGGCAGGCTGGTCGCGGCCGGGCAGCGCGTCGGCGGCAGGAGGGGGGTCGCCGACATGACCCCGGTGCTGGCGCGGGCCGAGATGCCGTGACGGGCCCCGGTGCCGGGGCCCGCCGGGGGCGTCACAGCTGGGTGGGCTGACGCTGGGTCAGGCCGTACTGCCGGGCGATCGCGTTCCACAGCGGGGCCGCCTGACCCTTCTGCTCGGTCGCGGTCTTGCTCTCCCGGTTGCCCGCCTGGGTCTCGCCGGTGGAGCGCGCCTGCCCCTTGTGGCAGCCCTTGCGCCCCTTGACCTGGCCGGCCCAGGCCGCGTAGTGGTTGTCGGCCGCGGCGGACGCCTGCCAGGCCCTGGTCAGCGCGTCCCTGAGGTGGCCCTGGGCGTGCAGCTTGTCCGTGGGCAGCTTGCTCAGCCGGGTGACCAGCTCGCTGCGCTGCCGGGCCGCGTCCCGCAGATCGGCGGCGGCCCGGTCGAGGTTGTCGCACTTGCGGACGTCGGCCACCGCCTGGATCACCGCGGCACGGCTGCTGCCGCTGTCCGCGAGCAGCTTGTCCAGCTCCACCGCCTGCTGCCGGGCGGGGTCGGCGCTGGGCGAGGCGGGCTCCGAACCGGCCGGGGACGCGGCCACGACCGGCGTGTCGCCGCCGCTCGGCTCCTTGCCGTCGCCGCCGCCGGCGCCGAGCAGGGCGCCGGCGCCCACGCCGACCACGATCAGGCCCACGGCGGCGGCGGCGATCATCGGCACCCGCGACCGGCCGCCGCGCCGCCCGCCGTCGTCGGACCCGTGGTCGTACGACGGCTGCGCCGGGCGGTACGCGGACGGCTCCGGGCCGGGGTAGGCGTCCGGCCGCTGGACGAGCGGGAGCTGCTGGGTGGAGCCGGCCGGGCCGTCGTCGCCCGCCGGGCCGCCGCGGAAGAGGTTGTCGAACTCGGCGGGCGGCTGCCGGTCCCCGCCCGGCACCGGCGCCTGGACCTGGGTCTCGGCGGCGTAGGGCGGGATGTACTGCGTGGCCTCCGCGTCGGAGGGGGCGGGCCCCGTCTGCCGGGGCGCCCGGCCGAGGTAACGGGTCTCCTCGGCGCCCGACTCCGGCGGCAGCGCGCCGGATCCCACCGGCGCGATGTACTGGGTGGCCGCCTCGTCCCCGGGGCCGGCGGGGCCCGCGCCGACCGGCGGGAGGTACTGCGTGGCGGCGTCGGCCGGTGCGTCCTGCACGGGCGGTATGTACTGGGTGGCACCCTCGTCGCCGCCGCCCCCGGCGGCGACCGGCGGGAGGTACTGCGTCGCGGCGTCGGCCGGCGGGGGCAGCGGGGCGGCACCGGCGGGCGGCAGCGGCGCGGCGGGCGCCCCCGGGTACGGCTGCTGGTTCTGCTGCCCCTGGTACGCCTGCTGGTTCTGCTGTGCTGCGTACGGCTGCTGGTTCTGCTGTCCTGCGTACGGCTGCTGGTTCTGCTGTTGCTGGTACGGCTGCTGGGGCTGCTGCCCCGGATACGGCTGCGGGGCCTGCTGGTACGGGCCGGGCGCGCCGTACCCGGACTGCGGGGGCGTGCCGTAGGCGCCGGAGCCGCCGGTCCGAAAGTCGCCGTAGCCGGGCGCCTGGCCGCCGTACGACGGGGCCGGGGCGCCCTCCGGGGGCAGCGGGCCGGGGCCCGCCGCGGCCGGGGGCTGCTGCCCGGGGCCGGTCCACTGCGGTGCCGCCGCCGGGGGCCGGCCCTGGTCCGGCCGGGGCGCCTGCTGCCCGGGCTCCCAGGAACCGTCCCAGGACTGTCCGCCGGCCGGGGCGGCGGGCTCGGGCGGCGCGGTCGTGCCCGGCAGCAGGGGCTCGCCTCCGTCGGAGGGCAGCACGATGCCTTCGCGCGCGGGCCGCGCCGAGGGCTCCTCGCCCTGTCCACTCTGCGTCACCGGGACTCCTACTAATGGGGGACCTTGTGAATCGTCGGCACACGCTACCGGGTCCCCCGAGCCAGGTGCCACGCAGCTCAGGACGTGATCTGCCGTGCTGTGACGGCGATAACAGCACCGGCCCCGCCGAGCGTCACGCGCGGCACCCGGCACCCACCGGGTGCCGTCGCCGTGCGTTCACCTTGCCGCGGGGCCGTTGTTCACGCGGCCTGCTGGAGTTCCAGGCGGGCCCCGAACTCCCGTACCACCGCCTCCTCCCGGAACGGTTCCAGGCGCTGATGGAGGTCGTCCAGATACTCGGCACCCCGGTTGGAGCGCAGCGTCTCCAGCAACTCCACTGCTCTCAGGCCCGTGTTGCAGGCCTGTTCGATCTCGCGCTGCTGCACCTGGGCGGTGGCGAGCAGCACATAGCCGATGGCGCGGCGGCGGGCCCGGGAGGCGGGATGCCCGGCCAGCGACTGCTCGGCGTACCGCGCCGCCTGCTCGGGCTGTCCGAGGTCGCGGTGGCAGTGCGCCAACTCGTCGGCGAGATAGGCCTGGTCGAAGTGCGCGATCCACACCGGGTCGTCCCCGTCGGCGGCGTCCGCGCGGTCCAGCGCCGCCACCGCGCGGCCGCCGGCCGTCTGCGCCGCGCGCGCGTCGCCGAGCAGGGCGTGCCCGCGCGCCTCGGCGGCGTGGAACATCGCTTCCGCGCGCGGGGTGACATGCCCGCGCGCGCCCTCCTGTGCCGCCCGCGCCAACTGGGCGATCTCGCGCGGGTTCCCGAGCTGCGCGGCGAGGTGGCTCATGGAGGCGGCCAGGACGTAACCGCCGTACCCGCGGTCGCCGGCGGCCTGGGCGAGGCGCAGCGACTGGATGTAGTACCGCTGGGCCAGGCCCGGCTGGCCGGTGTCCACCGCCATGTACCCGGCCAGCTCGGTCAACCGGGCGACGGTGGCGAAGAGTTCGCGGCCCACCGCCTCCCGGTAGGAGCCCGCGAGCAGCCCGGACACCACGCTGTTGAGGTAGTGCACGACGACCGGGCGGACGTGCCCGCTGCCGTACTGGTGGTCGAGGTCCACCAGTGCCTGGGTCATGGACCGCACGGCGGCCACGTCGGACTGGCCCACGCGCGGGCCGGCCTGCCGGGCGACCTGGGTGTCCGGTGCCGAGATCAGCCAGTCCCGGCTGGGCTCGACCAGCGCGGAGGCGGCGACGGAGGAGCCGGACAGGAAGTCCCGGCGCCCCACGTCGCTGCGCCACAGCTCGCAGACCTGCTCGATGGCTCCCAGTACCGTCGGCGAGAACTGGAGGCCGACCCCCGAGGCGAGGTTCTTGCCGTTGGCCATGCCGATCTCGTCGATCGTGACCGTCCGGCCGAGCTTGCGCCCGAGCGCCTCGGCGATGATCGCCGGGGCCCGGCCCCGTGGTTGCTGGCCGCGCAGCCAGCGGGCCACGGACGTCTTGTCGTAGCGCAGGTCGAGGCCGTGCTCGGCGCCGCACATGTTGACCCGCCGGGCCAGCCCGGCGTTCGAGCACCCCGCTTCCTGGATGAGTGCCTGCAGCCGTTCGTTCGGCTGCCTCGCCACGAGAGGCCTTGCGGCCATGTGCTTACCCCCTGCGTTGCGATCCCCTGGAGCGTGTTGTCCGACCCCGCGGAGCCCTGGGTTCCGTGCCGGTCGGTCCGGTCGGGACGATCACTGCCCAGTAGACATACCGTCAATGCGCGACATATGCGGTTTGCCGGAAGTGCTGGAGGATGCCGGCCCACTCCCTGGCTACCCCGTCCACGCCCGGCTTCCTCGCGCGCGCCCCCGACCGTGCATCCATGCGCCCCGACCGCCGGACCGATGCTCCTCCCCCGCGCGCGCCCGGGGCCGTAACTCCAGGTGGGCGCGGGAGTTGAGAGGACGTGGAAGAGACGATCGCGGGCGCCCAGAACACTCAGATGGCCGGTCAGATCCCGCAGCAGCGCGGGGCATCGCTGCTGGAGACCGCCGTACGCTACGCCGAGGAGCGGCACTGGGACGTGGTGCCGGGCACCTGGCTGGAGACGGCCGACGGCACCCAGCGCTGCTCTTGTGGTGAGACCGCCTGCCCTGCGCCGGGTGCGCACCCCGCGCGCCCCGACTGGGCGACCCAGGCGACCGGCAGTGCGACCGTCGCGCGCCGGATGTGGCAGAAGCAGCCGGCGGCGTCGATCCTGCTGCCGACGGGCCGGACGTTCGAGGCGTTGTCCGTCCCGGAGAGCGCCGGGTTCCTGGCGCTCGCCCGGATGGAGCGGATGGAGCTGACGCTCGGGCCGGTCACGCTGACCCCCGACCGGCGGATGCAGTTCTTCGTGCTTCCGGGGGCCTCGGCGAAGGTGGCGGAGCTGGTGCGGAGGCTGGGCTGGTCGCTGCCGTCACTGGACCTGGTGGCACTGGGCGAGGGCGCGTACGTGGCGGCGCCGCCCACCCGGTTCGGGTCCCGGGGCGCCGTGCAGTGGGCCCGCCGCCCGACTCCGGCGAACCGCTGGCTGCCGGACGTGGAGGAGCTGATCTCGCCGCTGGCCTACGCCTGCGGAAGGGATCGCTGACCGGTTCCCCTGCCGAACACGTGCCCTAAAGCTCCGTTTCCGCGGTCAACACCCCTCATTTGAGTGACACCGCGCGATGAATGATCGCCGTGTGTGAGGGGATCTTCCTGGCAGGGAGCGGACCGCTCGGGGAAAAGCCGGTCCGAGGGGATTGACCCTGAGAGCTCGGGGCTCCGGGTCAGCACAGGGGAGGACAGGCCCCGGCGCCGCACGGCGCCGGGGCCCCTGCCCGTCTCGGGCACGGTTCAGCGCTTGGCCACGAACACATGGGAGGCGACGTCCGCCTCCAGCTCGGCCGCCTCACCGCCGCTGCCCACCAGCACACCGCCGGGCGACTCGGTCACGCTCACCACCGAGCCGGGCTGCACCCCCGCCCGCCGCAGGGTGTACATCAGTTGCGCGTCCGTCTGGATCGGCTCCCCGATACGGCGCACGACGACCGTCTTGCCGTCCGTGCCCGCGGCCAGGTCGGCCAGCGAGACCATCCCCTCGTCCAGGAACGGGTCGGCGCCGTCCTTCTCGCCCAGCTCCTCCAGGCCCGGGATGGGGTTGCCGTACGGCGACTCGGTGGGGTGCCGCAGCAGCTCCAGCACCCGCCGCTCCACGGCCTCGCTCATCACGTGCTCCCAGCGGCACGCCTCCGCGTGCACCTGCTCCCACTCCAGCCCGATCACGTCGACGAGCAGGCACTCGGCCAGGCGGTGCTTGCGCATCACGCGCGTCGCCAGCCGGCGCCCCTCCTCCGTGAGCTCCAGGTGCCGGTCGCTGGCCACGGACACCAGACCGTCACGCTCCATGCGCGCCACCGTCTGGCTCACCGTCGGCCCGCTCTGGTCCAGCCGCTCCGCGATGCGGGCGCGCATGGGGACGACGCCTTCCTCTTCGAGTTCGAGGATGGTGCGGAGATACATCTCCGTGGTGTCGATCAGTCCGGACATACGTGCCCCTCGATTACCTCTGCCGGCAGCCCGGCGCGTGCGCGGCCCCCCTGTACATCAATTCTGCCGGATGCCACTGACAACCGGGCGGCACCGGGGAAACAGGGCCGTTGGGGAGGGGGTACGGGCCGTCACCACCAGACGGGTGCGCGGGGCGGTCGCGCCCGCGCGGGGCGATCGTAGCGCGGTGCCGGTCCCGGCCGCGGGGCGCGGCTGCCGCCGGCGGCCGTCGGCCGGCGGGCGGTGTCGCCGGGTGCCGGTGCGGTGCCCTGCCAACGTGTGCCCCGGCCGTATTGACACCGCGATGGTCCAGACCGCACCGTGATCCGCGACACAGACGCTGCGAAGGGGCAACGCATGAGCGACGGCACGCCTGCCGACCTGTTCTTCGACGCCGCCATCGGCCTGCTGCAACGGGTCCGCGACGAGGAGGCCGAGGCGATCACCGCGGCCGGTGCCCTGCTCGCCGACACCGTCGCGGCCGGCGGTCGCCTGTTCGCGTTCGGCGCCGGACACTCCTCGCTGGCCGCCCAGGACGTCGTCTACCGCGCGGGCGGCCTGGCGCTGATGAACCTGCTCGCCGTCCCCGGAGTCGTCGGCGTCGACGTCACCCCGGCCACCCTCGGCTCCGCGCTCGAACGGGTCGACGGCCTGGCCGGCGCCGTCCTGGACACCTCGCCGGTGCGCGCCGGGGACACCCTGGTGATCATCTCCCTCTCCGGCCGCAACGCCCTTCCCGTGGAGATGGCCCTCGGTGCCCGCGCCCGCGGCCTGAAGGTCATCGGCGTGACCTCGGTGGCGTACGCCGCCGAGACCTCGTCCCGGCACGCCTCCGGCACCTTCCTGAAGGACCACTGCGACATCGTCCTGGACTCCAAGATCGCCGTGGGGGACGCGGAACTCACCCTGGACACCATCCCGGCGCCCTTCGCCCCCGCCTCCACGGTCGTCACCACCGCCCTGCTCCAGGCCGTCATGGCGACCACCGCCGCCACTCTCGCCGACCGCGGCATCGAGCCGCCGCTGCTGCGCTCCGGCAACGTCGACGGCGGACACGAGTGGAACGGCCGGGTGATGACGCAGTACGGCGACCGGATCTTCTACCGCCGCTGACCGCCGCTGACCACGCACCACGCACCGGGGGGGGCCTGTCACCCCCCGGAGGCCTACGGCGCGCCGGGTGCCCTGCGCTCGCGTGCGGTGTCCGCCAGGTCCAGGGCCGCCGCGATCCGCAGGGCGACGTCCTCGGCGTAGGCGGTGTCGGCCCGCTCGAAGCGGCTGCGGCCGGCGCCGCGCAGGAAGGTCAGCACGCCCAGCGTCCGCCCCCGGCTGCGCAGCACCGCGCACAGCGCGTACACCGCGTCGTCGGGCCACTGCCGTTCCAGCGCCCACTCCCGTGCCCGCTCGGCCGGCACCTCACCGGCCTCCGCGCGCACCGCCCCGGCCCGCCGCACGCACTGCCGCGCCGGGTGCCCCTCCGGGTAGCGCACGGGCAGTCCGGCCGCGCCCGTCAGCAGGCCCGCCCCGGGTGGCGTGGCGGCGAGCCGGACCAGCCGGACCGGTCCCGCCTCGCCCTCGCCCTCCGTCCGCGGGCCGTCCGCCAGCCGGTCGATCAGGGCGTGGTCGGCGAACCCGGCGAGGGCGAAGTCCAGCTGCACGGTGGCCGCCTCCGCCGGGTCCTCGCACTCGGCGGCGGCCCGGGCCGCCCGGTGCAGCTGGTTGGACCGGAACCGCAGCAGGGCCGCCTCCTGCTGGTCCTGCCTCGCCTCGGTGACGTCCTGGAACATCCAGCCGACGCCGAGCGGCACCGGCTCCTCGGCGAGCGGCGAGGCCAGCCGCAGGAACCCGTTGCGCCAGCAGCGCCGCCGCTCGCCCTCGGGCGTGCGCACGACCACCCACATCTCGGCGGGGGCGGGCGGCGCGCCTTCGGCCAGGACGTGGGTCAGCGCGGCCTCCAGCTCCTGCGCGCCCTGCGCGAGCAGTTCGCCGAGCGGCCGGCCCAGCGCCGAGGTCCGCCCGACGCCCAGGGACCGCGCCGCGTAGGCGTTGACCACGGCGGGCCGCAGATCGGCGTCGACGAGGACGACCCCCCAGGCGGCGTCCTCGAACAGCGCCTCGCTCAGCGCGATGGACCGCTCCAGGTCGATCTGCGCGTGCACCTCGCTGAACGCGCAGTACACCCCCGCCGGTTTCCCGTCCGGTCCGCGCACGGCGGCCGACTGGGTGCGGACGAGGATCCGCCCGCCGTCCTTGGTCACCAGCGCGAACTCGTGCACCTGACGGCCCGGCGCGTGCATCGCCGACATCAGCCGGGCCTGCACCTCCTCGGCGTCGGCACTGCGCACCGCCCATCCGGCGAACCCCTGCCGGCCGACGGCCTCGGCGGCCGTCCAGCCGAGGATCCGCTCGGCCTCCCGGTTCCAGTGCGTGACGACCCCGTCGGCGTCGAACGCGCACAACGCCGCGTCCATCCCGTCGAGCAGTGCGGCCAGCAGGTCGGAGCCCGGCTCACCGGGCTCGTCCGGCCCCAGCTCGTCCGTGATCCCACTCCGCCGCGAAGCACTCACCTGGACCCCCTGGAAACTGCCTGCGCGCCCGTTCACACGGCGCCCGGTTCCCTCACCGGCCTTCATTCAACTGGAACGTGACCCAGCACACACCCTGTTCCCGTAAGAAAAAACAGTTGAGTGCGTCCCGGGTGCTTCCTACGCTGTCGGTACACGAGAAGGGAGGTGGTTCGGCAGATGTATGACAACCGGACGCGTGAGGTGGCTGCGGGCTAGCGGCCCGACACCACACCATGTGCGGTGCCGGACCAGCGCGTGAGAGATGCGCGCAGCCGGCCCAATCCCAAGCAGTCACCCGACCCGCGGGCTGCCGGTACGTCCGGCCGGCTCCTCGTTTGAGGAACCCAGCCCGCGGGTCGTCTGCGTTCTCGGGGTTCTCCGGGTGTACGTGGCCCCGGGGGGTCAGGGGCTGAGGCGTTCGACAGTCCAGGTGCCGTCCGGCCGGGCGGTGTAGCGCAGCCGGTCGTGGAGGCGGTTGGCGCGGCCCTGCCAGAACTCGACGGTCTCCGGGACGATCCGGAAGCCGCCCCAGTGCGGGGGCACCGGGACCTGTTCGTCCTCCGGGTAGCGGGCCTCCAGTTCGGCGTAGGCCGCGTCGAGTTCCGAGCGGGAGGCGATCACCGTGGACTGGGCGCTGGCCCAGGCGCCCAGCTGGGAGCCGTGCGGGCGGGTACGGAAGTAGGCGGCGGTCTCGTCGCGCCCGGTGCGCCGGGCGGTGCCGGACACGATGACCTGGCGGGCCAGCGGGTGCCAGGGGAAGAGCAGCGAGACGTGCGGGTTCCGCGCGAGGTCGAGGGCCTTGCGGGAGCCGTAGTTGGTGTAGAAGACGAAGCCCTCGGTGTCGTACTGCTTCAACAGGACCGTGCGGGAGCTGGGGCGGCCGGCCTCGTCCACCGTGGAGACGACCATGGCGTTGGGCTCGTAGAGCGTGCCGTGCAGGGCGGCCCGGGCGGCGTCCTCGAACCAGCGGGCGAACTGGTCCATCGGATGGGTGGCGAGGTCCTCCTCGGCGAAGCCGTCGGCCCGGTACTGCTTGCGCATGGCGGCGGGGTCGAGAACGGGGTCCGGAAGCGGGTCGCGATCGGTCACGCGGTCATCTTGCCGTATAGAACGGGTATGGCACGGGGTGTCGTGTGGTCTCCCCAACCGTGGCACCGGGCGTTATCGTGCTGCTCCCTTTGCGGTTGGGTTGACCATGGGTGACCGCCGGCACATCGAGGTGTCACCGGGACGACCGCCGTCCACACTTCACGAGGAGCCGCCTGATGTCCGACTTCGTACCCGGACTCGAAGGAGTCGTCGCGTTCGAGACGGAGATCGCCGAACCGGACAAGGAGGGCGGCGCCCTGCGCTACCGGGGCGTCGACATCGAGGACCTGGTCGGTCACGTCTCGTTCGGCAATGTGTGGGGGCTGCTGGTCGACGGCGCCTTCAACCCCGGTCTGCCGCCCGCCGAACCGTTCCCGATCCCGGTGCACTCCGGTGACATCCGGGTGGACGTGCAGTCGGCGCTCGCCATGCTCGCCCCCGTGTGGGGCCTGCGGCCGCTGCTCGACATCGACGAGCGCCAGGCCCGCGACGACCTGGCCCGGGCCGCGGTCATGGCCCTGTCCTACGTCGCCCAGTCCGCGCGCGGGCAGGGCCTGCCGATGGTGCCGCAGCGGGAGATCGACAAGGCCCACTCGGTGGTGGAGCGGTTCATGATCCGCTGGCGTGGCGAGCCGGACCCCAAGCACGTCGCGGCCGTCGACGCGTACTGGACGTCCGCCGCCGAGCACGGCATGAACGCCTCCACCTTCACCGCCCGGGTCATCGCCTCCACGGGCGCCGATGTCGCCGCCGCGCTGTCGGGCGCGGTGGGCGCTATGTCCGGGCCGCTGCACGGCGGCGCGCCCTCCCGGGTGCTCGGCATGATCGAGGAGATCGAGCGCACGGGCGACGCGGAGTCCTACGTCAAGGGGGCCCTGGACCGGGGCGAGCGGCTGATGGGCTTCGGGCACCGGGTGTACCGGGCCGAGGACCCGCGGGCCCGGGTGCTGCGGCGTACGGCGCGGGAGCTGGGGGCGCCGCGGTTCGAGGTGGCCGAGGCGCTGGAGAAGGCCGCGCTGGAGGAGCTGCACAACCGGCGGCCGGACCGGGTGCTGGCCACGAACGTGGAGTTCTGGGCCGCGATCGTGCTGGACTTCGCCGAGGTGCCGGCGCACATGTTCACGTCGATGTTCACGTGCGCCCGCACCGCGGGGTGGTCCGCCCACATCCTCGAACAGAAGCGCACGGGGCGGCTGGTGCGTCCGTCGGCGCGGTATGTGGGGCCGGGGCCGCGCAGTCCCCGGGACATCCAGGGGTACGGGGGCATCGCCCGCTGAGAGGGAGCCCGGGGAGACGGTCAGGCCGGTGTCAGCAAGTCCTGGTGATGCCGCTCCGCCACCAGCGGGTGCGCCCTCAGCTTGCCCTTGAGTTCGTTGTAGCCGTACTCGGCGTACAGGGGGTTGGCCGGGTCGGTGGTGACGCCGGGGGCCTCGGCGGCGTGCGGGAAGGGCAGGGGGTCGATCCGCGCGTCCAGGCGGGGGTTGTAGAAGAACGGCACCGAGTAGCGCTCGGTGGCACCGGGCGGGCTGACGACGCGGTGGTTGGTGGCCAGCAGATAGCCGTTGGTCGCCACCTCCAGCAGTTCGCCGAGGTTGACGACGAAGGCGCCCTCGATGGGCGGTACGTCGTGGAAGCGGCCGTCCTCGCGCTGGACCTGGAGGCCGCCGACCGCGTCCTGGAGGAGCAGGGTGAGGAAGCCGTAGTCCTTGTGGGCGCCCACGCCCTGGCCGGTGCCGTCGGCCGCGCTGCCGGGGTAGCGGACCAGCTTGAGGTGCGGGTGGGCGTGGTCGCCGAAGACCGGGTCGTAGAAGCCGGCCGGGGCGCCGATGGCGGTCAGCAGCTCGCGCAGCAGGCGGTGGGCGACCGCGCTGAGCCGGTCGATCCAGGCGAGGGCGGCGGTGCGCAGCCCGGGCAGCGCGGCGGGCCACTGGTTGGGGCCCTGGAGCCACCAGTACGGGGGCTCGCCGGGGCCGGGGACCCGGGCGGGGCGTTCGGCGCCGATGTCGAGCTGGTCGCGCCAGTCGCGGGCGCCGCCGGTGCGCTCGTCGCCGGTGCGGGTGTAGCCCCTGAAGTGCGGGGAGTTGACGTTGTCGAGGGCGAGCCGGTCGGCCTCGGGGAGGGCGAAGAAGGCGCGCATGGCGGTGAGCAGCGCCTCCGTCTCGGCCCCGGTCACGCCGTGTCCGACGAGCTGGAAGAAGCCGACGTCGTGGGCGGCGCTGTGCAGTTGGGCGTGGAGCAGGGCACGGGCCTGGGGGCCTCGGTCGGCGGCCGACAGGTCGATGATCGGGAGCTGGTCGTACGACATCGCTGTATGCGTGGTCATGGTGCGTCCGCGGGTGTACGGGGCACGGCGGCCGCCGAGGGGTACGGGCGGCCCCCGGTGCCGGAAAAAGGGAGAAAGAAAAGGAGATGCAGGGGGCTGTCAGGCGCAGAGGCGCCGACAGCCCGTGCTCGTGACGCGCACGTAGTCCACGTGGCGGCGGCGGACGAGCATCGGATGCATGGGCCAAGGGTAACGCGCCGCGTGGGAGGTGCCGCCGTACGGCCTTCTCAGCCCAGCGCCCCGTCCAGCAGGGCCGCCCACTGGGCGACGACCCGTTCGCGGCGGGCGGTGTCGTCGGTGAGGAGGTTGGCCAGGCCCAGGCCGCGGGCCATGTCGAGGAGGCCCTGGACGGTCTCGCGGACGCCGGGGCGGGACTCGTCGGCGCCGAGGAGTTCGACGGCTATGCGGTGGGTCTCGCGGCCCACCCGGGCCTCCAGCTCGGTCACCCGCGGACGCAGCTGCTCCTCGTCGGAGGCGGCGACCCACAGGTGCAGGGCGGCGCGGAAGAGCGGGCCGGTGTAGAGGTCGACGAGGGCGGACACGACGGCCCGGCGGTCGGCGGGGCCGTCGGGGAACAGGGCGCGCAGCGCCAGCGAGCGCTCCTCGGAGACGTACTCGACGGCCGCGGTGAAGAGGTCTTCCCGGGTCGGGAAGTGGTGCTGGGCGGCGCCCCGGGAGACGCCGGCGCGTTCGGCGACGACGGTGACCGTGGAACCCGCCCAGCCGCGCTCGGCGAGGCAGGCCACGGCGGCCTCCAGGAGCCGCTGCCGGGTGGCCCGGCTGCGGTCCTGCTTGGGCACGCGCTCGCGTTCGGTCGTACTCACACCACCCATGCCGCCTCACGTCTTTCCAGGAAGGCCGTCATCCCCTCCCGGGCCTGGCCGGAGGAGAACAGCCGGGCCGTCAGCGCGGTCAGCTCGGCCGCGTCCCGGTCGAATGTCTCCAGCACCCTAGCCGTGAGCAGCCGTTTCGTCTCGGCCAGGGCCTCGGGGGAGGCCCGGCGCAGGCCGTCCAGGACGGGGGCGAGGGCGTCGTCCACGTCGTCCGCCGTCGCCGTCAGCAGGCCCAGCCGCACGGCTTCGGCCGGGCCGAAGCGCTCACCGGTGAGGTAGTAGCGGGCCAGGGCGCGGGGGTCGGCGCGCGGGAGCACCGGCAGGGAGATCACGGCGGGGGCGACGCCGATGCGCACCTCGGTGAAGGCGAAGGTGGCCGCGGCGGAGGCGGCGGTGATGTCGCAGGCGGCGAGCAGTCCGAGGCCGCCGGCGCGGACATGGCCGGTGACCCGGGCGACGACCGGTTTGGGCAGCTCCACGATCCGCCGCAACAGGGCCACCAGGTCCTCCGGGGCGGGCGGGTCGCGCAGGTCGGCGCCGGCGCAGAACGTCGTACCGGTGTGGGTGAGGACCACGGCCCGCACCGTCGGGTCCGCGCCGCAGTCGGCCAGGGCGTCGGCGAGGCCGGTGACGAGGGCCGCGGACAGGGCGTTGCGGGTGTCGGTGGCGTCGAGACTGAGCGTCTGAACGGCACGCGCGCGGGTCCGGCCGATGGGCACGGCGGGGTCGGTCATGGGCGCTCCCTGAGCTGTCGGCGCAGGATCTTGCCGGAGGCGGCGCGGGGGACGGTGTCGGTGAAGGTGATCCGGCGGACGCGTTTGTACGGGGCGACGCGCTCGGCGACGAATGCCAGCACCTCGTCCTCGGCCGGGCCGTCGGCGCCGGGGTGGCGGACGACGAAGGCGTGCGGGATCTCGTTGCCGTCCTCGTCGCGGGCACCGATCACGGCGGCGTCGGCGATGCCGGGGTGGGTGAGCAGCAGGGCCTCCAGTTCGGCGGGGGCCACCTGGTAGCCCTTGTACTTGATGAGTTCCTTCACCCGGTCCACGACGAACAGCCAGCCGTCCGCGTCGGCGTATCCGACGTCCCCGGTGTGCAGCCAGCCGTCGGGGTCGATCAGGGCGGCGGTGGCGTCGGGGCGGCCCAGGTAGCCCTTCATCACCTGCGGGCCGCGGATCAGGATCTCGCCGGACTCGCCGGGGCCGAGGTCCCGGCCGGTGCCGTCCAGGGCGACGATCCGCATCTCGGTGCCGGCGACGAGCCGGCCGACCGTGCCGGCGGGGGCCTCGCGCAGCCGGTCCAGGGGGACGACGTGGGTGCCGGGCGACAGCTCCGTCATGCCGTACGCCTGGCCGATCGGGGGCAGGCCGAGCCGTTTCGAGCAGGCGCGGGCGAGCCGGGCGTCCAGCGGGGCGGCGGCGCTGACGACGTACTCCAGGCAGGAGAGGTCGTAGCGGCCGACCGCCGGGTGCTTGGCCAGGGCGAGGACGATCGGCGGGGCCACGTACAGGCCGGTGATGCGGTGCTTGTCGATGGCGGCCAGGAAGGTCTCCAGCTCGAAGCGGGGCAGGACGACGACGGTGGCACCCTTGCGCAGGGGCCCGTTCATCAGCGCGGTGAGGCCGTAGATGTGGAAGAACGGCAGGACCGCGAGGATGCGGTCACCGGGGCCGGCCGGGACGGCGGACTCCAGCTGGGCGAGGTTGGTGGCGATCTGCCGGTGGGTGAGCATCACGCCCTTGGGGGTGCCGGTGGTGCCGGAGGAGTACGGCAGCACGGCGATGTCCTCGGCCGGGTCGATGGCGACCCGCGGTTCGGGGTCGGTGGTGGCGAGCAGATCGGTCAGCGAGCGGTGCCCGGGCGCGCTGTCGCACACCAGGATCTCCCGGACACCGCCCGCCAGTTCCGCGGCCCGGCGGGCGGTGGGCAGCAGCGGGGAGACGGTGACGAGCCAGCGGGCCGCGCTGTCGCGCAGCTGCCGGGCGAGTTCCTCGGCGGTGGCGAGCGGGTGCGCGGTGGTGACGGTGGCTCCGGCGCGGGTGGCGGCGTAGAACGCGGTGGGGAAGGCGATGGTGTTGGGGCTGTGCAGGGCGAGGACGTCGCCTTTGCGTACGCCGGTGCCGGCGAGGGCGGCGGCGAGACGCCGGTGGAACCGGTCCACCTGCTCGTACGTGAGGGTGGTGCCGTCCGTGCCGTCGATCAGGGCGGGCCGGTCGCCGAAGGCGGCGGCGTGGCCCAGGACGGCCTCGTGGATGGGGAGTTCCACGGGCAAAACGTCTGCGTACTCGCTGCGGAACACGGTTCCTCCTCACGCGGGGCCGCTCAGTACGACTTGGGCAGGCCCAGGCTCTGGTGGGAGACGTAGTTGAGGATCATTTCCCGGCTCACCGGGGCGATGCGTGCCACGCGGGCGGCGGTGATCAGCGAGGCGAGCCCGAACTCCCGGGTGAGGCCGTTGCCGCCGAGGGTGTGCACGGCCTGGTCGACGGCCCGCACACAGGCCTCGCCCGCCGCGTACTTGGCCATGTTGGCGGCCTCGCCCGCGCCGATGTCGTCCCCGGAGTCGTAGAGAAGGGCCGCTTTCTGCATCATCAGCCGGGCCAGCTCCAGGTCGATGTGGGCCTGCGCCAGGGGGTGGGCGATGGCCTGGTGGGCGCCGATGGGGGCCTTCCAGACGGTGCGCTCACGGGCGTACCCGACGGCCCTGGCGAGGGCGTAGCGGCCCATGCCGATCGCGAACGCGGCCGTCATGATCCGTTCGGGGTTCAGCCCGGCGAACAGGTGCAGCAGGCCGGCGTCCTCGTCGCCCACGAGTGCCTCCGCGGGCAGCCGGACGTCGTCCAGGACGAGCTCGAACTGCTTCTCGGCCGCGTTGAGTTCCATGGGAATGGGGTGTTTTTGGAAGCCATCGGCGTCCGTGGGGACGATGAACAGGCAGGGCTTGAGGGTGCCGGTGCGGGCGTCCTCGGTGCGGCCGACGACGAGGACGGCGTCGGCGATGTCGACCCCGGAGACGAAGACCTTGCGGCCGGTGAGCAGCCAGTCGGTGCCGTCCCGGCGGGCCGTGGTGGTGATGCGGTGGCTGTTGGAGCCGGCGTCGGGTTCGGTGATGCCGAAGGCCATCAGACGGGTGCCGTCGGCGAGTTGGGGCAGCCATGTCCGCTTCTGCTCCTCGGTGCCGAAGCGGGCGATCACCGTGCCGCAGATGGCGGGCGACACGACGAGCATGAGGAGCGGGGAGCCGGCGGCGCCCAGCTCTTCGAGGACGATGGAGAGTTCGGCTATGCCGCCGCCTCCGCCGCCGTACTCCTCGGGGAGGTTGACGCCGAGATAGCCGAGCCTGCCGGCGTCGGTCCAGAGTTCGGCGGGGGGTTTGCCCTCGGCGACCGTGCGGGTGACGTAGTCGCGGCCGTAGCGCTTGCCGAGGGCGGCTACCGCGGCGCGCAGGGCCTTGTGCTCTTCGGACTCGATGACGGCGGTCATGGGGCTCCTAGGAAGGGGTTTCCTGCACTACTGCCAGGACCGTGCCCGGCTCGACCTGCTGTCCGGGCCTGGCGTGCAGGGCGGTGAGGGTTCCGGCGGCCGGTGCCGAGATCAGGTGCTGCATCTTCATCGCCTCCACCCATACGAGTCCCTGGCCGGCCTGGACCGTCGCCCCTTCCGCCAGGCCCTCGGCGATCCGGACGACCGTGCCCGGCATGGGGGCCACCAGGGAGCCGGGGGCGAGCCGGGCGACGGGGTCGGGGAAGCGGGGCAGGGCGGTGAGGCGGGTGGTGTTGACGTGGACCTGGTCGCCGTAGCGGGCGACGGTGAACCTCCGCCGTACGCCGTCGGTCTCCAGGACGACCAGGCGGGCGTCGGCGTGCACGACCCGCACGCCGTCGGCGGCGAGACCGTCCCGGGTGTGCCGGTAGCGGACCTCGTGCTCCTCGCCGCCCATCTCGTACCGCTTCACCTGCGGCTGCGAGGGGACGTTGCGCCAGCCGCCGAACCGGGAGCGGCCGTGGGCGTCGGCGAGGGCGGCGGCCAGCGGGGCGTACGGGTCGGGGCCGGGCGTGGTCAGCGCGCCGAGGTGGCGGTCGTAGAACCCGGTGTCCATGCGGGCCGCGGTGAACTCCTCGTGCCGCAGCGAGCGCACCAGCAGGTCCCGGTTGGTGACCGGGCCGTGGATCACGGCCGACTCCAGCGCGCCGGCGAGCCGGCGGATCGCCTCGGCCCGGGTGGGGGCGTGGGCGACGACCTTGGCGAGCATGGCGTCGTAGTGGACGCCGATGGTGTCGCCGCCGGTGTAGCCGGTGTCCAGGCGGACGCCGTCGGGTACGGCGAGCCGGTGCAGGGTGCCGGTCTGCGGGGCCCAGTCGCGGGCCGGGTCCTCGGCGTAGAGGCGGGCCTCGACGGCGTGGCCGCGCGCGTGCGGGGGCTCGGTCCCCAGGGCGTGGCCCTCGGCGACGCGGATCTGCTCGGCGACCAGGTCCAGCCCGAACACGGCCTCCGTGACGGGGTGTTCCACCTGGAGGCGGGTGTTCATCTCCAGGAAGTGGGCGCGGCCGTCGGCGACCAGGAACTCGACCGTGCCGGCGCCGGTGTACGACACGGCGCGGGCGGCGCGTACGGCCAGCGTCCGCAGCTCCTCGGCGAGCCCCTTGGTGAGTCCGGGCGCCGGGGCCTCCTCGATCACCTTCTGGTGACGGCGCTGGAGGGAGCAGTCGCGGGTGCCGAGCGGCCAGACGGTGCCGTGGGTGTCGGCGAGGATCTGCACCTCCACGTGGCGGCCGTGTTCCAGGTACGGCTCCACGAACACCTCGCCGTCACCGAAGGCGCTCGCGGCCTCGGCGCGCGCGCCGTCCAGCGCGGCCCGCAGCTCCTGAAGGCGGCGCACGATCCGCATCCCGCGCCCTCCGCCGCCCGCCGCCGCCTTCACCAGGACCGGCAGGTCGGCCTCGGTCACCCCGGCCGGGTCCAGCGGGGCCAGGCCCATCAGCCGTTTGGCCCGGGTCTTGGACGCCATGGCCTCGATGGCCTCCGGCGGCGGGCCGATCCACACCAGCCCGGCGTCCCGCACGGCGCGGGCGAAGCCGGCGTTCTCCGAGAGGAAGCCGTAGCCCGGGTGCACGGCGTCGGCCCCGGCGGCCAGGGCCGCCTTCACCACCAGGTCGCCGCGCAGATAGGTGTCGGCGGGCGCCGCGCCCGGCAGCCGTACCGCCGTGTCGGCCACGCGCGCGTGCAGCGCGTCCGCGTCGGCGTCGGAGTGCACCGCGACCGTCCCGATGCCCAGCTCACGGCAGGTACGGAAGATCCGGCAGGCGATCTCGCCCCGGTTGGCGACGAGCACACTGGAAATCACGTGATCCCTCACATCCGGAAGACGCCGAAGCCGCCGCGCGCGCCCTCGTAGGGCGCGGTGTGCAGGGCGGACAGGCACAGGCCGAGGACGGTGCGGGTGTCGCGCGGGTCGATGACGCCGTCGTCGTACAGCCGCCCGGACAGGAACATCGGCAGCGACTCGGCCTCGATCTGCTGCTCCACCATCGCGCGCAGGGCGGCGTCCGCGTCCTCGTCGTACGGCTGCCCCTTGGCCGCCGCCGACTGCCGGGCGACGATCGACAGCACGCCGGCGAGCTGCTGCGGGCCCATGACGGCGGACTTCGCGCTGGGCCAGGCGAACAGGAACCGGGGGTCGTAGGCCCGGCCGCACATGCCGTAGTGCCCGGCGCCGTACGACGCGCCCATGAGCACCGAGAGGTGCGGCACCCTCGAATTGGAGACGGCGTTGATCATCATCGAGCCGTGCTTGATGATCCCGCCCTGCTCGTACTCCTTGCCGACCATGTAGCCGGTGGTGTTGTGCAGGAACAGCAGCGGGATGTCGCGCTGGTTGGCGAGCTGGATGAACTGGGCGGCCTTCTGCGACTCGGCGCTGAACAGGACGCCCTGGGCGTTGGCCAGGATGCCGACCGGGTAGCCGTGCAGGGCGGCCCAGCCGGTGACCAGGCTCGTGCCGTACAGCGGTTTGAACTCGTCGAAGTCGGAGCCGTCCACGATCCGGGCGATCACCTCGCGCGGGTCGAACGGGATCTTCAGGTCGTCCGGGACGATGCCCAGCAGTTCCTCGGGGTCGTACTTCGGCGGCTCCGCCGGACCGGGGTCGGGGTGGGCCTTGCGGTGGTTGAGGCGGGCCACGACGCGGCGCGCCCGGCGCAGCGCGTCCGATTCGTCCAGGGCGAAGTAGTCGGCGAGGCCGGACACGCGCGCGTGCATCTCGGCGCCGCCCAGCGACTCGTCGTCGCTCTCCTCGCCGGTGGCCATCTTCACCAGCGGGGGCCCGCCGAGGAACACCTTCGCCCGCTCCTTGACCATGATCACGTGGTCGGACATGCCGGGGATGTAGGCGCCGCCGGCGGTGGAGTTGCCGAAGACGACGGCGATGGTCGGGATACCGGCGGCGGACAGCCGGGTGAGGTCGCGGAAGATCGCCCCGCCGGGGACGAAGATCTCCTTCTGGGACGGCAGGTCGGCGCCTCCCGACTCCACCAGACTGACGCAGGGCAGCCGGTTGGCCAGGGCGATGTCGTTCGCGCGCAGTGCCTTGCGCAGGCTCCAGGGGTTGCTGGCGCCGCCGCGCACGGTCGGGTCGTTGGCGGTGATCAGGCACTCCACGCCCTCGACCACGCCGATCCCGGTGACCAGGGAGGCGCCCACGGGATACTCGCTGCCCCAGGCGGCCAGCGGGGACAGTTCCAGGAACGGGGTGTCGGGGTCGAGCAGCAGCTCGATCCGCTCACGGGCGAGCAGCTTGCCGCGGCCGCGGTGCCGGGCGACGTACTTCTCGCCGCCGCCGGCGAGCGCCTTGGCGTGCTCGGCCGTCAGGTCGGCGAGCTTGGCGAGCATCGCCTCGCGGTGGGCTCGGTGGTCGGGGGCGGTGGGGTCGACAGCGGTCCGCAGAACCGTCACAGCAGGGCCTCCGGGATGTCCAGGTGGCGGGAGCGCAGCCATTCGCCGAGGGCCTTGGCCTGCGGGTCGAAACGGGCTTGCGCGGCGACGCCGGCGCCGAGGATGCCCTCGACCACGACGTTGACAGCACGCAGGTTCGGGAGCAGGTGCCGGGTGACGGGCAGGTCCCGGCTCTCGGGGATCAGCCGCCGGAAGGTGTCGGCCGTCAGCGTGTGGGCGAGCCACCGCCAGGCGTCCTCGGACCGGGCCCACACCCCGACGTTGGCGTTCCCGCCCTTGTCCCCGCTGCGGGCGCCGGCGACCAGGCCGAGGGGCGCCCGCCGGGTCGGTCCGGGCGGGAGGGGTTCCGGCAGGGGCGGGTCCGGTACGGCGGCCAGGGGGCGCGTCTCCCGGGGCGGGGGTACGGGGATACGGCGGCCGTCGTGGAGGACGGCCACATGTGTGGCGCCCCCATAGGGCACGTACACATCTTCGAAGACCCCATAAGGTGCGCCCTTTCCGGGTGGGGCCAGCACATGGAAACCGGGATAACTGGCCAGTGCCAGCTCCACCGCTGCCCCGCTCAGCGCGCGCCCCACGACCTGCTGGTCCGGGTCGCGTACGACGAGCCGCAGCAGTGCGCTGGCCGTCTCCTCGGTGTCCGCGTCGGCCCGGTCGGTGCGCACCAGCTCCCACCGCACCTCCCGGGGCGGCGACTTGGCGAGCGCGTCGGCGAGCTGCTCGCGCACCAGCGCCGCCTTGGCCTCGATGTCGAGCCCGGTGAGGACGAAGACGACCTCGTTGCGGAAGCCGCCGAGCCGGTTGAGCCCCACCTTGAGCGCGGGCGGCGGCGCCTCCCCGCGCACCCCCTCGATCCGCACCCGGTCCGCCCCCTGCCGGCCGAGCCGTACGGTGTCCAGCCGGGCCGTGACGTCGGGGCCGGCGTAGCGGGCGCCGCCGGTCTCGTACAGCAACTGGGCGGTGACCGTGCCCACGTCCACGAAGCCGCCCGTGCCGGGGTGCTTGGTGATCACGCTGCTGCCGTCGGCGTGGATCTCGGCGAGCGGGAAGCCGGGCCGGCGTACGTCCCCCTCGCCGAAGAAGGCGTAGTTCCCGCCGGTCGCCTGGGTGCCGCACTCCAGCACGTGTCCGGCGACGACGGCACCGGCGAGTGGGTCGTAATCGGTCGGCCCCCAGCCGAAGTGGGCGGCGGCCGGCCCGGTGACCAGCGCCGCGTCGGTCACCCGGCCGGTGACCACCACGTCGGCGCCCGCCCGCAGGCACTCGGCGATGCCGAAGCCCCCGAGGTAGGCGTGGGCGGCGAGGGTGCCCGGGTAGGCGGCGGTCAGGTCGTCGCCCTCGACGTGCGCGACCCGCACCGGGAGGCCGAGCCGGTCCGCCAGCCGCCGTATCTCCCCGGCGAGTCCGGCGGGGTTGAGGCCGCCCGCGTTGGTGACGATCCGCACGCCGCGTTCGTGGGCGAGGCCCAGGCAGTCCTCCAGCCGGCGCGGGAAGGTGCGGGCGTATCCGGCGGACGGGTCCTTCAGCCGGTCGCGGGCGAGGATGAGCATGGTGAGTTCGGCGAGGTAGTCACCGGTGAGGACGTCGACCTCGCCGCCGGTGAGCATCTCGCGCAGGGCGTCGGAGCGGTCGCCGTAGAAGCCGGAGAAGTTCCCGATGCGCAGCGGTCTCACCGGCCGCCTCCCTCGGACGAGTGGCCGGCGCGCTCGGCCGGACAGCCGGTGTCCCGCGTCGGCCGGGCCGTCCCCTGGTGCGGGCGGCCGGTGCCCGGTGGGCCCGCGAAGGCCTGGGCGATGCCGAGCCAGCGGTCGGCGTCCGGGCCCGTGGCCGTCAGAGCGAGGTCGGCGCGGTGGGCGCGCTGGGTGACCAGCAGGCAGAAGTCGAGGGCGGGGCCGGTGACGCGTTGGGCGGCGCCCTCGGGGCCGTACGCCCAGATCCCGCCCGTGGGTGCGAGCAGTTCGATGCGGAACTCCTCGGCCGGCGGGGTCAGTCCGCGTACCCGGTAGGCGAAGTCGCGGGTGCGCACCCCGAGCCGGGCCACATGCCGGAGCCGGTCGGTGGGCGGGCGCACCACCCCCAGGGCGTCCGCGATGTCCAGGCCATGGGCCCAGATCTCCATAAGCCGGGCCGTGGCCATGGAGGCTGCCGACATGGGCGGGCCGTACCAGGGGAAGCGGGCGCCGGGCGGGGCGTCGAGCAGGGCCTCTTCGAGGGCGGTGCGTCCGGCGCGCCAGGTGGCCAGCAGGTCGGCGGGCGGCAGCGCGGCGCCCTCCTCGGCACCCTCGTCCACGAACGAGCCGGGGGCGGCGAGCGCCTGGTCCACCAGCGCCTGGAAGGCGCCGGGGTCGGTGACGGCGAGCAGTGCCGAGCGGTCGGTCCAGGCGAGGTGCGCGATCTGGTGGGCGAGGGTCCAGCCGGCCGCGGGAGTCGGCAGCTCCCACTGCTCGGATGTCAACTCGGCCACGAGCAGGTCGAGTTCACCGCTCTCGGCACGCAGGTCGTCGATGACGGGCGTCGGGTCGGCCATGGAGGGGAGCATGGCAGCGGCACCGGAAACAATCAAGCGTGCTTGCATTATTAGGGGGCTGTCATACCGCTTCCAGGGGCGGATGGACCGGCTCCCACCGGGCCGCGCGTACCGCCGCGCCGACATCAGGCCCTCGGTCCCGGACAGGCCCTCGGTGGTCAGGGCGCCCCGCAGCCGGTCGGCGACGCCGATGCCGGCGGCCCGCGCCGAGGACGACGAGACGGCGCCCGGGCAGCGGCACGCCGGTCGCGCGGACCCCGGACAGGACGGCGGCGAGGTTGACGGCGCCGGTGCCCTGGATGTCGTCGTTTGCACAGGGCGGGTTCCGGTGCGCGGGCGAACGGCTACCGGGTGTGACGCCCGGGTCTACTGGCCCTCGGCCGGCAGGCCGGCCTTGCCGCGGCCTATCTGGGTGCGGACCGCGCCGATGCTCGCGGCGATGACCAGGGCGATGGCCGCCGCCTCGGTGGCGGCGAGGGCCTGGCCGAGGATGAGGAAGCCGGCCGTGGCGGCGATGGCGGGCTCCAGGCTCATCAGGATGGCGAAGGTGGAGGCCGGCAGGCGGCGCAGGGCGAGGAGTTCGAGGGTGTAGGGCAGGACCGAGGAGAGCAGGGCCACCGCCGAGCCGAGGGCGATGGTGGTGGGGTTCAGCAGGCGGGTGCCGGCCTCGGCGATACCGAGGGGGAGGAAGAGCAGGGCCGCCACGGCCATGGCCAGGGCCAGGCCGTCGGCCTGGGGGAAGCGGCGGCCCGTGCGCGCGCTGAAGACGATGTAGGCCGCCCACATGGCGCCGGCGCCCAGGGCGAAAGCGACACCTACGGGGTCCAGATTGCCGAAGCCTCCGCCGCCGAGCAGGAACACGCCCGCGAGCGCGAGGCCGGCCCAGAGCGCGTTGAGCGCGCGGCGGGAGGCCAGGACGGACAGGGTCAGCGGGCCGAGGACTTCGAGGGTGACCGCCGGGCCCAGGGGGATGCGGTCGACCGCCTCGTAGAACAGGCCGTTCATCGCGCCCATGGTGATGCCGAAGACGATCACCGTGCCCCAGTCGGCGCGCGAGTGGCCGCGCAGCCGGGGGCGGCAGACCAGGAGGAGGACGACCGCCGCCGCGAGCAGGCGCAGGGTCACCACGCCGAGCGCACCCGCGCGGGGCATCAGGGTGACCGCCAGCGCGCCGCCGAACTGCACCGAGATACCGCCGGCCAGCACCAGCCCGACCGGACCGAGGGAGGCGAGCCGGCCGGGGGCGCGCGGAGCCGGCGCCCCCGGTGACGTGGAGGACGCCTGTGACGTCGAGTTCGCGGCGCTGGGTCGGTTGACAGTGCTCACGGCGGTCCCGGTGCTGGCTCGAATCAGATCATGTACATCTCCATGTACTACCAAGTCCAGGGTAATGGACTGACGTCAGGAGTGTGAACCCTTGATGGCACTGTCCTGGATGGTGAGATACCCCTCTCTCGGATGCCGGGCGCCAGGGAGTCGAGGATTCTCTGGCCGTGGGGGGCCGGACCGCCGTTCAGCGGGTGCCGTCCGCCCGGTCCAGGGCCTCCGCCAGGACCTCCGCCAGGTGGCGGCCCCGGACGCCGGCGAGCTGGTCCAGCTGGGTGCGGCAGGAGAAGCCGTCGGCCAGAACCACCGTGTCCTCGGACGCCTGCCGCACCGAGGGCAGGAGCTGCTCCTCCGCGCAGGCCCGGGAGACGTCGAAGTGTCCTTTCCCGAAGCCGAAGTCGCCCGCCAGGCCGCAGCAGCCTCCGCTCAGTTCCCCGGTGAGCCCGGCGGCGGCGCGCAGCCGCCGGTCCGGGTCGTCGCCGAGCACCGCGTGCTGGTGGCAGTGGGTCTGGCCGACCACCGGACGGCCGACGGTGGGCGGGGTCCAGTGCGGGGCGTGCCGCTCCAGGGTTTCGGCGAAGGTGAGGACCGCGGCGGACAGCCGGGCGGCCCGCGGGTCGTCGGGCAGGAGTGCCGGAAGGTCGGTGCGCAGGGCGGCGGCGCAGCTCGGCTCCAGGACGACGACCGGCACCCCGGCCCGCAGCACCGGTTCCATCAGGTCCAGGGTGCGGCGCAGCACCGTGCGGGCGCGGTCGAGCTGGCCCGTGGAGACGTAGGTCAGGCCGCAGCAGACCCGGGCCCGGCGGGCGGTGAGCAGCGCGGCCGCCGACCGGGTCCTGCCGTCGCCGATCGCTCCGTGGCGCGGCAGCAGCGTCGGCGGGAGCGCCACCCGCAGCCCGGCCGCCTCCAGCACGCGGACGGCGGCCTGCCCGACGGACGGGGAGAGGTGCTCGGTGAAGGTGTCGGGCCAGAGGACGACGAGGGCGCCGGAGGTGGGGACGGCAGTGGGAGTGGGCGTCGGCTTCCGCTCGCGCCACCACCTCGTGAACGTCCGGGGCGCCAGGCGGGGGATGTCCCGTTCCGGCGCTGTTCCGGCCAGGTGTTTGCCGAGGCCGGCCAGGGGGCGTACGGCCGCCAGGGCGTTGAGCAGCGGGGCCGTGCGCGTGCGGGACGTCCAGCGGAGCCATTCCGGGAGGCGGCCCATGCTGTGGTGGGCGGCCGGGCGGCGGCGGCCGGCGTAGTGGTGGTACAGGAACTCGGCCTTGTACGTGGCCATGTCGACACCGGCGGGGCAGTCCGAGCGGCAGCCCTTGCAGGACAGGCACAGATCGAGGGCGCCCAGGACCTCCGGGGACCGCCAGCCGTCGGTGACCAGGTCGCCGGCGAGCATCTCGTGCAGCAGCCGGGCCCGCCCCCGGGTGGAGTGCTCCTCCTCGCCGGTCGCCCGGAAGGAGGGGCACATCACGGCCGGGCCGGAGACGGTCGTCGTACGGCACTTGGCCACGCCGACGCAGCGGCGGACGGCCGCGCGGAAGTCGCCGCCGTCGGCCGGGTAGGCGAAGGCCACGTCGACCGGCCGGCGGGGCAGCACCGGGAAGCGCAGGTTCTCGTCCAGCCGGGCGGGGCGGACCAGCATGCCGGGGTTGAGGAGGTCGTCCGGGTCCCACACCGCCTTGGCCCGCTCGAACAGCGCGACCGTCCCGGCGCCGTACATCCGCGGCAGCAGTTCCGCGCGGGCCTGGCCGTCGCCGTGCTCCCCGGACAGGGAACCGCCGTGGGCCACGACCAGGTCGGCCAGTTCCTCGGAGAAGCGGCGGAAGCGGCCGATGCCCGCCTCGGTGAGCAGGTCGAAGTCGATGCGCACGTGGATGCAGCCGTCGCCGAAGTGGCCGTACGGCGTGCCGCGCAGTCCGTGGGCGGCCAGCAGCGCGCGGAACTCGCGGAGGTAGTCGCCGAGGCGCGCGGGCGGGACCGCGCAGTCCTCCCAGCCGGGCCAGGCCTCGGAGCCGTCGGGCATGCGGGTGGCGGTGCCGGCCGCGTCCTCGCGGATGCGCCACAGACTTCGCTGGGCGGCCGGGTCGGTGACCACCAGGGAGTCCACCACATCGGCGGCGCGCACGATCTCCTCCGCCCGCGCGCGTGCCCCGGCCGCCGTCTCCCCGCCGGTCTCCACGAACAGCCAGGCGCCTCCCCCGGGCAGCCCCGCCCCGGCCGGCACCAGGTCGGCGGCCATGCCCTCCACCGTGAGCGGGCCGAGCGGCAGCAGACCCGCCGCGGCCTCGGCCGCGGCGCTCTCGTCGGCGTACGCCAGCACGGCCAGCGCCCGCGCGCGGGGGCCCTCGACCAGGTCGACCACGGCCTCGGTGAGGATGCCGAGGGTGCCCTCGGAGCCGCAGAAGGAGCGGGCGACATCCGCGCCCCTCTCGGGCAGCAGCGCGTCCAGCGCGTACCCGGAGATCCGGCGGGGCAGCTCCGGGAACCCCGTCCGCAGCCGGGCCAGTTCGCCCTCGGCCAGCTCGCGCAGCCCGTCCGGGGCGCCCGCCCACCCCCGACCGAGCCGCAGCCGCCGCCCGCGCGCGGTGATCACGGACAGCTCCCGCACGCTGTCCGCGGTCGTGCCCCAGGCCACCGAGTGGGAACCGCAGGAGTTGTTGCCGATCATTCCGCCGAGCGTGCACCTGCTGTGCGTGGAGGGGTCGGGGCCGAACCGCAGCCCGTGCGGCGCGGCGGCCTCCTGGAGCCGGTCGAGGACGAGCCCCGGCTGCACGACGGCCGTACGGCTGCCCGGGTCCAGCTCCACCAGGGCGGTCATGTGCCGGGTGAAGTCCAGCACCACGCCGGTACCGGTCGCCTGCCCCGCGATGGACGTGCCGCCGCCGCGCGCCACCACCGGCACCCCGCGCTCCCGGCACACCTCCAGCACGGCGGCCACGTCGTCGGCGTCCCTCGGGGCCACGACGCCCAGCGGGACCCGCCGGTAGTTCGACGCGTCCATGGTGACCAGCGCCCGCGCGGTCACATCGAACCCGACCTCGCCCCGGACGGCCTTGCGCAGCGCCCCCGCGAGCGCGGCCGCATCGATGAATCCGGCGTCCGTGCCCCCGGTCTCCGCACCCCCGGCGTCCGTGCTCCGGGTGTTCCCTGTGGCATCCCCACGATCCGTCATGGATCCAGCATGCATCCGGCCACGCACAGTCACCGAAAGTTTTCCACAGGCGCGCACCAATAGTCGTACGACATCACAAGTCCACGACCTGGTGATCTCGTCTCATCGAACGGACAGAACTCCACCCGCGCTTCCTCCAGCGGCTAACCTCCTTCCGTGGCCGACATCCAGATTCCCGCTGACATCAAGCCCGCCGACGGACGTTTCGGCGCGGGCCCCTCCAAGGTGCGGACCGAGGCGCTGGACGCCCTCGCCGCCACCGGCACGTCCCTGCTGGGCACCTCCCACCGTCAGGCGCCGGTCAAGAACCTGGTCGGCAAGGTCCGCGAGGGCATCTCCGAGCTGTTCTCCCTGCCCGAGGGCTACGAGGTCATCCTGGGCAACGGCGGCTCCACCGCCTTCTGGGACATCGCCACGCACGGCCTGATCGAGAACAAGTCCCAGCACCTCAGCTTCGGCGAGTTCTCCTCCAAGTTCGCCAAGGCGGCCAAGCTCGCGCCCTGGCTGGCCGAGCCGACCGTCGTCGCCGCCGACCCCGGCACCCACCCGGAGCCGAAGGCCGAGGCGGGCGTCGACGTCTACGCCTTCACCCACAACGAGACCTCCACCGGTGTCGCCATGCCGATCAAGCGCGTGGCCGGCGCCGACGAGGGCGCCCTCGTCCTGGTGGACGCCACCTCCGGCGCGGGCGGCCTGCCGGTCGACATCGCCGAGACCGACGTCTACTACTTCGCGCCGCAGAAGTCCTTCGCCTCCGACGGCGGCCTGTGGATCGGAATCTTCTCCCCCGCCGCCATCGAGCGCGCCGAGCGCGTCCACGCCTCCGGCCGCCACATCCCGGAGTTCTTCTCGCTGCCCACGGCGATCGACAACTCCCGCAAGAACCAGACGTACAACACCCCGGCCCTCGCCACCCTGTTCCTCCTGGGCGAGCAGCTGGAGTGGCTCAACGGCCAGGGCGGCCTCGCCTGGTCCACGGCCCGCACGAAGGACTCCTCGACCCGCCTGTACACCTGGGCCGAAGAGTCCAAGTACGCCACCCCGTTCGTCTCCGACCCGGCCAAGCGCTCCCAGGTCATCGGCACGATCGACTTCGCCGACGAGATCGACGCCGCCGCCGTCGCCAAGGTGCTGCGCGCGAACGGCATCGTGGACACCGAGCCGTACCGCAAGCTCGGCCGCAACCAGCTGCGTATCGCGATGTTCCCGGCGATCGACCCGGCGGACGTCGAGGCGCTGACGAAGTGCGTGGACTACGTGATCGAGAAGCTCTGACTTTCCCGTCTACGACGACGAAGGGCGCCCGGTACTCACCGGGCGCCCTTCGTATGTGCGATGCGTTATGCGAACTGCCGGATGAAGGCCTGCCAGCTGTCGCGGGAGACGGTGAGAAGGGGGCCGTTGTCCTGCTTGCTGTCGCGAACGGCTCGGCCTCCGGGGGCGGTGTCGGCGACCTCGACGCAGGCGTTCTCCTGACCTGAGTACGACGACTTCCAGAAGGGGCTTACGACCTCGGACACGATGGCTCTTCCTTCAGGCTCCGCAGTATGCCCCGGATGAGCTTCGCACTCGCTTCCGGCGCCAACGCCGCCGATCGTAGTAGGTCGAAGGCATTGGCGTAAACGGCAAGATCCTCGGGCGCTTCAAGGACCGACGCGCCTCGCAGATTGTCCATGGCGACCGCTTCCACCGTCGGCTCGTCGTCGAAGCTGAAGGAATAGAAGGGCGCCGAGTAGCCGGCCAGCGCTCCCGCGCTGAACGGCAGTACCTGCACAGTGACGTTCTTCCGCTTTCCGATCTCAAGGATGGCGGACAACTGCTCCCGGTGGACCTCTACGCTCATCAGGGGGTGGGTGATGACCGACTCCCAGAGGATGGCCGTATACGACGCTCCGCCTTCCTCGATCTTCGCCTGCCGTGCGAGCCGCACCTTCACGAGCTGGGCAGCACGTTCCGGATCGATGTAGTGCGGGCCACCGGCGATGACGGCTTCCGCGTAAGCGGGAGTCTGCAGAAGCCCCGGCACCATGACCGGCTGCCACTCGCGGATGTACGTCGCGTCGTCCTCCAGCGCGATGTGGTCCACGTAGTCCGGCCGCAGATGTTCCGCGTGTTCCAGCCACCAGCCCCGGTTCTTGGAGTGCTTGGCCAAGTCCTCCAACTTCGCGCGTACTCCCGCATCAGTGATGCCGTACGCGTCCAGCAGCAGGCGCACTTCGATTACGCGCGGCGTGGCATGTCCGCTCTCGATGCGGCTGATCCTGGCCTGACTTGTGGCAATCACCTCGGCGGCCTGGGGCTGGTCGAGCCGGGCCGCCTGTCGATACTGCCTGAGTGCCGTACCAAGTCGCCTGCTGCGCACGGTCGGTCGTCCACCTGCGGGCATGGGATCTCCCCTCTCCTTTCGGAAACCCTGCCACACCGATCGACTACGAGGCGCGTGCATAACTCGATCGAGTGAAACCCATGCATATATTTCCCGGTTTCCATTGCGGAGATCTGCATGTATTTCTACGTTCAGCCCCATGCCCTCAACCGAGACATTCCGCATCCCCACGCACCGGCGGCACGTACCGACCGCTCGGCACTACGTCCGCAAGGCCCTCGCCGACTGGGGGATCACCGACGATCTCGCCGACCGAGCCACCCTGTCGGCCAACGAACTCGTCACCAACGCCGTGAGCCACTGCCGGGTTTCCCACGCCCGGGTCCGGGTCACGCTCGTCCTCTGCCGCTGCGAATTGGTCCTGGAGGTCTCAGACCCGGACCGGGACCGGCTGCCCCTGCCCCGCTGCCCCAGCCCGGAGGAGGAGGGTGGGCGCGGGCTGGCGCTGGTGGACGCGCTGGCCGACGCGTGGGGGCACCGGCAGGGCCCGACCACCAAGACCGTCTGGGCCCGCTTCACACTCCCACCCTCGGAGACTCCCCATGTTCTGGACCACCCGTAACACAACAGGGTCGGCACAACCCCACGCCTGGCGGCTGCCGAACCCCCACGACGCCCGCTGGCGCCGCTGGGCCAAGCGCTTCCGCGCCGCCGGCCACCGGCTCCCGTTCCCCCGCGACGAGGAGTGCTGGCAGACACCGGCCCCCGCGCGAACGCCCCTGTGGGAGACCTCGGATGACGTCGTACGGCCGTACGTCCTCAGACCTTGAGACTCCGCCGCACCCGGGCGATCACCTGCTGCGCCTCGGCGCCGAACACCGCCGACTCCGCGAAGGTGTCCCACACGCGGCGATACAGAGCGATCGTTTCGGCGTCGTCCAGCCAGAGTTCGGCGTGCCAGTCCTCGACCACGACCAGGCGTTCGTCCAGCACATCGAACGAGTTCCCCATCGTCAGGGGCAGCGTGCCGTCCAACGGCAGGATCCCCAGGTTGACGGTGTCCATGCCCACCACACCCAGCAGTCGGTCGAGTTGGGCCGCCAGAACGTCCGGCGGGCAGATACGACCCCACAGCACGCTTTCCGACATGAGCAGGTTCAACCGCTTGCCCGGCCGGTACAGCCACTCCTGCCGTTTCATGCGGGCCCGCACCGCGGCTTCCGTATCCCTCGGCGACTGCTGGAGTTTGGCGTGCCGCTCGAAGACGTGCCGGGCGTAGTCGGCCGTCTGGAGAATGCCGCTGACGGCGGCGGTGCTCAGCGCATGCTGTGTCGTGCTGTTGGACACGAGGGTGTTCCAGGTTTCCTGGACCGGAGCGTGCCCTGCCGCGAGCTGACGTCGCCACGATCGAATGTGGCTCTCGAAGCCCCGTAGTCGGGAGCGCAGTTCCGGGAACACGGCAGGCTGCCCGACGGCCTCGGCCCATGCTCGCAGGTCGTCGTCCGTGGGGGTCTGCCTGCCGTTCTCCAGCTTGCTGACCTTCGACTGCCGCCATCCCAGCCGCTGCGCGAGCTGGACACCGGTGAGCCGGCCTTCAGGGCCCTCTACACGCAACTCCCTGAGTCGGCGGCCCAGTTCCTCACGCGCCCTCTGATAGTCCGTACTCACCGGTCACCCGCGCTTGTCCTTACGCGTCGCTGTGCATATCCGCCGTGAACTGCTTCCACGGTACGGCGTGGTGCCAAGCAGCATCCCGCACCATGCAGCAGCGCACCACCTCCGCGGGCTCGGTGATCAGGTCCACGTGCGTGAGCTGGTCGTCGTCATCGAACCGCAGGAGGGCGATGAGGCGGCTGTCGAACAGCCAGAAGTCCTCGGCGGGGAGCCGGAGCCGGTCCGCATCGGCACGCCACAGGTTGCGGATGTCCTCGCCCATGACGCTGTTCCGCTTGGCGTTGTCGAGCAGATAGAGCTGCCCAATGGTCGGTGGCTGGTCCACAATGCGCACGCGTTCGACGCGCTTGCCCTGGCCGGTCTGCTTGCGGATCGCCTCGCAGTACGGGTTGTCGAACGTCCAGTCGGCTCGCCCCGTCTCCACGAACTGCTGCCAGTTGTCGTTGGTTTCGTCACTGGCGTATCGGCGGCGCGTCTCCAACCGCCACGCCGTGTGCTCGAACTTCTCGAACAGGCCACCGAACTCGTCAAGATCGATCGTCCGCACCTGTCGCGTCCGCTCCTTCGGAGTCCAGTCGACCAGCAGATCCCTCGGGACCACGATCGCGACCTCTCCCTCCGAGAGGTGCTGGAGCTGTGCGATGTCTTCCGGATCCGTGAGCGGAGGACCGTGCACGACGACCTCCCCGCTGTCCAAGTCCTCATGCACGGAGGGACATCCACCGCTGCTGCTCCCCGTCCCGTTGAACCGCAACCTACGCGCCACGCGCAACCACCCCCTGGGTGTTGACCGATGTTGGTGCACCAAGCATTTCGGTGACTCACAGCGAATGTCCATGCATCCAGAGTGACCGCGCGAGAATAACGAAGAATATTCGCCCCCTTTCTCCCCACCCGCCCCCTACGGTCGTCGCCGAAGCCACCCACCCCACCTCGGGAGACCCGGTGACCCCCACGACCAATGCCCAACCCCGCTCCCCGGCCCAGCTTCCCCCCGGCTTCGACGCGTGGCTGCTCGACTGCGCCCCCGTCGCCGGCTGTGACGTCTGCGGAGCGAACTGGCGGCAGTTGCTCGCCTGCAAGCAGGCCGGGAACATCACCCAGGCCATGTGCCACGCCACCGAGATCCGGGACCACCCCTCGGGCGTGCACGTCCGCCCCTCTTCCCCCAAGGACTCCCGCCCACTCCGGGCGGCGGCGGTCGGGTACGGCCGTGACAGCGGAGCAGGAAGGTACAGCGATGGTGAACGGAAGTGACCTGTACGCGCTCGACCTCGGCGGCGCCTCGTTCCTGAGGGCGTGCGGCGGGAACACCCACCCGGACGGCGAGTCCTGCGTGACCCTCGCCCGCATCGGCGAGGACGCCTGGGCCCTCGGTGACAGCAAGCGGCCCGACCTGGAGCCGCTGCGGTTCACCACCGATGAGCTGAGCTCCGCCGGTATCGACCCCGCCCGCTTCGGCCTGGCCCGCTGAGGCTCCCCCGATCCGATGAATCCAGCCGGTTCCGGGCCGTCGCCGCCCGGAACCGGCCCGTACAGCACACCGAAGAGGACCCGGTGCACCACCACGCCTACCTCTGGACCGGCCCCAAACCCCGCTTCGACGAGGAAGCCTTCCGGCGCCCGCCCCACCCCGAACCGCCCCCGCCCACCGGAAGCCCTGAACTGATCCAGCGGTACCGCCTGGCCACCGCCGAGTTCACCACCTGCGACCTGCCCCCGCTGGAGACCGCGTACTGGCTGGTCAAGCCCCGCTCGATCGTCAAGGGCACCTGGTCCGAGCCGTCGGCCGCCGCCGCCTGGCTCGGGGAGCGGCTCACCGAGTACGCGCCCCGGTTCGCCGCCGAAGCACACCGCGCCCCCGGCCGCCTGGCCGCCCTCCTCGCCTCGGCCGCCGAACGGCTGGCGGCGGGCGGTGACATCTCGCTCGGGTTCTACCTGGAACGGCCCGTGTTCCTCTCCGTGGCCCTGGTGGGCTGTGCTCCCCATCGCGCCCGCCCGGACCTGCCCTGCCCGCTCGGCACATGACGAGAGCGCCCGGTGCCGTACCGGCTGCGGCACACCGCCCGGCCGCCGCTCGCCCGGTCAGCTGCGCCGCAGCCGGCGCAGCCCCAGGAACGCCGCCACGCCGACGGCGAGGATCACGGCGCCCACCTTCAGGCTCGGAGTGCCGCCCTTGTCCCCCGTATCGTCGGAACCCCCCTCGCCCGACGGCGACCCGGCATCCGGGCGCTCGGGCGCGTCGGCCGCCTGTACCGAGCTGTCCGCGCCCTCGCTGCCGTACATCAGCTTCGTACCGTCGGCGGAGTACGACACGGACTCGCCCTGCCCCTGGAACGGCACGTCCAGCCGCCCGCGGCGCTTGATCCGGCCGTCGTTCCAGTCGTAGTAGGCGCCCCCGAAGTAGCCGCGCACGGCGAGCTGCTGGCCGTCCGGGGAGAACGCGGCGTCGGTGGCCCACAGATCAACGGGCGCGACCTGGCGGAAGACGTTCGCGCCGGACGTGGAGAGGGCGGCCGGGCCCTCGTACAGGTGCCCGCCCTCCTCGTTCTTGTCGATGATGTAGACGCGCCCCGTCCTGGGGTGGACGAGCAGCGACTCCGCGTCGCGCGGGCCGTCCGCGTACTTCACCACGTACTGCGTGGCCGTGATCGCCTGGTCCGTCAGCCGCTTCGGCTCGGGCAGCCGGTAGATCCACACATACGGCCACTTCCCGCCGAAGTTGTCGCCGATGTCGCCGACGTAGATCTGGTTGTCCGGCCCGATGGAGACGGCCTCCACATCGCGCGGCGAACCGATGCCGCGCAGGGTGATCCGGGCGACGGTACGGCCGGTGGCGCTGTCCACGGCGTACAGGTAGGGCCCGTCGTCGCTGTCGTTGTGCGTCCAGTAGACGCCGGGGTGCTGCCGGGAGGCGGCGAGCCCGCTGGACTCGGTTATCCGCGGGTCCTTGATGGTGAACCCCTTGTTCCCCTTGTTCCCCTTGTTCCCCGCGCCCTCGGCGGTCCCGGTGGCGGAGGCGGGCAGCGCGCAGGCACCGGCGAGCAGCACACCGGCGAGAACGGCGAACGATCGACGCATGCCCCAAGCCTGCCATTCCCCGAGGGGGTCCAGGTGAGGTGGTCGGCCTCACAGCCCCCGGCGGTCCACGGGTTCCGGCCATCGTCCATGATGAGCCGATGCTTAGGTTCATGCCCGTGGGCGACTCCATGACGATCGGGAGCGCGGGCGAACACACGTGGCGTTACCGGCTGTGGCGGCACCTGTGCGGGACGTACGGCGGCCCGTTCACCTTCGTCGGCCCGCGCGAGACGCTCTACGACCAGCAGGCCGGGGCCCCGACGTCCCTCGCCTACGCCGAACCCGGCTTCCCCCGCGGCCATCTGGCGGGCTGGGGCGAGGGCTGGCTGCACATGGCCCCGCTGATCGGCGAGGCGGTACGCGCCCACCGGGCCGACGTGCTGCTGGTCTCCCTCGGCCTGATCGACCTGGGTTTCTACACCAACGCCGAGCAGACGGCGGAAAACGTACGGGCGTTCATCGCGGCCGCGCGGGAGGCCGGCCCGCGGATACGGATGGTGCTGCTGCCGGTCATACCCAACGTCCGGGCCGCGTCGGACGCGCCCTTCGCCGAGCAGGTGGACCGGTTCAACGACCTGCTCGCCAAGACGGCCGCCGACCTGGACGAGGCACGCTCGCCGCTGCTGGCGGCCCCGCTGCCCGAGGGGTGGGACATCCACACCGACACCTACGACGGCACGCATCCCAACGCGAGCGGAGAACACCGGATCGCGGGAACCTTCGCGGACGCGATGTGGGAGGCGTGGGGGGTCGGACAGCCGTACGAGGACTGATCAGGTCGGCTGGAATCCAGCGCTCCCCGGGCGCGGTGCCCAGTGTGGTGCTGCGCGGCCGCACCTGCCGCCTTCGGCGACGACACCGACCTGACGGGCACCCGGTGACGCGGGACACACTCCCGCCATGTCACACCGGCGGACCGGTCCTCGTCTCGTGGGTGACAGGACGCCGCGCCCCACTCCGCGCGGCCCCACTCGCCCGTGAGGACGACACCATGACCGACACCACGACCACGGCCCCCCGTATCGACGTGACCGGGGGCGACCTCGGCGCCAGGCTCGCCAAGCGGTTCGCCACCCTCGGCTTCGGCGTCATGCAGTCGACGCTGCCCCGCCGCACCCAGGAACTGGTGATGCTGCGCGTCAGCCAGATCAACGGCTGCGGTTTCTGCGTCGACCTGCACACCAAGGAGGCCACGGCGGCCGGCGAGACCGCGACGCGCCTGCACCTGGTGGCCGCCTGGCGCCACTCCACCGTGTTCACCGAGGCCGAGCGGGCCGCCCTGGCGCTCGCCGAGGAGGGCACCCGGCTCGCCGACGGACAGGAGGGCGTGTCCGACGCGACCTGGCAGGAGGTCCGCAAGCACTACGACGAGGAGCAGACCACGGCGCTGGTCTATCTCGTCGCCGTGATCAACGCGGCCAACCGGCTCAGCGTGATCGCGCACAACCAGGGCGGCTCCTACGAGCCCGGCATGATCGCCCGGTTGCAGAACTGACCGAGCCCTCGCGCGCGCCCCGCTGCCGGGCGCGCGCGACGGCAGGCCCTTGCCTAGAGCGCACTCCAGGCCGTTGGCTAATGGACCATGGAATACACGCAGCTCGGACGCACAGGACTCAAGGTCAGCCGGCTCGTCCTCGGGACGATGAACTTCGGTCCGCAGACCGACGAAGCCGACAGCCACGCGATCATGGACGCGGCGCTGGACGCGGGCATCAACTTCTTCGACACCGCCAACGTGTACGGCTGGGGCGAGAACAAGGGCCGGACCGAGTCCATCATCGGCAACTGGTTCGCCCAGGGCGGCGGCCGGCGTGAGAAGACCGTCATCGCCACCAAGGTGTACGGCAACATGGACCCGGACGGCGCCACGGTGTGGCCCAACCACGACAAGCTCTCCGCGCTGAACATCCGGCGCGCGGTGGACGCCAGCCTGAAGCGGCTCCGGACCGACTACATCGACCTGTACCAGTTCCACCACATCGACCGCGACACGCCGTTCGAGGAGATCTGGCAGGCGATCGACGTCCTGGTCCAGCAGGGCAAGATCCTCTACGTCGGCTCCAGCAACTTCCCCGGCTACAAGATCGCCCAGGCCAACGAGGCCGCCGCCCGCCGCTCCGGCACCATCGGGCTGGTCAGCGAGCAGTGCCTCTACAACCTGGCCGAGCGGCGCGCTGAGATGGAGGTCATCCCGGCCGCGCGGGACTACGGCCTCGGGGTCATCCCGTGGTCGCCGCTGCACGGCGGTCTGCTCGGCGGGATCATCAAGAAGGAGGTCCAGGGCGGTCGCCGCGCCTCCGGCCGGGCCGCCGACACACTCAAGGACCCGGCGGCCCGCGCGCGGATCCAGGCCTACGAGGACCTGCTCGACAAGCACGGACTGGAGCCCGGCGAGGTGGCCCTGGCCTGGCTGCTCACCCGCCCCGGCATCACCGGCCCGATCGTCGGCCCGCGCACCGCGGACCAGCTGGAGTCGGCCCTGCGCGCCGTCGAACTGGAACTGAGCGAGGACCTCCTGACCGGCCTCGACGAAATCTTCCCGGGCCCGGGCCCGTCCCCGGAGGCCTTCGCCTGGTAGCCACCGAGGGGACGGCGCCCCGCCAGGGGCGCGGGGAACCGCGCGATCAGCCACGACCGGCCCGCAGCCGAAGAACAGGCCCCGCAGTTCCCCGCCCCTCTCCACCGCACGCCCGCCAAAGGCGCCCCGTCAGGGGCGCGGGGAACCGCGCGACAAGCCACAGACGACCCGCACCCGAACAACAGCCCCCACCGGCAAAGGCACCCCGCAGGGGCCCGCGGTGAACCGCGCGATCCAGCCACAACCGGCCCGCAGCCGAAGAACGGCCCGCAGCTTCCGTCGGCGCACTCCTACCGCATGGCCGACGCCACAGCCACCACCACGAACATCAACACAAGCGCACCGGCCATGATCCGGTTCCGGGTTTTCGGGTCCACGTATTCGAGACTAACCGGCCCCTCCCAGCGCCCACCGCCCGACCACCTCGTACCGCGGCTGCTCCCCCGGCACCCCGGACACCGGCAGCCGGCTGCGCATCAGCACCAGGTCGGCCACGGTCCAGCTGCCACCGGCGAACTCCGCGAGCGCGGCGACGTACGGCCGTACGTCCAGCGCGTGCCGGCTGCGGGCCAGCGTGAGATGGGCCTTGTAAGGCCGGTGTTCCCCCATCGGCAGCCCCTCCTTCCGCGCCGCCGCCTCCGCCCGCCCGGCCAGCAGCCGCAGCTCCGCCACGTCCCCCCGGGCGCCCGCCCACAGCGCGCGGCCCTGGCCGAACTGGCCGCCGCCCGCGAGGGCGAGGGTGAACGGCGCCGCCCGGCGGGCCGCGCGGGCCAGCCGGTCCGCCAGGGCGGGTACGACGTCGTCGGCGACCTCACCGTAGAAGGCGAGCGTGAAGTGCCAGCCGGGGCGGCCCGTCCAGCGCAGCCGGCCGGCCCCCGGCAGCTGCCGCAACCGGTCCACCTCGGCGGCGAGTTCGTCCGCGATGTGCTCCGGGGGCAGTACGGCGGCGAAGAGTCTCATGGCCCTCACGATCCCAGACCCCGGCGGGCATGATGGGGCGATGACGATCACCATCCGAGAAGGCGGCCCGGACGATCTGCCCGCGATACTCCGCATGCTCGACAGCAGCGTGGAGTGGCTGGTCTCACAGGGCCGCACCCGCCAGTGGGGCACCGAGCCGCTGTCGGGGACCAGGGCCGCCGAGGCCGTCGAGCGGGCCATGGCCGAGGGCACGACGTACATCGCCGAGATCGACGGGGAGCCGGCGGCCACCCTCACCCTCACCGACGGGCCCGGCGCCCACCTGTCCCAGCTGCCGGCACCCGGCGAGAGCGAGCGGTACATCCGCTGGCTCGCCTCCGACCGCCGCTTCAAGGGCCGGGGCGCGGGCGCCGCGCTGCTCGCGCACGCCGCCGAGGCGACCCGGCGGGCGGGCGTGGGCCTGTTGCGGGTGGACTGCTACGCCGGTGACGACCGCAAGCTGGTGGCCTACTACGAGGCCAACGGCTTCACCCCGACGCACGCCTACACCCACGGCCCGGACGCCTGGCCGGGACAGGTGCTGGCCCGGAGGGTCGGCTAGCGCCCTCCGGGGCCCGCGTACCGGACGCTCACGCGGCCGTGGCCAGCTGCTCCCGCTCGCGCGGGACGAAGCGGACGCTCGGGTGGCCGTGGTGCCAGCCCACCGCCAGCCGCAGGCCGCCGACTCGGGCCAGGACCAGGCCGACGGCACCGGCCGCGAGGGCCGACACCACACCGCCGGAGGCGAAGCCGGCCCGGGCGCCGTAGGTGTCGGTGATCCAGCCGACCACCGGCGCGCCCAGCGGCGTACCGCCCATGAACACCATCATGAACAGGGCCATCACCCGGCCGCGCATGGCCGGGTCGGTGCCCATCTGCACGGCCGTGTTCGCGGTGACGTTCACCGTCAGGCCGAAGACCCCGATCGGGACCATGAGCAGCGCGAACAGCCAGTACGACGGCGCGGCCGCAGCGACGATCTCCAGCACGCCGAAGGCCAGCGCGGCGGCGATCAGCACGCGCAGCCGGGCCGTGCCGCGCCGGGCGGCCAGCAGGGCGCCGACCAGGGAGCCGACGGCCATCAGGGTGTTGAAGAAGCTGTAGGCGCCGGCGCCGGCGTGGAAGATGTCGTCCGCGTAGGCGGTCAGCCACACCGGGAAGTTGAAGCCGAAGGTGCCGATGAAGCCGACCAGGACGATGGGCCAGATCAGCTCCGGCCGCCCGGCCACGTAGCTCAGGCCCTCGCGCAGCTGGCCCTTGCCACGCGGCGCGCGCTCGACCACGTGCAGTTCGCGGGCGCGCATCAGCAGCAGGCCGGTGATGGGCGCGGCGAAGGACAGGCCGTTGGCGAGGAACGCCCAGCCGGTGCCCACACCGGTGATCATCAGTCCGGCCACGGCGGGGCCGACGAGCCGGGCGGACTGGAAGTTCGCCGAGTTCAGGCTGACCGCGTTCTGGAGCTGGTCGGGGCCGACCATCTCGGAGACGAAGGACTGGCGGGCCGGATTGTCCACCACCGTGGCGAGGCCGACGGCGAAGGCGGCGACGTAGACGTGCCAGACCTGGACCTGCCCGGTCAGGGTCAGCACGGCGAGCGCGAGCCCGGTGACGGCCATCGCGGCCTGGGTGACCAGCAGGGTGGGCCGCTTGGGCAGGCGGTCCACGAGGACCCCGCCGTACAGCCCGAACAGCAGCATCGGCAGGAACTGCAGGGCCGTGGTGATGCCGACGGCGGCCGAGGAGCCGGTGAGGCTGAGGACCAGCCAGTCCTGGGCGATGCGCTGCATCCAGGTGCCGGTGTTGGAGACGACCTGACCGGCGAAGAAGAGGCGGTAGTTCCGGATCCTCAACGAGCTGAACATCGAGGACTTTCCGGAAGCGGGCGTGGCGGGGGCAGGGGTCGGTGCGGGGGCGGAAGGTATTCCGGATCCCGTACTCAACAGGATTCGCCTCCTTGGATGGTTCGCTTACAGGTGTGCGAGTTTCTCCAGCACGGGGGCGGCGGTGCGCAGGGCGGCCCACTCGTCCTCGTCCAGGCCCTCGGCCAGGCCGGCCAGGAAGGCGTTGCGCTTGCGGCGGCTCTCTTCGAGCATCGCCTCGGCCTGTTCGGTCTGGGTGACCACCTTCTGGCGCCGGTCCTCGGGGTGCGGCTCCAGCCGGACCAGCCCCTTGGCTTCGAGCAGCGCGACGATGCGGGTCATCGACGGCGGCTGGACGTGCTCCTTGCGGGCCAGTTCACCCGGGGTGGCCGAGCCGCAGCGGGCGAGGGTGCCGAGCACCGACATCTCGGTGGGGCTCAGCGACTCGTCCACCCGCTGGTGCTTGAGCCGACGGGACAGCCGCATCACGGCGGAGCGGAGAGCGTTCACGGCGGCAGCGTCGTCGCCATGGGTAAGATCCGGCATGTTCTTTAGCGTAACTCATTACTCTTACTAAAGACCACCGGAGCGGGTCTCGGCGCTCGTGACGCCCGCCACTGCGTCTCCGCCCGGTGGGGAAAAGGAACGAGCGCCCGGGACCGCGTCCCAGGCGCTCGTTCGGGGCGGTCTCCCCCGCGGGATCAGGTGAGGCCCAGGGCCGGCATCAGGTAGTAGAAGGCGAAGACGGCAGAGACGGCGTACATCGCCACCGGGATCTCCCGGGCCCGCCCGGCGACCAGGCGCAGCACCGTGAAGGTGATGAAGCCCATGCCGATGCCGTTGGTGATCGAGTAGGTGAACGGCATCATCAGCATCGTCACGAACGCCGGCATGGCGATGGTGTAGTCCGCCCAGTCGATCTCCTTGATGGAGTTCGACAGGATCAGGAAGCCCACCGCGAGCAGCGCCGGGGTGGCCGCCTGCGACGGGACCATCGTGGCGATCGGCGTGAGGAACAGCGCGACGGCGAAGAGGCCGCCCGTGACGACGTTCGCGAGCCCGGTACGGGCGCCCTCGCCGACGCCCGCCGTGGACTCCACGAAGGCGGTGGTGGCCGAGGCGGAGCTGGCGCCGCCCGCCGCGACCGCGAAGCCGTCCACGAGGAGGACCTTGTTGATGCCCGGCATGTAGCCCTCGGCGTCGGTCAGCTTGGCCTCGTCGCCGACGCCCATGATCGTGCCCATCGCGTCGAAGAAGCACGACAGCAGGACCGTGAAGACGAACAGGACGCCGGTGAGGATGCCGACCTTGTGGAAGCCGCCGAACAGGCTGACCTGGCCGATCAGGCCGAGATCGGGGGTGGAGACCGGGTTGCCCGGCCACTTCGGGACCGTCAGGCCCCAGGACGGGACGGTGGCCACCGCGTTGATGATCATCGCGACCACGGTCATGCCGACGATGGAGAGCAGGATCGCGCCCGGCACCTTGCGGACGATCAGTGCGAAGGTGAGCAGCGCACCGAGGACGAAGATCAGCACCGGCCAGCCGGTGAGGTGCCCGCCGACGCCCAGCTGGAGCGGGACGGTGGTCTGGGCGGCGTCCGGCATGCGGGTGACGAAGCCGGAGTCGACCAGGCCGATCAGCATGATGAACAGGCCGATACCGATGGAGATCGCCTTGCGCAGCCCGAACGGCACGGCGTTCATCACCCGCTCGCGCAGCCCTGTGGCCACCAGCAGCATGACCACGAAACCGGCCAGCACCACCATGCCCATGGCGTCCGGCCAGGACATGCGCGGCGCGAGCTGGAGCGCGACGACCGAGTTCACGCCGAGGCCGGCGGCGAGCGCGATCGGCACGTTGCCGATGACGCCCATCAGCAGCGTGGTGAACGCGGCCGACAGCGTCGTGGCGGTCACCAGCTGGCCGTTGTCCAGGTGGTGCCCGTACATGTCCTTCGCGCTGCCGAGGACGATCGGGTTCAGCACGATGATGTACGCCATCGCGAAGAAGGTGGCGAGACCGCCGCGGACCTCGCGGGCGACGGTGCTGCCGCGCTCGGAGATACGGAAGTAGCGGTCGAGGAAGCCGAAGGCGGGAGCCCCGCCCGGCCTCTCGGGGGTGGGGACCTTGGCAGGTGCCGAGGTGGACATGCGTGACCTCATCACCAGCGGGGTTCCCCCGAGCCCCGTTGGAGTTTCATACGAGCGGAAACGGCCAAAGACAAACGGCTCCAGTATGAACGTATGAGTCATAGATCGCTATCTCCGCGCGTAGACAGCGGCGGCGCATAAGCTGTGCGCATGGCTAAGTGGACCCCCAAGCACGAGGCGCCGGAGCCCCTGGAGGGCCCCGTGGTCGCCACCATCACCGGCGGCACGATCGTGTGGTTCGTCCTCTTCCTGGTCCAGCTGCCGTTCTACGGCTGGTTCGACGAGCACGGCCACACCTGGTGGCTGTGGACCTGCCTGGCCGGGGGCGGCCTGGGGCTGATCGGCGTCTGGTACGTCCGCAAGCGGGACGCGGCGATCAAGCGGGCCGCCGCCGCGCCGGATCCGGCCACCCGGTAACGGCCGGCGCCGGTGGGCGGGCGGGCGCGTCCGCACGTACCGTCGAATGCATGAGCCACATACGCGCGGGCACGGAACTCGATCCGGTGCGTGCGGTGCCGTCGCCGCGGACCCGGCCGGCCGGGCTCGGCCCCGCCGAGGTGGCGGAACGCGTCGCGCGCGGCCAGGTCAACGATGTGCCGGTGCGCAGCAGCCGCTCGCTGGGGGAGATCGTCCGGGCGAACGTCCTCACCCGGTTCAACGCGATCATCGGCGTGCTCTGGCTGATCATGCTGGTCGTCGCCCCGATCCAGGACAGCCTGTTCGGCTTCGTGATCCTCGCCAACACCGCCATCGGCATCGTCCAGGAGTGGCGGGCCAAGCAGACCCTGGACTCGCTCGCGGTGATCGGAGAGGCCCGGCCGACGGTACGGCGGGACGGCGTGGCCACCCAGGTGGCCACCCATGAGATCGTCCTGGACGACCTGATCGAGATCGGCCCCGGCGACAAGGCCGTGGTCGACGGGGTGTGCGCCGAGGCGGACGGGCTGGAGATCGACGAGTCGCTGCTCACCGGCGAGGCCGACCCCGTCGTCAAACGCCCCGGCGACCCGGTGATGTCCGGCAGCTTCGTGGTCGCGGGGAGCGGCGCCTTCCAGGCCACCAAGGTCGGCCGCGAGGCCTACGCCGCCCGGCTCGCCGAGGAGGCGTCCCGCTTCACGCTGGTCCACTCCGAGCTGCGCTCCGGCATCTCCACCATCCTCAAGTACGTCACCTGGATGATGGTCCCGGCGGCCGTCGGGCTCGTCGTCACCCAGCTCGTCGTCGAGAACGACGACCTCAAGGACGCCGTGGCCCGCACGGTCGGCGGGATCGTGCCGATGGTCCCCGAGGGGCTGGTGCTGCTCACCTCCGTGGCCTTCGCGATCGGCGTGATCCGGCTGGGCCGCAGACAGTGCCTGGTGCAGGAGCTGCCGGCCATCGAGGGCCTGGCCCGCGTCGACACCGTCTGCCTGGACAAGACCGGCACCCTCACCGAGGGCGGCATGGACGTCACCGAGCTGCGGCCGCTCAACGGGGCGGACGAGACGTACATACGCAAGGTGCTCGGCGCGCTCGGCGAGTCCGACCCCCGCCCGAACGCCTCCCTCCGGGCGATCATCGACGCCTGCCCGGACAGCGAGGAATGGCGCTGCGTGGAGTCGCTGCCGTTCTCCTCCGCCCGCAAGTACAGCGGGGCCGCGTTCAGCGAGGGCGACGGCGAGACCAGCACCTGGCTGCTGGGCGCCCCGGACGTGCTGCTCGCCTGTGACGACCCCGCCCTGGCCGAGACCGAGCGGCTCAACGAGCGGGGGCTGCGGGTGCTGCTGCTGGCCCGCGCGCACCGGGACCTGGACGACCCCGAACCGGCCCGGGGCGCCCGCCCCACCGCCCTGGTCGTCCTCGAACAGCGGCTGCGGCCGGACGCCTCCGACACCCTGCGCTACTTCGCCGAGCAGAACGTGCGCGCCAAGGTCCTCTCCGGGGACAACGCGGTGTCGGTCGGGGCCGTCGCCGCGAAGCTCGGCCTGGAGGGCACGGCGGTGGACGCGCGGCGGCTGCCCGCCGACCCGCCGGCGATGGCCGAGGCGCTGGACGCGGGCACGGTGTTCGGGCGGGTCACCCCGCAGCAGAAGCGGGACATGGTGGACGCGCTGCAGTCCCGTGGCCGTACGGTCGCGATGACCGGGGACGGCGTGAACGACGTGCTGGCCCTGAAGAGCGCGGACATCGGGGTCGCCATGGGCTCCGGTTCCGAGGCCACCCGGGCGGTGGCGCAGATCGTGCTGCTGGACAACAGCTTCGCGAGCCTGCCGTCGGTGGTCGCCGAGGGCCGCCGGGTGATCGGCAACATCACGCGGGTGGCGACGCTGTTCCTGGTGAAGACCGTCTACTCGGTGCTGCTGGCGGTGCTGGTGGTGTGCGCGCGGGTGGAGTACCCCTTCCTGCCCCGGCACCTGACCCTGCTGTCCACGCTCACCATCGGCGTCCCGGCCTTCTTCCTGGCCCTCGCGCCCAACACGGAACGGGCCAGACCGCACTTCGTGCGCCGGGTGATGCGGTACGCGGTCCCCGGCGGGGTGGTGGCCGGAGCGGCCACCTTCCTGACGTATCTGCTGGCCCGGCACCACTACTCCGGTCCGGGCGCGCTGGACGCGGAGACCAGCGCGGCCACCCTGACCCTGTTCCTGATCTCCATGTGGGTCCTGGCGATCATCGCCCGCCCCTACACCTGGTGGCGGGTGGCCCTGGTGGCCTCGATGGGCGTGGCCTTCCTGCTGGTCCTCGCCGTGCCCGCGCTCCAGGACTTCTTCGCGCTGAAGCTGGTCGGCGTGACGATGCCGTGGGCGGCGGTGGGAGTGGCCGCGGTGGCGTCGGGGGCCCTGGAGTACCTGTGGAGATGGGTCGGCCGCCGCTTCCCCGTCTAGGTCCTCCCATCGCCCCTGGCCGGAAGTCTCCCCGCCGGATTCACCTGTCAGGGGGGAGGGCCGGCACGTGAGGGTCCTGACGGTGGTATAGGGCCGCCGCCCGCCTTGCGGAACCGGAGCCGGACGGCCTGGCCGCCGAAGCCGGCGTAGGTGCCGTGCTGCCAGTCGGCGCGGGTCAGTCTGCCGGTGACGGTGAGGGTCCCGCCCTTCCTGACCGGCCCGGCGGACGGCGACGGCCGGACCGCGGGGCGGTGCGCCGCGGTCCGGCCGGAGGAGGGGCTTACTTCACGTCGATGAAGTCGGCGGCGGAGTTCACCGCGGCGGTGCCGGAGTTGCCCGCGAAGGAGAAGCGGTAGTAGCCGTCGGCCGAGGCCTTGACCGTCGTCTTCAGGTTGCCCTTGGCGTCGGCCTTGATGGTCTTGACCGTGGTGTAACCGGTGGTGCTCTTCTTGCTGTACTGGAGCTTCACGGACTGCGAGCCGTAACCGGCGTACTTCAGCGACTCCCAGTCGGCGCGGGTGAGGGCACCGGTGACGGTGATCGTCTTGCCCTTCTTCACCGGCTCCGGGGTGGCGTTGGCGGTCAGCTTGGCGGCGCGCTGGAAGGAGAAGGCGCCGGCCTTCTGCTTCCAGACGTAGTCGCCGTCCTTGGCGTCGATCCACGCGTCCACGTACCAGGTACCGGCGCTCTTGTTGGTGAGGTAGTCCGTCCTCGGGTCGATCTTCACCGAGGCGGTGCAGGTGGAGGTGGTGGCGTTGACCTTGGCGCAGGTGGGCTTGCCGGTCATGGCGAAGCCGTGGTCCGGGCCGTAGAGGGAGAAGTCGTCATCGGCACCCTTGATGCCCGAGTTGTCCGTCGCGGTCACGCTGACCTTGACGGTCACCGCGCCGGAGGTACCGATCTGCACCTTGTTGTCGCCGTCCACGACCACCTTGGTGATCTTGACGTTGCCGTCGGCGGCGTCGGCCTGGGCGGCCGGCACGGCGAGGGCGGAAAGGGCCAGAGCGCCGCTCACGACGGCGACAGAGGCACGGATGCGCATGTGTTTCCCCACGTTCAGATCAGGGAGTCGGGATGACTCCGCTGATCTGACCCGGGGTGGATGTGAAAGGTTGTACTACTGATGTGAATTTTTCGTGGGCCCGATGGACGGGGCCGCTCCCGGGATCAGTCGAACCACCGGTCCCGGGCCAGCTCCCCCGTCCGCGACGGGTCCTCCAGCAGCGCGGCCACCTCGAACCGGCGCGGCCACTGACCGGCCGCCCAGGCCAGTCCCGCCGCGACCCCCTCCAGGGTGGCCGCGTGCAGCACGCCGTCGTCGGTCAGCCGCCAGTCGATCCCCACGCCGTCCACGACGAGTTCCCCGTGCTCGACATAGGAGGCGGGCGTACGCGGCCCGAGCAGCACCCGCACCGACTCCGGCACGTCGTGCTCGGTCCCCTCGGAGTGCACCTCGCCGGTGACGGACTCGCTCAGCCGGCGCACCTGGAACAGCTCGGCCAGCTCGGCGGCGCGCGCGGGCCGCACCGGCAGCAGCGGCACCCCGGAGGTGAACGGCAGCAGGTCCGGGGAGTCGACCACGACGGCCGAGGCGGCGTCCACGACCTCCACCCGCCCGTCGACCACGGCCCGCAGCTCGTCCGGCAGGGTCACCCGCTCGGGATCCAGTTCCGCCAACGCGCTGTACAGCCCGTGCAGTTGGGCGGGGGTGACCGAGCGTTCCGGGTCGGCGAGCCGGTCCAGCAGCTCGGCCGCGCCGCCGGGCTCGTCCAGCAGCGCGCCGACAAAGGTGCGCACCCCGAGCGCCCGCAGCACCTGCTCGTCCTCGAACCCGGTCGCGTCCGCCTCGTCGTACAGCCCGCGCAGCAGCGGGTCCCCGCCCGCCGCGAGCAGACCGGCCGGGCGCCGCCCGTCGAGCACCGGGTGCCCGCGCAGCCACCACGCGGTGTACGGCCGTACGGCCTCGTGGGTGCCGTCGGGCAGCAGGATGCGCACGGGCTGGGTCAGGGCGTCCCGCAGCGGCGGCCGGGCCAGCAGGGCGAGCGCCTCGGGCCAGTGGTCGTCGTCCACCAGCTCCAGGTCGCGTACGGCGACGAGTTCGGTGGCGACGGGCGGCACCGGGCTGTCCGGGAACCGGTCGAGGATGTCCTCGCACCACACGTCCACGGCGTCCAGCAGCCCCGCGTCGTCGGGCTCGGCGAAGTCGCCGTCGCGCGGCTCCAGTTCGTCCGGGTCCAGGACCACGTCGGTGGCGCGGACCAGCGCGAAGTCCGCCAGCACACCGCAGGCGGTGAGCGGCTGCTCACCCCACCGTTCGGCCATCTCGGCGTCCACGGCGGCGAGTTCCCCCTCCCGGATGACCCGGGCGAAGGGGCTGCCCGGGAACACCAGCTCACCGGCGGGCGCGAGTTCGCCGTCCTCGTCGGGCAGCGCGAGCGCGCCCAGCCAGGGCTCGTCGCCCGGCTCCAGTCCCGCGTCCCGGACCAGGGCGAGCACGGTCTCGGCCAGCTCCTCGGCGTCCGGCGCGTCCTCCTCCCACACCGGACCGCCGTCCTCCTCCAGGGAGCCCGCCACGGCGGCCCGTACCTGCGGGGTGGTCAGCACCGCGCGCGGGGTCGCGGGCAGCGCGCCCAGCTTCTCCAGCAGCGGATGGGCGGCGTCCGGGTGGGCGACCTTCAGCCCGAGCCGTCCGAGCACGTCCGGGTCGAGCCGGGCCGCGTCCGGGGTGGGCAGCAGCACCTGCCGGGGCCCGATCGTGGTCCTGTTGTCGGCCAGCGGCACCGGCAGCCCGGACAGCCGCTCGGGATCGACCCCGGCGAGGCTGTCGTACAGCCGCCACCACCACCGCGGCTCCTTCTCCAGCCCGGCGAGCCGGTCGACGGCGTCGGCGAGCGGCAGCCGGGCGACACCGAGGGTGCGCAGCTCCGAGCGGCGCTCCAGCCCCGCCGGCAGCAGGGTGGGCAGCACCTCGGCCAGCACCCGTACGGTGTCGGCGCCGGCGCCCTCCACGACCTCGGCGTCCCGGGGGCGCAGCGCCTCCGGCAGCTCCTCGTCACCCTTCGGCGCGACGGCCGGCGGCAGGAAGGCGGTACGCGGCAGCCGCTCCAGCACGGCCTGCCGCAACGCCCCGTCCAGCGCGCCCTTGCCGAGCGGCCCGGGCACGAGGTCGATGATCCCCTCCCCCACCGGCCGCCACTCGGCGAGCAGCGCGGCGTAGGCGTCGGCCGCGCGCTGCACCAGGAAGTCGGTGAGCGGCCCGGGCGCCGCGTGCCGGCGGGTGGTGTCCAGCGGGAAGGAGGCGATGAGCAGCGCGGGCACGCCCAGCGGCTCGTCGCTCGGGGTCGGCGCGTGCACGACCGGGCTGGTACGGGGCCGGGCCGGGGCGCCGTAGGCGTCGACGGGTACGGCCCAGGTCACCGACCAGTGGGGGCGCAGCCGCTCCTCCACGGGCCGGTCGGCGAGCAGGTCGGGGGTCAGCGGCCCGTGCGCGGACGCGGTACGCCAGTGGGTGACGCCGTCCCGGGAGTCCTCCACGATCGTGAACGGCCCGTCGGTGCGGCGGCCGAGGGTACGCGGCCGCTGCCCCTCGATCTCCACGACGACCTCCGCCAGCCCCGGCAAGGCAAGCAGCAGGGCGTCGTCCACCCCGGCGAGCAGCCGCTCGGCGAGATCGGCGGCGGCGGCGTCGCGCAGGGGCAGGATGACGGCGGTGTCGTACGGCTCGGGGGCGGTGCCCTCGGCGGCGAAGGGCAGCCGCAGCAGGGGCACATGGCCCTCCCGGCGGCGCACCTCGTCGCCCAGTCCCGGGCTGTGCCGGGCGACGTCGCCGGCCAGCTCCCGGGCCTCGGCGAGGGACCAGCGCACGCCGCCGTGCCGGCCGACGATCGCCGGCTCGTCGGTCACGGCGAGTACGGCGGCGAAGCCGACCCCGAACCGGCCGACGGCGCCGTGGGTGGCCTCGGTGTCCCGTTTCGCGGAGGCGCGCAGCGTGGACAGCGACTCGACTCCGGCCGCGTCCAGGGGGGCGCCGGTGTTCGCGGCCACGAGGACGCCGTCGCGGAGGGTGAGCCGCAACCGCCCGGCCGCGCCGGCCCGCGCGGCGGCGTCGGCGGCGTTCTGCGCCAACTCGACGACGAGCCGGTCTCGGTAACCGCCGAGGACGAGATCCTCCTCGGCGTTGGCGTCCTCCCGGAACCGGGCGGCACTGGTCGCCCAGGCGTCGAGGACCCCGCGCCGCAGCCGGGCCGTCCCGAACGGATCGGCCCCCTCCATCGCCGGCCGCACGAACTTGCTCACGATCACTCTCCATCCTCCGCGTGAGGACGAAGGTACAGCGCGCGGGGGGCGGGGGCCGAAGGGTGGGACCGGCGGGGATGCGCCGCCGCGTCGGGCGGTCCTGCGACGACTTCCCGGACACCACCGGTCATGCGCGGATAGTGACTCTACGCAACCGTTTCGTCACTCTTCAGTAGTGCCCGGGGCGGACACGCTGAGTATGTGAACCGCGAACCCCCCGCCCCTGTCCCGGCCTTCTCGGTACAGCTGTCCCCCACCCCGCGAGGCGCCCGTCTGGCCCGGCTGCTCGCCACGGAGCAACTCCGCTCCTGGGGGCTGCCCATGGACCCCGCCGCCCTGATCGTCGCGGAGCTGGCCGCCAACGCCGTCGTCCACGGCCGCGCGGCCGGCCGGGACTTCCGGCTGACGCTGTACCCCGTGGGGAACGTGCTGCGGATCGAGGTGACCGACACCCGGGGTGACCGGCTGCCGGAGCCGGTCCGTCCCGCACCGGACGCCGACTGTGGACGCGGGCTGCTGCTCGTGGACGCGTTCGCGGACCGCTGGGGCGCGGCGCCGGGGCCCGCGCCGCGCAAGACCGTGTGGGCCGAGGTGCGGGTCGGTTCAGAGGATGCGGCGGCGGTAGACCTGCCGGGAGCCGCCCTCCGGGCCGGGGCCCGCCGGCTCGGCCGGGGTGAAGCCGAGGCGCTCGTAGAACACACGCGCTCCGCCGGCCACCGCACCGGGGTGGTCCGCGCCGAACGTGACCACCTCGACGGTGGCCGGAGCGCGGACCCATCTGCGGAGCGCGTCCGACAGCAGCGCGCTCCCGACGCCCCGCCCCCGCGCCCCGTCCGAGACGACCAGCCAGTGCACGTGGTGGACCGGCGGGGCGGCGCCGAAGAGGAGGCCGCCCAGGAGGCCGGCGGAGGACTCCTCCGTCGCCACCAGCGCCGTACCCGTGCCGATGCTCCGCCGTACGGCCCGGGTGAAGCCGGGGTCCGCCACCATGGGCCCGAACCAGTGCTCCACCTGGGCCGCCAGCCCGAGGAAGCCGGCAAGGTCCTGTTCCCGCGCCGTTTCGATGATCACCGGGACAGTCTGGCAGCGGAGGCCGCCGTTCAGGAGTGGCCCAGCTCCGCCGTCTCGTCGTCGCCGGTCTCCGGCACCGAGCCGGAGTCACGGGCCGGGCGGAGCGGGAAGGGGTCGACCCGGGTCTCGTCGACGACCGGCGGGGCGGGCTGCGGAGGCCTGGGCATGACCGCCGCCTCCGAGTGGCCGCCGCAGCCGTAGGACAGGGAGACCACCCGGCCGTCCGCCGGCGAGAACTCGTTGGCGCAGACCCCGAAGGCCTGCCCGAGGGAGCCGCCGATGCGGGCGAGGAAGCCGCAGGACACGCAGGTGGCGGGCGCCGCCTGGGCCATGGGGGACTTGGGGCCGAACGCCTCCTCCCAGCGGTCGGCGGCGATGCGCAGGCCGTAGCGGGACAGCACCCGCGCGCGGCGCAGGCCCAACTCCTCGGCGACGGACGCGATCGTGCCCCGGGAGGGCGTCGTCGGCTGCGCGGCGGGGGTGCCGGGGGTGACGTCGGCGTCCTCCGCCTCGGCCAGTTCCCGCATCTCCTCGGAGACCACCGAGTTCGGCGGCGGCTCCTCCTCGCCGGTGTAGCCGGGCTCCAGGCGCAGGTCGTCCTGGTCGGTGGGGAGCAGGTCGCCGGGGCCGAGGTCGCCGGGGCGCAGGCGCTCGCTCCAGGGAACCCATTCGGGGGCGAGGAGGGCGTCGGGGCCGGGGAGGAGGACCACCTCGTCGAGCGTGACGATCCTGGCGCGCGAGGCGCGGGCGACCGTCACCGCCCAGCGCCAGCCCCGGTAGCCCAGCTCCTTGCACTCGAAGAAGTGCGTGACAACGCGGTCACCCTCCGACACCAGGCCCGTGTGCTCACCGATCACCCCGGGCGCGGCGGCCTCCTCGGCGGCGGCGCGGGCGAGGTCGACGGCCTCGGCGCACAGGCGGTCGGGGGTGCGGCTTCGCGTTGTCGCTGCGCTCACAGGTATCGCTTCTCTCCTACGCCGTCTCGTCGAGTGCGGCTGCCTCCGGCGGTTTCGCCTACGGAGCGGACCTGGGGACCGCATCGACGTCTGCATCCGCGCGCCCGGGCGCACCTCTGCCATCCATTCTGCGTTATGGCTGAGACAGGCACGCTACACCGGGCGGGATTCGTGCGTTTTCCCACCCGGGCCGTACACGGCCCCCACGCCGTCCACCGGTCCCGCACGCCGTGCGCCGCCGTCCGTGCCGTACCGCACTATCCGGCCCGGTCCCGGGGCACTATGAACGTCGTGGCAGCCACGGGCAAGGCGAGGGGGCGGGGCGGCGGTTCGGGCCGGGTGGGCGGGGCCGTCCGCGCGGTCGGCCGTGCCCTGCACTTCCCCGTCACCGGCACGGCGCGCGGCATCCGCAGGGCCACGCACGCGCACGGCGCGGGCGAGTCGGGCCTCGGCAAGCTGATCGAGCTGCACGCGGTCAACGGGGCCGGGGACGTCATGGTCACCGTGGCGCTCGCCTCGACCGTGTTCTTCTCCGTGCCCACCGACGAGGCGCGCGGCCGGGTCGCGCTGTATCTCGCCATCACCATGGCCCCGTTCACGGTGCTCGCCCCCGTCATCGGGCCACTCCTGGACCGGTTGCCGCACGGCCGGCGGGCCGCGATGGCGGGCGCGATGCTGGCGCGGGCGCTGCTCGCGCTGGTCGTCTCGGAGGCGGTGGCGAGCGGCGGACTGGAGCTGTATCCGGCCGCGCTGGGCGTGCTGGTGGCGTCCAAGGCGTACGGCGTGGTCCGCAGCGCCGTCGTGCCGAGACTGCTGCCCCGGGGGTTCTCGCTGGTGAAGGCCAACTCCCGGGTCACCCTCGCCGGTCTGCTGGCCACCGGTGCCGCCGCGCCGGCGGCGGCCGGGCTGCACGCGCTCGGCGACCCGTGGCCGCTGTACGGCGCCTTCGTGATCTTCGCTGCGGGGACGTTTCTGTCGTTCTCCCTGCCGCCCGGGGTGGACTCGGCCAAGGGCGAGCACACGGCGCTGCTCGCGTCCGGCCCCCGGCGCCCGTCCGAGGGGCGGGCCAGGCGGCCGGGGCTGCGCTCGGTCGGGCCCGCCGTCACCTACGCCCTCGGCGCCAACGCCTCCTTGCGCTGCCTGTCCGGCTTCCTGATCTTCTTCCTGGCCTTCCTGCTGCGCGAGCATCCGCTGGCCGGGCAGAGCGCGGCGGTCTCGCTGGGCATCGTGGGCGTCGCGGCGGGCACGGGCAACGCGCTGGGGACGGCCGTGGGCGCCTGGCTCAGGTCCCGCGCCCCGGAGATCATCATCGTGACCGTCGTCGCGGTGGTGCTCGGCGTGGCGGTGGTCGCCGGCCTGTTCTTCGGGGCGTTCCCGGTGGCCTGTCTCGCGGCGGTCGCCGGGTTCGCGCAGGCGCTGGGCAAGCTGGCGCTGGACGCGCTGATCCAGCGGGACGTGCCGGAGGCGGTGCGCAGCTCGGCGTTCGCCCGCTCGGAGACGCTGCTGCAGATGGCGTGGGTGTTCGGCGGCGCGGTCGGCATCGTGATGCCGCTGGACGGCACGCCGGGGCTGCTGGTCGGCGCCGTCTTCGTGGCCGCCGGCTGGCTGACCACCCTGCGCGGACTGCTCGCCTCGGCCCGGGGCGACGGCTGCCCGGCACGCGCGACCTGACGAACCGGCCGCCGGCACACGTGGCGTAACGAACCGGGCACGCCGTACCCCACGTGGGCGGACGGCTCCGGGCGCCCGATAGCCTTCGGCCATGACCACGCTGCAATCCGCTGTGCGACGCCGCCGCGCCGTCGCCGTTGCCGGCGCCGTTTCCGCCGGACTGCTCGTCCTGTCGGCCTGTGACAAGCCGACTCCCGTCGCGACGATCACCGTCGGCGGGAACTCGGTCACCTCCGAGGCCCTGTGCTACAACGACGGCGACAAGCTGTCCGCCGACTCGCTGAAGGACTGCGTCAAGAACTCCGACGACGTGAAGTCGATCGAGGTCGGCCAGGACGACACCGTCCGCATCGGCGTCGACCCGAAGATCGCGGACGAGGGCTGGATCATGCTGGTCAACGGCCGTCCGGTCACCGACGTCAGCACCCACACGTACCGCACGATCACGGGCAACGCCTTCTTCAGCGCCCAGTTCGGCACGCAGGGCGCGACCAACACGCTCACGATCCAGATGGGCGAGAAGGAGAACAAGGGCATGTGGTCCTTCAAGCTGAAGGACGCCGACGAGCAGAAGAAGGCCGAGGACTGACCACGCCCCCCGTGCGCGTGCTCGTCGCCACCGCGGTTCCCGTAGAGCGGGACGCGGTGGCGAGGGCGCTGCCCGGGCCGGCCGGGGAGGTACGGCTGCCGGGCGCGGCCTTGTGCCGTACCGGTACCGGCTGGGACCTGCTCGCCGCCGGTGTCGGACCGGCGCTCGCCGCCGCCTCCACCGCCGCCGCCCTGACCGCCGCCGCGCTGGCCGGCCGGCCCTACGGCCTGGTCGTCTCGGCCGGGATCGGCGGCGGCTTCCAGCCGGAGGCGCCCGTCGGTTCGCTCGTCGTCGCCGACGCGGTCACGGCGGCCGACTTGGGCGCCGAGACCGCCGACGGCTTCCTCCCGGTCACCGAACTCGGCTTCGGGACCGTCACCCACCGCCCGCCGGAATCAGCCGTACGAGTCGCCGCCGAGGCCCTCGGCGCCCGCACCGGCACCGTCCTGACCGTCTCCACGGTGACCGGCACCGCCGGCCGCGCCGCCGCCCTGCGGGCCCGGCATCCCGGCGCGCTCGCCGAGGGCATGGAGGGGTTCGGGGTGGCGGAGGCCGCCGCCGCGCACGGGGTGCCCGTTTTGGAGATCCGCGCCGTCTCCAACCCGGTGGGGCCCCGGGACCGCGCCGCCTGGCGCATCGGCGACGCCCTCGCCGCCCTCACCGAGGGCTTCGGGAAGCTCGCGCCCGCTTTGGAGAGTTGGAACCCACATGACCACCAGTGAGCAGCGGTCCCTGCCGATCGCGTACTCCCCCTGCCCGAACGACACCTTCGTCTTCGACGCCCTCGCCCACGGCCGGGTGCCCGGCGCGCCCGCGCTGGACGTGACGTTCGCCGACATCGACATCACCAACGGCATGGCCGAGCGCGGCGAGCTGGACGTGCTGAAGGTGTCGTACGCCGTGCTGCCGTACGTCCTCGACGAGTACGCGCTGCTGCCGTGCGGCGGCGCGCTGGGGCGGGGCTGCGGCCCGCTGGTGCTCACCCGGGAGCCGGGGGCCCAGGGCACCTCCCCCGCTTTCGGCAGCGGGGGGCTGACGGGCCGTACGGTCGCGGTGCCGAGCGAGAAGTCGACCGCCTACCTGCTGTTCCGGCTCTGGGCGGCGGACACCCTGCCCGGCGGGCTCGGCGAGATCGTGGTCATGCCGTTCCACGAGATCATGCCGGCCGTGCGCGACGGCAAGGTGGACGCGGGCCTGGTCATCCACGAGGCCCGGTTCACTTATCGGAATTACGGGCTGCACAAGCTCGCCGACCTGGGGGAGCACTGGGAGCGGACCACCGGGCTGCCGATCCCGCTCGGCGCGATCATCGCCCGGCGCTCGCTGGGCGCGGACACGCTCACCCGGCTGGCCGAATCGATCCGCACGTCCGTGCGGATGGCCTGGGACGACCCGGAGGCCTCCCGGCCGTACGTCATGGCGCACGCCCAGGAGATGGACCCGGCCGTCGCCGACCAGCACATCGGGCTGTACGTCAACGAGTTCACGGCCGACCTCGGCGAGGACGGCTACGCGGCGGTCCGGGGGCTGCTCACCCGGGCGGCGGCCGAGGGGCTGCTGCCGCCCCTCGGCCCGAAGGCCCTGGACTTCCCCTGAGGAAGACCGGACCGGGTCAGACGTCCAGCTGGTCGGCGACCGCGCGGAGCAGGCCGGCGATCTTCTTGCCGGAGGCCTTGTCCGGGTAACGGCCCTTCTCCAGCATCGGCGTGATGTTCTCGAGAAGGGTCGTCAAATCCTGCACGATCGACGCCAGCTCGTCCGGCTTCTTGCGCTGGGCGGCGGCGACCGACGGCGTCGGGTCGAGCACGTTCACCGACAGCGCCTGGTCACCGCGCTGACCGGCGACGACCCCGAACTCCACGCGCTGTCCCGGCTTGAGCGAATCGACTCCGGCGGGGAGAACCGAGGAATGGACGAAGACGTCACCGCCGTCGTCGCGGGAGAGAAAGCCGAAGCCCTTCTCGCTGTTGAACCACTTGACCTTGCCGGTAGGCACGTCTGTCCTCGTCCTCGTACTCGTTGGGAAAACTACTTCGGAAACGGCTCTTGATAGCACTAGAGCGGGTCGACCATGACCCGCCGATACCAAGGCTAATGGTCTTCGGGCGGGTGACAAGACGTCCCCCGGTTGTTCTCTCGCGCAGGGAACTACCCTGGTCCGGTGCGTGACAAAACCCAAGCGAATTCCGCCGCTCCCGGTGACCGACTGATCCGCGCCGGTGCCGTCGTCTTCTTCCTCGGGGCCGGGGCCACCCTCGTCACGGTGGCCCCGCTCTTCCTCGGGACGAAGCCTTTTCCGACCTACATGTTCGGTCTGAGCATGCTCATGGCCGTCGGATTCCTCATGGCCGGTGCCGGTGTGCTGCGCTCGGTCACCGCCGGCCGGCGTCAGGCGCGGGAGGTGGCCCCGGGCGCCTCGCGGTAGCCGTTCAGCCATTCCGGGAAGGCGTACAGATCGGCCAGGACGACGTCCGCGCCGGCCGCGGCCAGCTCCTCGGCCGGGCACGGTCCGGTCGCGACGGCGACCGAGAACGCCCCCGCGGCGCGGGCCCCGCGGACGTCTCCGATGTGATCGCCGACGTACACGGACGCGCCGTACTCGCGCAGCGCCTCCGCCTTCTGCTCGGCCCACAGATCGCCGACGACCACGTCCGGCTCGATGCCGAGGTGGGCCAGGTGCAGCTTGGCGTTCGGCTCGTACTTCGCCGTCACCACCATCGTCCGCCCGCCGGCCGCGCGCACCGCGTCGACCGCCTCCCGGGCGCCGGGCATCGCGGGCGTCGCGGCGATGGCTATGGAGGGGTACATCGCCCGGTACAGATCGGCCACCTCGGGCACCCGCTCCGGCGGGAACCAGTGGGCCAGCTCCTCCACGAGCGGCGGGCCGAGCCGGGTCACCGCGAGATCGGCGTCGACGAACGTGCCGGTGCGCTCCGCCAGGGCTCGGTAGCAGGCGCGGATGCCCGGACGGGAGTCGATGAGGGTCATGTCCAGGTCGAAACCGACGGTCAGGGTGGAGGCCATGGGGGACATTCTGCCGGGTGGGTCCGGAAGGAGGGGCCGGGCGGGTCCGGGTCCGGGGGCGCGGGGAACCGCGCGGAGGACCACGACGTGCCCGCGCCCGGACGAGGTGCCCGTGCCCGGACTCGGCCGCGGCCCCGGCCGGCGGCGCTACCCCTTCCGCTGGGAGCGCCACACCAGGTACAGCGCCGAGGCCACCGCCGCGCCCCGGACCACCCACGGCCAGGTGTCGCCGATCGCGTCGCTCATGTGGCCCTGGGGAATCGGGGTGCCCCAGCGGCCGTCGGTGCGGCCCCACAGCCACAGCAGGCCGGCCGCGACCGCCGCGCCCGGCAGGATCAGCACCGCCCACTTGGTCTCCGCCGGGGTCAGCCGCCGCGAGCCGTAGGCGATGGCCCAGCCGAGGAGCAGGGCGAACCAGTTGCCGAGGACGGCGCCGGCGACCAGCGCGGCGGCGGCCAGCAGCAGAAGGGGGTTGGACCAGCCGGACAGCGGCCCGCGCGCGGGAGCCCCGGCCGGGGCGGCCTTGCCCCGGGCCGGGAGCAGCCCGCGCAGCCGGCGGCGCGGCGCGGGCGCCGGCTCGGTCTCCACCGGAGCACCGGTCCCGGGCCCGTCCCCGGTCTCGGTCTCGGCGTCGGTCCCGGTCCCGGCGCGTCCCGGACCGGCCTCCCGCGCGGGGCGCTTGAGCAGGTCCGGGATCTCCACCCCGCCGACGAACCCCGGCACCGGGTCGGCGTCCGCCACCGGACCGCTCACCCGCCACCAGTCCGGCGGTGCCGTGCCGTCGCCGAGTTCGTGCGCGGGCGCGAGGTGCGGCGGGGCCGGGGCGGCCGGTGCCGCGGTCGGCTCGGGCTCGGCGGGGCGCGGGCGCGGTACGGCCCGGCGCAGCCCCTTCGGCCGCTCGGCCCGCGGTGCCCGCTCCTCGGCGGAGGGCTGGGCCGGTACGGCGGCGGCGGGCGGCTGCGGGGCGCCTGTGGTCGTACCCGCCGCCGTGACCACCTCCTCCGGGCTGCCCAGGCGGTCCAGGATGCGGCGGACGGCGGCGGGCGAGTCCACCGTCGCCTTCGCCCGGTGCCGGTCGATCTCGTTGCGCAGCTCCGAAACGAGCCGCATGCGCGTCGCCGACGGCAGCTGCCGCTGCTGGGCGATGTCACCGACGCGGCTCAGATACTCGTAGACGACCTGATCGCTCTCGATCCCCACGAAAACCCCTCCGGGGTGCGCCGACTGAAACCCCGGGAGGGACGGTACCGCTTCCCGGTGGATGCCCTCGGCATATGGTTGTCCGCTACCGTTGACCGGATGAGCCCCGAGGCCCACTCCGCCCCCCGGTCCCTCGCGGAGGCACTGCGCGCGCGGGACGACTCCTCCCTCGCCGCGCTGCTGCGCAGCCGCCCGGACCTCGTCACCCCCGTGCCCGGCGATCTCACCCAGCTCGCCACCCGCGCCGGCACCCGTGCGTCGGTGCTGCGCGCCCTGGAGCGGCTGGACCGGTTCGCGCTCCAGACGGCGGAGGCGCTGGCCGTCGCCCCGGACCCGGCGTCGTACGACACCCTGCTCGGGCTGATGGCCGGGGACGCGGGCGATGCGGCCGTGGCCGGCGCGCTGCCGCGGGCCCTGGGCACCCTGCGCGAACAGGCGCTGGTGTGGGGCGGGGACGACCGGCTGCGGCTGGTGCGGACCGCCCGCGAGGTCCTGGCCCCCGCACCGCAGCACCCGTCCCCGACCGGGCTCGGGCCGACCGTGCAGGAGGCCACCTCCGGCATGTCCCCCGGACGGATCCAGGAGATCGTGACGACGGCCGGGCTGCCGTCGACGCACGACTCGGTGTCCGCCGTGGCCGCGCTGACCGACCTGTTCACCCACCGCAAGAAGCTGGCCAGGCTGCTCGCCCAGGCCCCGGAAGCCGCCCGCGAGGTGCTGTCCCGGCTGGTGTGGGGACCGCCGTACGGGCAGGTCACCGCGGATCCGGCGGCGCATCTGCGCTGGCTGCTGGACCGGGGCCTGCTGCTGCCGACCACGCCCGGCACGGTCGTGCTCCCCCGCGAGGTCGCGCTGCACCTGCGCGAGGGCCGCGCCCACCGGGCCCCCGAGCCGCTGCCGCCCGCCGTGGTGCCGGCCGCGACACACGGCCCGCGGGTGGTGGACGCCACCGCGGCCGGGCAGGCGTACACCGCGCTGGCCACGGTGGAGGAGCTGCTGAAGGAGTGGGACGAGGGCGGCCCGGCCGTGCTGCGGGCGGGCGGGCTCAGCGTCCGCGACCTGAAGCGGACGGCCGTGGCCCTGGACGTCTCCGAGCCGGTCGCCGCCTTCTGGGTGGAACTGGCGTACGCGGCCGGCCTGATCGCCTCCGACGGCGAGGCCGACGAACGGTACGCGGCCACCCCCGCCTACGACGAGTGGCTGGAGCAGCCGCCGGCCGAGCGCTGGGTCCGGCTCGCCCAGGCGTGGCTGGCGGCCACCCGGACGCCGGGGCTGGTCGGCGGCCGGGACGCCAAGGACCGGACGCTGTCGGCGCTCGGCCCGGGACTCGACCGGTCCGCCGCGCCCGAGGTACGGCACCGGGTGCTGTCCCTGCTGGCCGGGCTGGTCCCGGGCGCCGCCCCGGACGCCGAGTCGGTGCTGGCCCGGCTGCGCTGGGAGCGTCCGCTGCGGGGCGGCCGACGGGACGGCGAGGAGGACCTGCGGTCCCGGCTGGCCCGCTGGACCCTGTCGGAGGCGGAACTGCTGGGCCTGACCGGCCGGGGCGCCCTCTCCTCCCACGGGCGCGCCCTGCTGGGGGCGCCCCCCGCGGCCGGCTCCGGCCCCTCGACGGCCGGGACGCGGGGAACGGGGTCCTCGACAGGCGGCGGACACGGCACGGATGCCTCGCGGGCCGACGCCGTCGGCGGCCGGGGGCCCGGCGCACGGGGGACCACCGCCGTCCCCCAGGCCACCGGCGCCGCACAAGCCACCGCCGCCACCGAATCCATCGGCGCCACCGAAGCCATCGGCGCCACGGAGGCCCCCGGCACCACGGAGGCCCCCGGGTCCGCGGGCACCCGCACGACCGGTGGCGTCCCGTCGGCCGCCGCGGCCACGGCCGGGACCGGCTCCCCCGCCCCCGCCCTGCCCGCCTCCGCCCTGCCCGCCGCCGGTGGTCCCGGGGACAAGCTCCCCGTGCACCGCCACCGGGTCCCCGACCGGCTCGTGCCGCTCTCCGGGCCCGAGCAGGCCGTCGCGGGGGCCGCCGCCGCGCGGCTGCTCGCGCCGCTGCTGCCCGAGCCCCTGGACCACGTGCTGCTCCAGGCCGACCTGACGGCGGTCGCCCCCGGCCCGCTGCGGCGCCCGCTCGCGGACATGCTGGGCGTGCTCGCGGACGTGGAGTCCAAGGGCGGGGCGACCGTGTACCGGTTCACCCCGGCGTCCGTGCGCCGGGCCCTGGACGCCGGCCGGACCGCCGCCGACCTGCACGCCTTTCTCGCCGAGCACTCCCGCACCCCGGTGCCGCAGCCGCTCGCCTACCTGATCGACGACGTGGCCCGCAGACACGGGCATCTGCGGGTCGGCGCCGCCTCGGCGTACGTCCGCTGCGACGACGACGCGCTGCTGAACGAGATCCTCGCCGACAAGCGCGCCGCCGCCCTGCGGCTGCGCCGCCTCGCCCCGACCGTGCTGGCCGCGCCGACCGACCCGGCGTCGCTGCTGGAGGGGCTGCGCGCGATGGGATACGCGCCGGCCGCCGAGTCCGCCGAGGGTGATGTGCTGATCGCCCGCGCCCACGCGCACCGGACCCCGCCGCGCGCCGCGCCCGAGCCGGTGCCGGACGGGCCGCCGCCGCCCGACGCCACGCTGCTCGCGGCGGCGGTCCGCGCGATCAGGGCCGGTGACCTGGCCGCCACCACCCCGCGCAAGCCCGTCGGCGAGCCCCTGGCGAGCGGCGAGCTGCCCCGCACCTCCTCCGCCGAGACCCTGGCCACCATGCAGGCCGCCGTGCTGACCGGCGACTCGCTGTGGATCGGCTACGTCAACGCCGAGGGTGCCGCCAGCCAGCGGGTCGTCTCCCCGGTCCGGGTGGAGGGCGGCTTCGTCACGGCCTACGACCACACGGCGGACGAGATCCGCACCTACCCGCTGCACCGGATCACAGGGGTGGCCGAACTCGCGGAGGACTGACCCCGGCCCCGGCCGACGGCCCGCCCGCGCCGGCATCCCGCGGCCGGTGCACCCGGCAGTCCCCCCGGCTCAGCAGGCCCCGACCGGGGCGTCCGCTCGCAGGCCGTAGCGGGCGCGGGCCGCGTTCTCCAGGGGGGTGGACGACATCTCGTCGCGCAGGGCGAGGGTGCGGCGGCCGAAGTGGGACTCGGTCCAGGCCGCGTTGCCCGCGCCGTCGGGGGCCCGCTCGCGCGAGACCACCCGGTAGCGGCCGTCGGCGGCCCGCGCCAGCCGCAGCACCTGCGGAACGTGTCCGCCGCCGCACTCCACCAGGCCGCCGTCGCGCACCCCGTACTCGACGCACAGCGTGTCGACGCCCGCCCGCACCTCGTCCCCGTGCCGCTCCAGGCCGACCGGTTCGGCCCGGCAGAACCAGTGCGCGTCCAGCGCGGGCACCTCCTCGCCGTACCCGCTGCCCCGCTGCTCCGCCGCGAGCCGGGCCTCGATCACCGGCCGGACCTCCGCCCACAGCCGGGCATCGACCTGCCCCGGCCGCATGGCCCAGACGCCGCTGCCCACCAGCACCACCACGGCCCCCGCGCCGGTAACCCACCTGACCGCCGTCATCCCACGCCCTCCCCTCGTTCCCCGCCGCAGGTGTAGACCCGCGGACCCGGGGCGGGGTTGCATAGTGCACGGCCTCCGGACAAACCCGCTCGATGAGGCACACTGGACGTTTGGCCGTTGTGGAAAGGGTGTGCCGCGCGTGAATGGTCCACTGATCGTCCAGTCCGACAAGACCCTGCTGCTGGAAGTCGACCACGAGCGGGCCGACGCCTGCCGCCGGGCCATCGCGCCCTTCGCCGAGCTGGAGCGGGCGCCCGAGCACATCCACACCTACCGGGTCACCCCGCTCGGCCTGTGGAACGCGCGCGCCGCCGGACACGACGCCGAGCAGGTCGTGGACGCCCTGGTGGAGTTCAGCCGCTACCCCGTCCCGCACGCGCTGCTCGTGGACATCGCCGAGACGATGGACCGCTACGGCCGGCTCACCCTCACCAAGCACCCCGCGCACGGACTCGTCCTGACCACCACCGACCGGCCGGTGCTGGAGGAGGTGCTGAAGTCCAAGCGGATCGCCCCGCTGGTCGGCGCCCGCATCGACCCGGACACGGTCGCCGTGCACCCCTCCGAGCGCGGGCAGATCAAGCAGACGCTGCTGAAGCTGGGCTGGCCCGCCGAGGACCTCGCCGGGTACGTCGACGGCGAGGCGCACCCGATCGAGCTGCTGGAGGACGGCTGGGCGCTGCGCCCCTACCAGAAGCAGGCCGTGGAGAACTTCTGGCACGGCGGCAGCGGCGTGGTCGTCCTGCCCTGCGGCGCCGGGAAGACACTGGTCGGCGCCGGGTCGATGGCCCAGGCGAAGTCGACCACGCTGATCCTCGTCACCAACACCGTCTCCGCCCGGCAGTGGAAGCACGAGCTGGTGAAGCGGACCTCGCTGACCGAGGAGGAGATCGGCGAGTACAGCGGCACCAGGAAGGAGATCCGGCCGGTCACCATCGCCACCTACCAGGTGCTGACGACCAGGCGGAAGGGCGTCTACCCGCACCTGGAGCTGTTCGACTCCCGGGACTGGGGGCTGATCGTCTACGACGAGGTGCACCTGCTGCCCGCGCCCGTCTTCAAGTTCACCGCCGACCTCCAGGCGCGCCGCCGGCTGGGGCTGACGGCCACCCTGGTGCGCGAGGACGGCCGGGAGTCGGACGTGTTCTCCCTCATCGGTCCCAAGCGGTTCGACGCGCCGTGGAAGGAGATCGAGGCGCAGGGCTACATCGCGCCCGCCGACTGTGTCGAGGTCCGGGTGAACCTGACCGACTCCGAGCGGCTGGCGTACGCGACGGCCGAGGCGGAGGAGAAGTACCGCTTCTGCGCGACCACCGCGACCAAGCGGAAGGTCACCGAGGCGATCGTCCGCCGGTTCGCGGGGCAGCAGATCCTGGTCATCGGCCAGTACATCGACCAGCTGGACGAGCTGGGCGAGCATCTGAACGCTCCCGTCATCAAGGGTGAGACCTCCAACGCCCAGCGCGAGAAGCTCTTCGACGCCTTCCGGGAGGGCGAGATCAGCGTGCTGGTGGTGTCGAAGGTCGCGAACTTCTCCATCGACCTGCCCGAGGCCACGGTCGCCATCCAGGTGTCCGGCACCTTCGGTTCCCGGCAGGAGGAGGCCCAGCGGCTCGGCCGGGTGCTGCGCCCCAAGGCCGACGGCCATCAGGCGCACTTCTACTCGGTGGTCGCCCGCGACACCCTCGACCAGGACTTCGCCGCGCACCGGCAGCGGTTCCTGGCCGAGCAGGGCTACGCCTACCGGATCGTGGACGCCGACGAGATCCTGGCGGAGGGCGCGGCCTGACGCGGCGGGCGGCGCGCCAGAGCCGCCCCCGCCAGCAGGGCCAGCACCAGCAGCGGGTACGGGGACGCCGCCGGCTGCTGCCACCACGGCAGGTGCAGGTCCCGCTCGCCCGCGTGCGGGACGAGCCACAGGGTGCGGGCGGTGAAGACCGCCGCCGTGGCGGCCGCCGCCCACCGGCGGCCGTCCCCGAGCAGCACCGCGAGCAGCGGCACGCACCACACCCAGTGGTGGGACCAGCTGATCGGGCAGACCAGCAGGGCCGTGCACGCGGTGAGCAGGATGCCGTGCCGCTCCTGCCGGGCGCGGGCCGCGAGCCACAGGCCGGCGGCACCGGCGGCCAGCGCCGGCAGCACCCAGGCGAGGCCCGGGGCGGGGTCGCCGAGCAGCCGTGCGATCAGTCCCTGGAGGGACTGGTTGTCCACGATCCAGGCCTTGCCGACCCGGCCGGTCTCCCACAGCCGCCGGCTCCAGAAGGAGACGGTCGCCGAGGGCAGCAGTACGGCGCCCAGCGCGACCGTCCCCGTGAAGGCCGCGAGCGCGGTCGCCGCCTCCCGTATCCGGCCGCGCAGCAGCAGCCAGGCCAGGAACACGGCCGGGGTGAGCTTGATCCCGGCGGCGATCCCGAGGGCCGCTCCCGTCCACCGGGCACCCGGGGGCCGGGTCAGGTCCCACAGGGTCAGGCAGGCGACGGCCAGGTTGACCTGGCCGAACAGCAGGGTCTGGAAGACCGGTTCGAGCCAGAGGGCGAGGGCGGTGGCGGCGCAGACCAGGGGCGGGGCCGGGGTGCGCCGGGCCAGGCGGGCGGACAGGACGACGAGGGCGGCGAGCAGGAGCACGTTGCCCGCGAGGAACGCGGTCTTCAGGACGGGAACGGGGAGCCAGGCCGCCGGCACGAACAGGATGGCCGCGAAGGGCGGGTAGGTCGCGGGCAGCCGCCACTCGGTGACGGTGAAGCCGTAGAGGTCGGTGCCGTGGGCCACGGCGGCGCCCTCGGCGCGGTAGACGAGGAGGTCGGCCATGGGCGCGCCGCGCAGGGCGCAGAGCGTGCCGAGGGAGGCGAGGGAGAGGGCGAGCAGGAGCAGGGCCGTCCGTTTCCGCACGGAGCCGACCCTATGTGGTCATCTGCGGTGTACGCCCGCCTCCTCGCCGTACTCGCCGAGGATGACGACGCCGAACGCGGCCTCGGCGAAGACCTTGACGGCGCGCAGGGCGTTGCCCGGCGGGTGGTGGCGGGTGCCGTCCAGGGCGGTGGCGCCGGACGGCGGCCGGAAGGGGGCGGGAGTGACGGTCGCTGCGCTCATGCCTCCATGGTGGATCGCCGGGCATCCCCGGCGCATCGGCCTCGGGTCCGGTACCAGGCCGCCGCGCGTAGGCCCCTGGGTGGACGCGCCCCCGAGGCCGGACGTCCCGTATCCCCTAGGGGACCCGGGGACGGAATGACAGGGCCGGGGCAGTCGGGGAAGCCGGGGGGCGGGTCGGCAGCGGCCGCGTCCGGTAAATCGTTGGACGTTTTCCGGGGCCCCGCCTAAGATCTCCGCCCTTGCCCGCCTCCCTCCACGGAGTGCCGCCGTCCGGACGGGAACCGGACGGCAACGTCGTAGCCCAAGCAGCAGGCCCACCGGAGGCACCCCCTTGTCCACGCCAGCCCACGACCCGCTCGACGACCCCCTGGCCCGGGAGCGCGCCCACCTCGCCGCGTCCCGTGCCGCCCTGCGCGCCATGCGCGAGGACGTGGAGGCGCTCGACATCCGCGACGTCGCCGCGAACTGGGTCAACGCCCAAGTCCTCACCCGCCAGATCGACGAGCGCATCAAGGCGCTGGCCGACCTCAGCGACACCCCGCTGTTCTTCGGCCGCCTGGACTACCTGCGCGCGCCGGGCGCCGAGCAGGCCGAGGGGGCCGAGGGCGAGCGGTTCTACATCGGTCGGCGGCATGTGCACGACGCCGGCGGCGACCCCATGGTCGTCGACTGGCGCGCACCGGTGTCCCAGCCGTTCTACCGGGCGTCGAAGAAGAACCCCATGGACGTCGGGCTGCGCCGCCGCTTCGGCTACACCGGCGGCGACCTGACCGCGTACGAGGACGAGCACCTGTCCGACCCGGCTCAGGCCGCCACCGCCAGCAAGCTGCTCCAGCAGGAGATCGAACGGCCGCGCGTGGGGCCGATGCGGGACATCGTCGCCACCATCCAGCCGGAGCAGGACGAGATCGTCCGGTCCGGCCTGGCCGGGACGGTCTGTGTGCAGGGCGGTCCGGGCACCGGGAAGACCGCCGTCGGCCTGCACCGGGTGGCGTATCTGCTCTACGCCCACCGGGAGCGGCTGGCCCGCACCGGCACCCTGGTCATCGGGCCGAACCGGTCCTTCCTGCACTACATCGAGCAGGTGCTGCCCGCGCTGGGCGAGCTGACCGTGCGGCAGGCGACGGTGGACGATCTGGTCGCCCATGTGGAGGTGCGCGGCACGGACGAGGCCGCCGCCGCGATCGTCAAGGGCGACGCCCGGATGGCCGAGGTGCTCCGGCGGGCCCTGTACGCGCACGTGACCCCGCCCACCGAGCCGGTCGTCGTCGTGCGCGGCTCCCGGCGGTGGCGGATCCCCGCGTACGAACTGGAGGAGATCGTCGGCGAGTTGCTGGCCCGGGACATCCGGTACGGCGCGGCCCGGGAGGCGCTGCCGCAGCGGATCGCGCACGCGGTGCTGGTCCGGATGGAGCAGGCCGGGGAGGCCCCGGACGACCGGGTGCAGGACGCGGTGGCCCGCAACAGCGCGGTGAAGGCGGCCGTCAAGGAGATCTGGCCGGCCGTGGACCCGGCGAAGCTGGTGCTGCGGCTGCTGTCGGACGCGGAGTACCTCGCCGAGCACGCCGCGGGGATCCTGGACGAGGACGAGCAGAAGACGATCCTGTGGGCCAGGCCGGCGCGCAGCGTGAAGTCGGCCAAGTGGTCGGCGGCGGACGCGGTGCTGATCGACGAGGCGGCCGATCTGATCCAGCGCACCCACTCGCTGGGGCACGTGGTGCTGGACGAGGCGCAGGATCTGTCCCCCATGCAGTACCGGGCCGTCGGCCGCCGCTGCACCACCGGCAGCGCCACCGTGCTGGGCGACCTGGCGCAGGGCACGACCCCGTGGGCGACCCGCAGCTGGGCGGAGGCGCTCGCGCACCTGGGTAAGCCCGAGGGGGCGGTGGAGGAGCTGACGGCCGGTTTCCGCGTGCCGACGGACGTCATCGCGTACGCCTCCCGGCTGCTGCCGCACATCGCGCCCGGCCTCACCCCGGTCGCCTCGGTCCGGGAGAACCCCGGCTTCTTCGAGGTCCGTGCGGCGACCGGGGCGGCCGATGTGGTCGACGCCTGCGCGCAGTTGCTGCGCAACGAGGGCTCGACGGGCCTGATCGCCGCCGACGCCCGGATCCCGGTGCTGGCCGAGGCGCTGGAGAAGGCCGGTATCGCCTATCTGGCGCCCGGTGAGGAGACCACCCGCGAGACCCGGCTGACCCTGGTCCCGGCCTCGCTCGCCAAGGGTCTGGAGTACGACTACGTGGTGCTGGACGAGCCGCGGGCCGTGGTGGACGGCGAGCCGGACGAACGCACCGGGCTGCGGCGGCTGTACGTGGCGCTGACCCGGGCCGTGTCGGGCCTGATCGTGACGCACGCGGCGCCGCTGCCCGCGCAGCTCGCCGAGTAGGGTGCTGAGCCGTTCCGGCATGTCCCCCTGGAAAGGCCACCGTTGAGCACGCCGTATCCCCACTCCTCGCACTCCCCGTATCCCGCCCACCCCTACCGGCAGCCCGGGGCGCCGTACCCGCCCGTGGCCGGGCCGGCGTGCGAGGTGTGCGGGGCGCTGCCCGCCGCGCCGGTGACGGTGCGCGGTCACCAGGGCATGGTGGTGGTCATGCGGTTCCTGCGCAGGCGGGGGACGCTGTGCCGCACCTGCGCGCTGGCCGTGTTCCGGCGGATGCAGCGGGACACCCTGGTGCGGGGCTGGTGGGGGCCGCTGTCGCTGCTGGTCACGCCGGTCACCCTGCTGCGCAACCTCGGTGCGCTGGCCGGGATCCGGAAGCTGCCGGCACCGGCCACGGCCGCCTGGCGCCCGCCGCTGGACCCCGGCCGCCCGCTGCTGCGGCGGCCGGCCGTGCTGCTCCCGCTCGCCGTCCTGGCCGCGCTGGTGGTCGCCGTACCCGTCCTGATCGCGGCCGGCGGCACCGAGGAGCCGTCCCGGGTGCGCTTCCAGCCCCGGAAGAACACCGAGCCGCTGTCGGTCGGGGCGTGCGCGCACAACGACCGCGAGTGGCCCCACCAGGACCTCAGGAACGTGCCCTGCGACTCGCCGGACGCCCAGTACCTGGTCACCGAGCAGCACAACGGGTACTGCGCGGACGGCGACTACTACGCCTACCTCCAGTACAGCGCGAACGGCGCGACCCCGCTGTGCCTGCACCCGGTGCGTGACTAGGCCGCGTCGTCGCCGTCCAGCGCGGTGCGCCACCGGGCGACCACGTCCGCCGAGACCGGCCCCTGCCAGCCGGCGGGGCGGGCCGCGCCGCCGATGTGGAACGCCTCGATCCCGCCCTCGCGGAGCCGGGGCACGTGGTCGAGGCGCAGGCCGCCGCCGACCATGATCTGCTGCTCGTAGCCCGGGCCGCCGCCCTGCGCGGCCTCGGCGAGCAGCGTGGGCAGGCCGTCGTCCACGCCGGAGGCGGCGCCCGCGGTGAGGTAGGTGTCCAGGCCGGGCAGGTCGGCGAGCTGCTTGCGCAGGGCGTCCCGGTCGGCGGCCCGGTCGATCGCCCGGTGGAAGGTCCACGGGCAGCCGTGGAGCGCGTCGACGACCCGCTCCACGGCGGCCATGTCGGCGCCGCCGTCCTCGGCGAGGAAGCCGAGCACGAACTGGTCGGCGCCGGCCTCCCGCAGCTCGCCGGCCAGGCCGACCAGCCGGTCCAGGTCCCCGGCCGCGAAGCCGTCCGCGACGCGGAGCATCACGCGCAGGTCGATGTCGACGGCGGCGCGGATCGCGGCGACGGTGGCGGGCGCGGGGGTGAGCCCGTCGGCCGCCATCTCGGTGACCAGCTCCAGCCGGTCCGCGCCTCCGGCCTGGGCGGCGACCGCGTCCTCACGGTCGAGGGCGATCACCTCCAGGACTGCACGCTTGCTCATGGCACCCCATTCATCGGCATTCGTCGGGCATTCGTCGGGCGACTACAGGTCTAGTCCAATTCAAGAGTATGCCCGTCCCCGAGCGCCACCCGTACGAACGGGGGCCAGCCGTACGAAGGGGACGGCTCGTGGCGGACGACGGGCGGCTTCCAGGGCACGGAACAATGGAGCCATGGCCGACCTCGACGCCCTGCGCCTCCGCTTCGCCCGCGCCCTGGAAGTCGCCCGCGCCCCCGGCGGCGGCCCCGACCCCGCCCCGTACGCCGACAACCTGCTCGCCCGCTGGCAGGAGCCGCAGCGCCACTACCACACCGTGGCGCACCTCACCGCCGTACTCGACCACGTCGAGACGCTGGAGCGGTACGCGGCCAACCCGGACGTGGTGCGGCTGGCCGCCTGGTTCCACGACGCCGTCTACCTGCCGGAGCGGTCCGAGAACGAGGAGCGGTCCGCGCGGCTGGCCGAGCGCGCCCTGCCGGAGGCCGGCCTGCCGGACGCGAAGACGGCCGAGGTGGCCCGCCTGGTCCGGCTCACCGTCGGCCACGACCCGGCCGACGACGACCCCGACGGCCAGGTGCTGTGCGACGCCGACCTCGCGATCCTGGCCGCGCCCCCGTCCGGGTACGCCGCCTACACCGCCGGGATCCGCGAGGAGTACCGCTTCGTCCCCGGCGCCGCCTTCCGCGAAGGACGTTCGGCGGTGCTGCGCCAACTCCTCGGCCTGCCCCGCCTGTTCCACACCCCCTACGGCCGGGAGCACTGGGAGGCCACCGCCCGCTACAACCTCGCCTCCGAGCTGGAAATGCTGTCGACCTGAGGAAGGCCGCCGCCTAGGGTTCGCCCATGCGATCGATGAACGGCGATGACGTGACCGAGGCCGTCGCGGGCTGCCTCGCGGCCCTGCGCCCGGCGGTGGACCGCGACTGGACGGCCGTCCCGGCCGGGGGGCTGGAGTGGGACTGCCGCACCACCGCCGTGCACGTCGCCGACGACCTGGTGGCCTACGCCTCCAACCTGGTCGCACGCGCCCAGGACGGCTACGTGCCCTTCGCGCTGACCCCCGACAAGGGCACCGGCAACGCGGACCTGCTCCAGGTCGTCGAGGCGACCGGCGGCCTGCTGGCGGCGGCCGTCGACACCGCCCCGCCCGGGGTGCGCGCCTACCACCCCTACCCGTACGGCAGCGCCGACCGCGCGGGCTTCGCGGCGATGGGCGTCGCCGAGGTGCTGCTGCACACCCATGACATGGCCCGCGGCCTCGGCCTGCCCTACGAGCCCTCCGCGGACCTCGCCGAATCCGTCCTGGCCTGGATCTTCCCGCACGTCCAGCCGGGCCCCGAGCCCTGGCCGACCCTGCTGTGGGCCACCGGCCGCGGCGAACTGCCCGGCCGCGCCCCGGTCACCGAGTGGCGCTGGCGCAACAATCTCGTCGTCGCCACCGAGCGGTGCACCCTCACCGGCATCCGCCCGGCCGCCGCCCACGATCTGCGCCTCGGCGGCGACGGCGGCTTCGACTGGCTCGGCGGCGAGCCGTACACCGGCACCCAGCAGGCCGCCGGCCTGCTGGTGAAGGCGTACCAAGCGGGCGTGCACCGGCCGGAGTTCGGGGTCTTCGCCCTCGTCCGCAACGAGGACGGCCGCGCCCTCGGCGGCATCGGCTTCCACGGCGCCCCGGACGAGGAGGGCCGGGTGGAGATCGGCTACGACCTCGTCGAGGAGGCCCGCGGCCAGGGCTACGCCACCGAGGCGCTGCGCGCGCTGACCGAGTGGGCACTGGCCCGCGAGGACGTCGACCTGGTGCTGCTGGCCATCGAGCACGGCAACACCGCCTCCCAGCGCGTCGCGGCCCGCGCGGGCTTCGTCCGGGCGACCGTGGAGGAGGAACACACGGCCCACGACGAGCACGGCATGGAAACCGGGCTCGGGCTGTATCTGCGCCGCTCCTGACGCCGCCTTGCGCGGATCTACCCGCGCCGCGCCCGCAGCCCCTTGGGCCGGCGCAGCCCCGACTCCCGCAGCAGCCGGACCACTTCCCGGCTGCCGACCTCCACCGCGCCGGCCGCCACCGCGTCCGCGTACCGGTGCTCCGGGAGGTCGTAGTGGTCGCCGTCGAAGGCACGCCTCGGCAGGCTCAACCGGGCCGCGAAAGCGTGCAGTTCGTCGTACGACACGTCGCTGACCAGGTGTGACCACAGGCGGCCGTGGCCGGGCCAGGCGGGCGGGTCGACGTACAGGGTCACGACGAGACCGTTCCGCCGGTGGCCGAGCCGAGGGAGCCGACCGACGCGACCTTCACGCCCGCCTTGTGGCACACCCAGTGCGGGTCGGGGCCCAGTTCCGGTTCCACGTCCAGCGCGTGCGGGTCGCCGGAGCCGCACACCGGGCACAGCGGCCAGCGGCCGTACCGCTCCAGCAGCGCGTCCTGGACGTCCTGGGCGACCAGCCCGGCGACGAAGGCGGCGCCGTCCGGCCACTGCTCGACCCACCAGCGCCGCTGGGCGATGGACTCCTCCACCAGCGAGACCACGTCGGCCTCGGCGACCTCGCGCGCGACCAGGTCCGCGAGCACCAGGGCGCGGGCCGCGTGCAACGCCTGTTCCAGGGGGCTGATGGGGTCCATGCACCCCATTGTGCGCACTCTTGACCGGGACACCGAACCGAAAATATCTTTCATTCGTGACCCAGGACGTGAAGGAAATTTTCGGCAGTCCGGTCGGCTCCCTCGCCGCGAAGGTGCGTACGCTCGCCCCCTCCATGACCCGGTCCATGCAGCGGGTCGCCGAGGCCGTCGCCAACGACCCGGCCGGCTGCGCCGCCCTCACGGTCACCGGCCTCGCCGAACTCACCGGCACCAGCGAGGCCACCGTCGTGCGCACCGCGCGGCTGCTGGGCTACCCGGGCTACCGGGACCTGCGGCTCGCCCTGGCCGGACTCGCCGCCCAGCAGCAGTCCGGCCGCGCACCCGCGATCACCACCGACATCGCGGTGGACGACTCCCTGGACGACGTCGTCGCCAAGCTGGCCTACGAGGAGCAGCAGACCCTCGCCGACACGGCCGCCGGACTCGACACCGGGCAGCTCGGCGCGGCCGTCACCGCGCTGGTCGCGGCCCGGCGCACCGATGTGTACGGCGTGGGGGCGTCCGGGCTGGTCGCCCAGGACCTCACCCAGAAGCTGCTGCGGATAGGCCTCATAGCCCACGCGCACAGCGACCCGCATCTGGCGGTGACCAACGCCGTGCAGCTCCGTTCGGGTGATGTGGCGATCGCGATCACGCATTCCGGGACGACGGGGGACGTCATCGAGCCGCTGCGGGTCGCCTTCGAGCACGGGGCGACGACGGTGGCCGTCACCGGACGGCCCGACTCGCCGGTCACCCAGTACGCCGATCTCGTGCTGACCACGTCGACCTCGCGGGAGACGGAGCTGCGGCCCGCCGCGATGTCCTCCCGGACAAGCCAGTTGCTGGTGGTGGACTGTCTGTTCGTCGGGGTGGCGCAGCGGACGTACGAGACGGCGGCACCGGCGCTGGCCGCGTCCTACGAGGCGCTGGCGCACCGGCACCGGAGCGCTTCGCGATAGACCGTAGGGACAGCACGTCCCCGTACCGGAGAGAGCCACCCCCCTTATGACCTCTCACGACCTGCGCAGTCAGCTGGCCTCCCTGACCACCGAGGCCTTCCGGCCCGAGCTGGCCGGCATCGATCGGCTGCCCACCCTGGAGATCGCCCGGCTGATGAACGGCGAGGACGCGGGCGTGCCCGGCGCCGTGGCCGGACAGTTGCCGCGGATCGCCGCCGCCGTCGACGCCGTGGCCGCACGCATGGCCCGCGGCGGCCGGCTCGTCTACGCCGGGGCCGGCACCGCCGGCCGGCTGGGCGTGCTGGACGCCTCCGAGTGCCCGCCCACCTTCAACACCGACCCGGACCAGGTCGTCGGCCTGATCGCGGGCGGCCCTCCGGCGATGGTCACCTCCGTGGAGGGCGCCGAGGACTCCGCGGAGCTGGCCCGCCGGGACCTGGACGCGCTGAAGATCACCCCGGACGACAGCGTGGTGGGCGTCTCCGCCTCCGGCCGCACCCCCTACGCCGTCGGCGCCGTCGAGCACGCCCGGGAACTCGGCGCGCTGACCGTCGGCCTGGCCTGCAACGAGCACAGCGCGCTGGGTGCCGCCGCCGAGCACCGCATCGAGGTGGTCGTCGGTCCGGAGCTGATCACCGGCTCCACCCGGCTGAAGGCGGGCACGGCCCAGAAGCTGGTGCTGAACATGCTGTCGACGATCACGATGATCCGGCTGGGCAAGACGTACGGGAACCTGATGGTCGACGTGCGGGCCTCCAACGCCAAGCTCCGGGCCCGCTCGCACCGGATCGTCGCCCTGGCCACGGGCGCGGGTGACACCGAGATCGACCAGGCCCTCACGGAGACCGGCGGCGAGGTGAAGCACGCGATCCTGACCCTGCTCGCCGGCGTCGACGGTCCCACGGCGGCCCGGCTGCTGGAGGAATCCGGCGGCCACCTGCGCGCCGCCCTGGCCCACGCGTCCGGCTGACACGCGCCCGGGCCGCGACACGGGCGCGTCACCACACCGGCACCACACCTGCGGCGACACCCCGGCCGCCGCGGCGCCCGCCCCTGCGCACCGCACGCCTCTGCGCACCGCACGCCTAGGGCGCGGGTGCCCGCCACACCAGCGTGTAGCGCCAGAACAGCCGGCGGCGCAGCCGGGCGCCGGGCAGGACGCGGCGGGCCGTGCGGGAGACCTCGGCGTAGGTCTCCCGCGGCTCCAGGGTGGGAGCCGTCATGGACAGGGGCCGTCGCGGGGCCGGCCGGCCGCGGTTCTTCGCCCAGCCCGTCAGCGCGTTGAGCGGTACGGCCACCAGCCCGAGCGCGTGGTCCAGGGGGTCCGACGCCCGCGCGCAGCCGACGACGGCCAGCACCCCGCCGGGCGCGAGCCGGTCCCGGAGCCGGGTGAGGGTCTCGGCGAGGGGGAGGTGATGGAGCGCGGCGACGCAGGTGATCACGTCGTAGGGCCCGTCGGGGAGTCGCCGGGAGGCGTCGGCGACGTGGTAGGTGACGGGCGCGGTGCCGGGCGTGGACTGCCGGGCCCGGTCCAGGATGTCGGGGTCGGAGTCGACGGCGTGCACCTCCCGGGCGCGCCGGGCGAGCAGCCGCGCCAGTTCCCCGCTGCCGCAGCCCACGTCCAGCGCGGCCTGGAACCGGCGGGGCAACTGCCGTAGCAGCCAGGGGTGGTAGTGGGCGTTGTGGTCCCAGGGGTGGGCGGCGTTGAAGCGGTGGAGGGCCTCCGGCAGGCGGCCCGCGCGGCGCGTCGTCATGAAGCCCACTCCACCACGGTCCGCTCCCCGGCGCGGGCCAGGGCACCATGGAGGGGAGGAGGCGACCGACCGATATGAACCACGCCCAGCTCACCGCCCTCGGACGGGCTCTCAGGCTGCTCGGGGAGCACGGCGAGGCCCTGACCGCCGACACGCCGGACGCCCGGCTGCACGAGATCAAGGACGACCTGCGGCGCGCCCTGGACCTGCTGGAGGACAGCGTCACCGCGGGGGCGCCCGCCACCCGGTGCCCCGAGCATCCGCAGGGTCCCGTGGACGAGAGCGCCCCCGACCTGTGCCTGCTGTGCGAGACCCGGCGCCGGGCCGCGCGCCGCTCGGAGTACCAGGGCGCCCGGCCGCGCCCGGCGGAGCCCGTTCCCACCGCGCCCTCCCGGTACGGCGTGCGCGGGGACCGCCCACAGCCCCAGCAGCGGTGGCTGCCGGAGCTGTGGAACGGGCAGGAGTGGCAGCTGTGCGGCACGCCCCGCCGGGACCGGCACGAGGCGGAGGTCTATCTCGCGGCCCAGCGGCGCGGCTCCCGGCCCGCCATGGCGTACCGGCTCGTCCACGAGTTCACCGACTACGAGGTGCTGCGGGTGTGGGGGACGCCGATGCGGGTCGACATCGAACCGCTGGGCAACCTGTAGCGGCGGTTCAGCTCAGGGTGGCGAGGGCCGACGCGTCGTAGGGCTTCAGCTCGTCGAAGCGGTCGGTGAGGACCTTGGCCGCCCACTCGGGGTCCTGGAGCAGCGCGCGGCCGACGGCCACCAGGTCGAACTCGTCGGCCTCCAGGCGGTCCAGGAGGTTGTCGATGCCCTTGACCGAGGAGCTCTCGCCCTGGAAGGCGTTGATGAAGTCGCCGTCGAGGCCGACCGAGCCGACCGTGATGACCTGCTTGCCGGTGAGCTTCTTGGTCCAGCCGGCCAGGTTCAGGTCGGAGCCGTCGAACTCGGGCTGCCAGTAGCGGCGGGTGGAGGCGTGGAAGACGTCGACACCGGCCTCGGCGAGCGGGGTGAGGACGGCCTCCAGCTCGCCGGGGGTCTCGGCGAGACGGGCGGTGTAGTCCTGCTGCTTCCACTGCGAGTAGCGGAAGATCACCGGGAACTCCGGGGAGACCGCCTCGCGGACCGCGGCGACGACCTCCGCCGCGAACCGGGTGCGGGCCACCGCGTCGCCGCCGTAGGCGTCGGTGCGGCGGTTGGTGCCCGCCCACAGGAACTGGTCCAGCAGATAGCCGTGGGCGCCGTGGATCTCCACGCCGTCGAAGCCGATCCGCTCGGCGTCGGCCGCGGCCCGCGCGAAGGCGCCGACGACGTCGTCGATGTCCTTTCGCGTCATCGTCGCTCCGGTGGGCTCGGCGCCCGCGGTGACCAGGCCGGAGGGGCCGATGGCGGGGGCGTCCGGGTAGGGCCGCTGGCCCTGCTTGCGGACCATGCCGATGTGCCACAGCTGCGGGACGATGGCGCCGCCCGCCGCGTGCACCTCCTCGGCGACCTTGGCCCAGCCCGCCAGCTGCTCCTCGCCGTGGAACCGCGGGACGCGGCCGCTCTCGCCGGCCGACTCGTGGCCCACGTAGGTGCCCTCGGTGATGACGAGGCCGACGCCGGCGGCGGCACGGCGGGCGTAGTACGAGCGCACGTCCGCGCCGGGGATGCCGTCCGGGGAGAACTTCCGGGTCATCGGCGCCATCACGATCCGGTTCGGGACGGTGAGGCCGTTCAGCCGGACGGGGCGGGACAGGACGCGGGCCGCTCGGGAGGAGGCGGGCGCGGAGGTGGTCATGGGGGGCTCCTAGCAGTGCAGGGCGACCAGCTGGTATGTGCGGACGCATTGTTGCAGCACCTTAAGCAATGCCGGAACCCCGGTACCCCATTCCCGGACCGCGCCACCCGGCCGTGTGAACCCCGCCATAAGCCCCGCCCGCCGACAACCGGGTGAATTGCCCGCACTTTCCTCGGTGGACCGACCCACCCGCCTCGCCACGGCCGGCGAGAACGACCCCACCCCCCTGCGAGGACTCACCGTCGCGGCAGCAGCGCCCGGAGCTGAACGCCTGGCAACGCCCGAGGGCGGCACCCCCGGCCGGAAGCCAGGAGTGCCGCCCTCGGATCAGGACAGGCGATCAACCCTCGGGTCGATCAGAAGTCCATGTCACCGCCCGGCATGCCGCCGCCGGCCGGGGCCGCGGCCTTCTCCGGCTTGTCGGCGATGACGGCCTCGGTGGTGAGGAACAGCGCGGCGATCGACGCGGCGTTCTGCAGCGCGGAACGCGTCACCTTCGCCGGGTCGATGATGCCCTCGGCGACCAGGTCGACGTACTCGCCGGTCGCGGCGTTCAGGCCGTGGCCCGGGGTCAGGTTGCGCACCTTCTCCACCACGACACCGCCCTCAAGGCCGGCGTTCACGGCGATCTGCTTCAGCGGGGCCTCCAGGGCGATGCGCACGGCGTTGGCGCCGGTCGCCTCGTCACCCTCCAGCTCCAGCTTCTCGAAGACCTGGGAGGCCTGCAGCAGGGCCACGCCACCACCGGCGACGATGCCCTCCTCGACGGCGGCCTTCGCGTTGCGGACGGCGTCCTCGATGCGGTGCTTGCGCTCCTTGAGCTCCACCTCGGTGGCGGCACCGGCCTTGATGACGGCCACGCCGCCCGCGAGCTTGGCCAGGCGCTCCTGGAGCTTCTCGCGGTCGTAGTCGGAGTCGCTGTTCTCGATCTCGGCGCGGATCTGGTTGACCCGGCCGTTGACCTGCTCGGAGGAGCCGGCACCGTCGACGATGGTGGTCTCGTCCTTGGTGATGACGACCTTGCGGGCGCGGCCCAGGAGGTCCAGGGTCGCGTTCTCCAGCTTGAGGCCGACCTCCTCGGAGATGACCTCGCCGCCCGTGAGGATGGCGATGTCGCCGAGCATGGCCTTGCGGCGGTCGCCGAAGCCCGGGGCCTTGACGGCGACGGACTTGAAGGTGCCGCGGATCTTGTTGACGACCAGGGTCGACAGGGCCTCGCCCTCGACGTCCTCGGCGATGATCAGCAGCGGCTTGCCCGACTGCATGACCTTCTCCAGCAGCGGGAGCAGGTCCTTCACCGCGGAGATCTTGGAGTTGGCGATGAGGATGTACGGGTCCTCGAGAACCGCCTCCATGCGCTCCATGTCGGTCGCGAAGTAGGCGGAGATGTAGCCCTTGTCGAAGCGCATACCCTCGGTGAGCTCCAGCTCGAGACCGAAGGTGTTGGACTCCTCGACGGTGATGACGCCTTCCTTGCCGACCTTGTCCATGGCCTCGGCGATCAGCTCGCCGATCTGGGTGTCGGCGGCGGAGATGGACGCGGTGGAGGCGATCTGCTCCTTGGTCTCGACGTCCTTCGCCTGCTCCAGCAGGGCGGCGGAGACGGCCTCGACGGCCTTCTCGATACCGCGCTTCAGAGCCATCGGGTTGGCGCCGGCGGCGACGTTGCGCAGGCCTTCCTTGACCAGGGCCTGGGCGAGCACGGTCGCGGTGGTCGTACCGTCACCGGCGACGTCGTCCGTCTTCTTGGCGACTTCCTTGACCAGCTCGGCGCCGATCTTTTCGTACGGGTCCTCCAGCTCGATCTCCTTGGCGATGGAGACACCATCGTTGGTGATCGTGGGCGCGCCCCACTTCTTCTCGAGGACGACGTTGCGGCCCTTGGGGCCGAGCGTCACCTTCACGGCGTCCGCGAGCTGGTTCATGCCGCGCTCGAGGCCGCGCCGCGCCTCCTCGTCGAACGCGATGATCTTGGCCATGTGAAGTGGTCCCTCCAGGACTGGGGGTGATTCCTTCGGACCGCGCCCGCGCCCGCGACGGACGGCTCGCCGGCCTCGTGGTTCCTTGCCCCACCCGGCCTGCGGGCCTCACCGACCCGGTCCTTCACTGTCACTCTCACCTTCAGAGTGCTAACGCAATGATTAGCACTCGGCATGGTCGAGTGCAAGCGCCCGGCCGGGTGGGGAGTGGCCGTCAGCCGCCCGCGAACGCGGGAACCGGAACACGGCGAGGGGCCCGGCACGGCGCACGGAGAGGCGCACGGAGAAGGGCCCGCACCCTCTGCGAGGTGCGGGCCCTTCACACGAAAAACATTCAGGCGGTGACGCGAACCATGTCGGCCTGCGGACCCTTCTGGCCCTGCGAGATCTCGAACTCGACCCGCTGGCCCTCTTCCAGGGTGCGGTAGCCGTCCATCTGAATCGCGCTGTAGTGGACGAAGACGTCCGCACCACCGTCGACCGCGATGAAGCCGTACCCCTTCTCCGCGTTGAACCACTTGACGGTGCCCTGAGCCATGCCTAACTCCCCTATTACTGGCCCTTGCACAGATCCACACTTCGCGGACCCGGGTCAGACCTCACCCCCCAACTGGTCGGGGGCGTGCGCCGGAACGCGTCGACCGCGGCCGAATGTATCTGTCCAACTGCCGTCTGCAACAGGTCAATCGGACGAGAATTCTGGACGTCAGGGGTCCGGAATATGGCGAGAATTCACCCGACTCCAGGGCAAGTCGGGCCCCATAAAAGCCACAAAAGCCGCGCAGAACCCGCACAACTTGGCTACTTCTTAACGGGGCGCGCGGCATGATTCCAGGGCTCGCGACCACCCGGCCGCGACCGTGTTCCCCAACTCTACCGCGTTCAATCACGCAGAATTGCCCCCTCCGTTTCTCTCACGGAGGGGGCAATCGAGTGGACGGTCAGTGACCGGCCCGGCCGTCGGTAAGGGGTCAGCCGCCGGCGACCGCGGGGATGATCGAGATCCCGGCGCCGTCGGGGGTCGCCGTGTCCAGGCCCTGCTCGAAGCGCACGTCGTCGTCGTTGACGTACACGTTGACGAACCGGCGCAGCTTGCCCTGGTCGTCCAGCACACGGGCGGCGATCCCGGTGTGGTTCTTCTCCAGGTCCGCGATGACCTCGCCGAGCGTGCCGCCCTCGGCCGGGACCTCGGCCTTGCCGCCGGTGTAGGTGCGCAGGATGGTGGGGATGCGAACGGTCACGCTCATGCGAGGCCAGCCTCTCGGAAGGAGTCCAGGGTCGGGCGGATGGTGGCGGTCAGGCCGGTCCCGGCGACCGCGTCCAGGGTCTTCAGGCCGTCGCCGGTGTTGAGGACGACCGTGGTCTTGGCCGGGTCCAGCACGCCCTCCTTGAGCAGCTTGCGGGTCACGCCGACGGTCACCCCGCCCGCCGTCTCCGCGAAGATGCCCTCGGTGCGCGCCAGCAGCCGGATGGCGTCGACGATCTCCGGGTCCGTGACGTCCTCCACGGCACCGCCGGTGCGCCGGGCCACGTCCAGGACGTAGGGGCCGTCGGCCGGGTTGCCGATCGCCAGGGACTTGGCGATGGTGGCCGGCTTCTGCGGCCGTACGACGTCGTGGCCGGCCTTGAAGGCGGTGGAGACCGGGGAGCAGCCCTCGGCCTGGGCGCCGAAGATCTTGTACGGCCTGTCCTCGACGAGACCGAGCCTGATCAGCTCCTGGAGCCCCTTGTCGATCTTCGTCAGCTGGGAACCGGAGGCGATCGGGATGACGATCTGGTCGGGCAGCCGCCAGCCGAGCTGCTCGCAGATCTCGTACGCCAGCGTCTTGGAGCCCTCGGCGTAGTAGGGCCGCAGGTTGACGTTGACGAAGCCCCAGCCCTCGCCGGCCGGGTCGCCGATCAGCTCGGAGCAGAAGCGGTTCACGTCGTCGTAGTTGCCCTCGATGCCGACGAGTTCTCCGCCGTAGACCGCGGCCATGACGACCTTGCCCTGCTCCAGGTCGTGCGGGATGAACACGCAGGAGCGGAAGCCGGCCCGGGCGGCGGCGGCGCCGACGGCACCGGCGAGGTTGCCGGTGGAGGAGCAGGACAGGGTGGTGAAGCCGAAGGCGCGGGCGGCCTCCAGGGCCTGGGCGACGACCCGGTCCTTGAAGGAGTGGGTCGGGTTGCCGGAGTCGTCCTTGACGTACAGGCCGCCGGTCACGCCCAGTTCCCGGGCGAGGTTGTCGGCCTTGACGAGCTTGGTCCAGCCGGGGTTGAGATTGGGCTTTCCGGCGACGTCGGCCGGGACCGGCAGCAGCGGGGCGTAGCGCCAGATGCTGGCGGGACCGGCCTCGATGCGCCGGCGCAGTTCCTCGGTGTCGTAGGCGGAGAAGTCGTAGGCGATCTCCAGCGGGCCGAAGCACTCCTCGCAGGCGAAGACCGGTCCGAGGGGTACCCGGTGGCCGCACTCGCGACAGCTGAGGGCCGAGGCGGGACCGAGGTCCACGGTGGAGTCGCTGGGGGTGGCAACTGTCTGCACAGCCATGTGAGGCGAGGCCCTTTCTCCTCATCTTCCTCACGACGCATCTCGCCGTGAGACGGATTTGGCACCTTCCCTAGCCGGGAGCCTCGCTCGGAAGAAGACGAGAATCGGCTGGAGGGTTGCCGGGGCTTCATCGGGCCGTGTCCCTCTGCCCCTCTGGATGAGCTGTATGTGGTTGTCAACGCCGCTTGACCCCCCGACATGCGATGGTCATCGGCGTTGTTCAAGACTGTAACCGAAGGCCAGGACAGTTGAGATAGTCGTCCGAACCGCGAGATGCATCACACGGTGACGTGTGGTGGTGACAGTGAGGAGCCGCCGACCGTGCTGGAAGAAGTCGAGCGCTGGCTGAGCCGCCGCTCCTGGTCCGTGGCCGACCGACCGCCGCACCAGGTGCTGGCCGCCAAGCAGCGCACGGGCCAGACGATCAGCGTCGTACTGCCCGCCCTCAACGAGGAGGAGACGGTCGGCGAGATCGTCACCGCCATCCGCCGCGATCTCGTCGAGCGGCTCCCGCTCGTCGACGAGATCGTGGTCGTCGACTCCGGCTCCACCGACCGCACCTCCGAGGTCGCCGCGCGGGCCGGCGCCCGGGTCGTCCACCGCGACGAGATCCTGCCCCGCGTCCCGGCCGTCCCCGGCAAGGGCGAGGTGCTGTGGCGCTCGCTGCTGGTGACCGGCGGGGACATCGTCTGCTTCGTCGACGCGGATCTCAGGGAGTTCTCCTCCGACTTCGTCCTCGGCATCGTCGGGCCGCTGCTCACCGAGCCGGACGTGGACCTGGTCAAGGCGATGTACGACCGGCCGCTCGCCGGGTCGGCCGGTCAGGGCGGGCGGGTCACCGAGCTGATGGCCCGGCCGCTGCTGAACATGCACTGGCCGCAGCTGGCCGGTTTCGTGCAGCCACTGGGCGGCGAGTACGCGGCCCGCCGCTCGCTGCTGGAGCAGCTGCCGTTCCCGGTGGGCTACGGCGTGGAGCTGGGGATGCTGGTGGACGCGCTGCACCTGGTCGGCCTGGACGCGCTGGCCCAGGTCGACGTGGGGGTGCGCAAACACCGCCACCAGGACGGCCAGGCCCTCGGCCGGATGGCCGCCGCGATCTACCGCACGGCCCAGCTCCGGCTGGCCCGGGGCCATCTGGTGCGGCCCGCGCTGACCCAGTTCGAGCGGGGCGAGGACGGCTTCGAGCCGCGCACCTACTCGGTGGACACCGAGGAGCGCCCGCCCATGGTGGAGATCGCGGAGTACGCGGAGCGGAAGGTGGCGTGAACGGTCCGTATACGACCTGCTTTCGCAGGTGGATCGCACGTTTGAGGGTTTACGGGCCGGGCTAGGTTGAGGCGTATGGCTTCCACGCGCACTGCTGTCGGCAAAGCTCGGGTACTGGTCGCCTCGAACCGCGGCCCGGTCTCCTATCAGGTACGCGAGGACGGCTCGCTCGACGCCCGGCGGGGCGGCGGCGGGCTGGTCTCGGGACTGTCCGCCATCGGGCCGGACGCGGACTCGGTGTGGGTGTGCGCCGCGCTGGGCGACGGCGACCGGGCGGCCGTGCGGCGCGCCGACGGCGGGCTGCTGCCGGAGGAGGACACCGGCGGGCAGCGGGTGCGGATGCTCGACATCGACGCGTCCGTGCACGCCGAGGCGTACAACGGCATCGCCAACTCGGTGCTCTGGTTCGTCCACCACCTGCTGTACCAGACCCCGCTGGAACCGGTGTTCGACGCGGAGTTCCGCCGGCAGTGGGCCTCGTACCGGGCCTACAACCAGGCGTTCGCCGAGGCGCTGGCCGAGGAGGCGGGCGAGGGCGCGGCGGTGCTGATCCAGGACTACCACCTGGCGCTGGCCCCCCGGATGCTCCGCCGGCTCCGGCCCGACCTGCGCATCGGCCACTTCTCGCACACCCCGTGGGCCCCGCCGGACTACTTCCGGCTGCTGCCCGACGACATCGCGGCCGAGCTGCTCGGCGGCATCCTGGGCGCGGACCGGGCGGGGTTCCTCACCCGGCGCTGGGCGGACGCCTTCACCGCCTGCTGCCGGGAGGTGCTGGGGCCCGGCATCCCCTCCGGCACCCGGATCGGGGTGCACGGGCTGGGCGCGGACGCGGACTTCCTGCGCGAGCGGGCGCACCGGGAGGACGTGGCCGAGCGGATGGCGGCGCTGCGCGAGGAGATCGGCCAGGGCCGCCGGACGGTCGTCCGGGTGGACCGCACCGAGCTGTCGAAGAACATCGTGCGGGGCCTGCTGGCCTACGAGCAGCTGCTGACCGACCACCCGGAGTGGCGGGAGAGGGTCGTCCACGTGGCGTTCGCCTACCCCTCCCGCCAGGACCTCGCCGTGTACCGCGACTACACCGCCGAGGTGCGGCGGGTGGCGGACCGGATCAACGAGCGGTACGGCACCCCGGGCTGGACCCCGGTGGTGCTGCACGTGAAGGACGACTTCGCGCGCTCGCTCGCCGCCTACCGGATGGCCGACGTGGCGCTGGTGAACCCCATCCGGGACGGCATGAACCTGGTCGCCAAGGAGATCCCGGTGGTCTCGGACGAGGGCTGCGCGCTGGTGCTGTCCCGGGAGGCCGGGGCGCACGAGGAGCTGGGCGAGGACGCGTTCACGGTGAACCCGTACGACATCACGGGCACGGCGCGGGCGCTGCACGAGGCGCTGACCCTGCCGGCGGAGGAGCGGGCGGCCCGCTCCAAGCGGCTGGCCGCCGCCGCGACCGCGCTGCCGCCCGCCCGTTGGTTCCTGGACCAGCTTCAGGCCCTGACCGCTCAGCCGAGCTGAGCGGCCAGCGCCCGCAGCAGTCCCACGACCCCCTCCGGGCCGTCCACCACCAGGTCGGCCCGCCGGGCCAGTTCGGTGACCTCCGTGCTGCCGCTGCACACCAGCAGGCCGGGGACGCCGTCGGCGCGGAGTTCGTCGATCGCGGCGAAGGCGGGCAGGTCGCCGAGGTCGTCGCCGGCGTAGACGACACAGCCGGCGCCGACGGCCCGGGCGTGGTCGAGGAGGGCCACGCCCTTGTCCATGCCGGGCGGGCGCAGCTCCAGTACCAGGCGGCCGGGCTCGACGATCAGTCCGTGCCGGGCGGCGAGGTCGGCGAGGGGGGCGCGCAGGGATGCGAACGCGGCCTGCGGGTCGGCGGCCCGGCGGGTGTGCACCGCGAGCGCCCGGCCCTTCTCCTCGATCCAGGTGCCCTCGCCGGCGCCGGCCCGCTCCAGCAGGCGGGGCAGTTCCGCGCGGGCGGCGGCCACGCCGGGGTGCGGGGGCGGGGCGGTGACGGTGCCGGTGGCCGCGTCCCAGCGTTCGGCGCCGTAGTGGCCGAGGACGGTGAGGTGCTCCAGGCCGGGGACGCCGGTGAAGCCGCCGTAGCGGACGGCGACCTCGGGCGGGCGGCCGGTGATCACGGCGACGGAGGCGATCTTCGGGGCGAGCGCGGCCAGCGCGGGCACGGCGTCGGGGTGGGCGCGGGCCTGCTCGGGGTCGGCGACGATGGGGGCCAGGGTGCCGTCGAAGTCCAGGCCGATCAGCGCGGTGCGGGGCCGCGCGAGCAGCGCGGCGAGCCCGTCGCGGCCGGGCTGGGTCTGCGGGATGGGCAGAGGATCCATACCGCGACAGTATCCGCCGAGGCCGGGCTCACTCCTCAGCCGGAGCCGGGGTCAGCGCTCCGCCCGCCGGGCCTGTCTGATCCGGCGCAGGCGGTTGACCGTCACCGGGTCGTGGGCGAGGGCGCGCTCGTCGTCCAGGAGGGCGTTGAGGAGCTGGTAGTAGCGGACCGGGGACAGGTCCAGTTCCTCGCGGATGGCGCGTTCCTTCGCGCCGGGCCCGGGGAAGGCCCGGCGCTCCAGCGCGAGGATGGCTTGTTCGCGGCTGCCCAGTTCCATGCCGGCCACCGTAGCGGCCGGCGGGGCGGCGTGCTCAGCCGGCGGTGCTGCTGTCGGCCGCCGTGGCCGTGGACTGGAGCCGGGTCAGCACGCCGGAGGGGCTGCCGTTCGGGGCGACGGCCTGGCCGATGTTCTGCTTCACGGCCGCGCTGACCGCCGCCCAGGAGGTCTTGCCGACGGGGTACAGCTCGGTGCTGGGCAGCTCTTCCAGGAAGGGGCGCAGGGCCTTGTCGGTCGCCTGGGACGAGGCGCTCATGGCGTTGGAGGCGGAGCTGGTGACCGGCAGCAGCCCGTAGGTGCGGGAGAAGTCGAGGACGTTCTTGTCGGAGTAGACGAAGTCGAGGAAGTCGCCGACCTGGTCGCGGTGGCCGTTCTGCCTGAAGGCCATCATCCAGTCGGTGACGCCCATGGCGGCCCTGGCCTTGCCGGTGCGGCCCGGCATCGGCACGGTGCCGAACTTCACGCCCTTCGCGGTGGCCTGCTGGATCAGTGTGGGATGCCCGTTGAGCATGCCGACCCGGCCGTCGGCGAAGGCGGCGAAGGCGTCGGCGCGGTTGAGCTTGCCGGGGGCGACCGGGCCGGTGAGCCCCTTGCCGACCAGTTCGTCCTTGAGCCAGGTGAAGGTGGAGATGTTGGTGGCGGAGTCGATCGTGTAGGTGCCGATGTCGTCGGTGTAGCCGTTGCCGCCGGTGAGCAGCCACTGCATGGTCTCGGCCTGCGCCTCCTCCGGGCCGAGCGGCAGCGCGAAGGGGTACTTCACGCCCTTGTCCTTGAGCGCCTGCGCGTCGGCGGCCAGTTCGGCCCAGGTGGTGGGCGGGGTGATGCCGGCCTGGGTGAACAGGGTCTTGTTGTAGAAGAGCACCCGTGTGGAGGCGGCGAACGGGATGCCGTACTGCGTGAACTTCCACTGGCCGGCGTCGGAGAGCTGGGAGAGGAAGTTGGCCTGGGTGCGGATGGAGAGCAGTTCCGAGGCCGGGTAGAGCTTGCCGGCGGCGGCGTAGTCGGCGTAGGCGCCGATCTGGGCCAGGTCGGGGGCGTTCCCGGCGTCGACCATCTCCTTGACCTTGCGGTCGACGTCGTTCCAGGAGTAGACGCTGACCTCGACCTTCACGTCCGGGTGCGTGGACTCGTAGTCCTTGGCCAGGTCGTCCCAGTACTTCTTGGAGCTGTGTGCCGCCGAGTCTCCGTAGTCGGCGGCGACCAGTCTGAGCGTGACGTCGGAGGACCCCGTGGCCCCGCAGCCGCCGAGGACCGCCGTCATGCCCAGTGCGGACACCACCGCGATCGTTCCTGCCGTACCCCGACGCACCCTCAAAGCCCCAACCCTGCCGTCTGACCGTTCAACATATGGACACATAAGGTCTACACCACGTGAGTGGACTAGACCTCTCGCGGGTGGGAGGGTCACACTAGCCCCGTGGTGAGACATGTCATCGCCCTGGACGTGGGCGGTACCGGGATGAAGGCCGCCCTCGTCGGCGCCGACGGCACGCTGCTGCACCGCGCCCGCCGCTCCACCGGCCGCGAACACGGCCCCGAGGCGGTCGTGGCGGGCATCCTCGACTTCGCCACCGAACTGCGCGCCCACGGCGCCGAGCGGTACGGCGAACCCGCCGGCGCGGCCGGCATCGCCGTCCCCGGCATCGTCGACGAGACGGACGGCACCGCCGTCTACTCCGCCAACCTCGGCTGGCGGGACGTCCCCCTGCGCGCGCTCCTCGCCGACCGGCTCGGGATGCCGGTCGCCCTCGGCCACGACGTGCGCACCGGCGGCCTCGCCGAGGGCCGGGTCGGCGCGGGCCGGGGCACCGACCGGTTCCTGTTCCTGGCGCTGGGCACCGGGATCGCCGGCGCGATCGGCATCGGCGGGCGGGTGGAGGCGGGCGCGCACGGCTTCGCGGGCGAGATCGGCCACATCGTCGTACGGCCCGGCGGCACCGACTGCCCCTGCGGGCAGCGCGGCTGTCTGGAGCGGTACGCCTCCGCCGCAGCCGTCGGCGCGGCCTGGGCGGCGGCCTGCGGCGACCCGGACGCGGACGCGGCGGACTGCGCGCGGGCCGTCGCGTCCGGTGACCCGAACGCCGTCCGGGTCTGGCAAGAGGCGGTGGACGCGCTCGCCGACGGTCTGCTCACCGCCGTCACCCTGCTGGACCCGTGCACGCTGATCATCGGTGGCGGGCTGGCCGAGGCGGGGGAAGTGTTGTTCCGACCGCTGGACGACGCCGTCCGGCGCCGGATCACCTTCCAGAAGGCGCCCGCCCTCGTCCCCGCCGCCCTCGGCGACAGCGCCGGCTGCCTGGGCGCGGGGCTGCTGGCCCGCGATCTGCTGACGACCACTCCTACGACTCCGGAGGTAAGCACCTGATGGCAACCGAGCGGGAAACTCCGGACCCGGACGGCGCCCCACCAGCGGCGCGCGCGCTCGCGCGCTCCGCCACGACGGGCCCGCAGGTGCTCACCGGCGCGCACGTGGTGCTGCCCACCGGGACCGTGACGAACGGCCGGGTGGTGGTCGACGGCACCCGCATCGCCGCCTCGGCGCCGGCCGGCGCCGAGGTCGTCGACGTCACCGGCCACTGGCTGGTCCCCGGCTTCGTGGACATCCACAACCACGGCGGCGGCGGCGCGTCCTTCGCCGGTACGGCGGAGCAGGCCATGACGGCCGTCCGCACCCACCGGCTGCACGGCACCACCACGCTCGTCGCCTCCACCGTCACCGACGAGATGGACCTGCTGGTCCGCCAGGCCGGGCTGCTGAGCGAACTGGCCGAGCAGGGCGAGATCGCGGGCATCCACTTCGAGGGCCCGTTCATCTCGCCGTGCCGCAAGGGAGCGCACTCCGAGGCGCTGCTGCGCGACCCCGACCCGGCCGAGGTCCGCAAGCTGATCGACGCGGCGCGCGGCCACGCCAAGATGGTCACCCTCGCCACCGAACTGCCCGGCGGCATCGACTCGGTACGACTGCTCGCCGAGCACGGGGTGATCGCGGCGATCGGGCACACGGACGCGAGCTACGAGCAGACGGTCCAGGCCATCGACGCGGGCGCCACCGTCGCCACCCACCTGTTCAACGCCATGCCCGCGCTGGGCCACCGCGCGCCCGGCCCGATCGCCGCGCTGCTCCAGGACGGGCGGGTCACCGTCGAGCTGATCAACGACGGCGTCCACCTGCACCCGGCCGCGCTGGAACTGGCGTTCCGGCACGCGGGCGCGGACCGGGTCGCGTTCATCACCGACGCGATGGACGCGGCCGGCAGCGCCGACGGCCGCTATCTGCTCGGCCCGCTGGAGGTCGAGGTCAGCGAGGGCGTGGCCCGGCTGGTGGAGGGCGGTTCGATCGCGGGCTCCACGCTCACCCTGGACCGGGCGTTCCGGCGGGCGGTGACCGTGGACAAGCTGCCGGTGGAGGACGTGGTGACCGCGCTGTCGGCCAACCCGGCGCGCCTGCTCGGCCTGGACGACCGGATCGGCTCGCTGGAGCCCGGCAAGGACGCCGACCTGGTCCTGCTGGACGCGGACTTCGCGCTGAAGGGCGTGATGCGGCGGGGCGAATGGGTGGTAGCGCCCCAACTGCCCTGATCCGTAACCGTGTCGGGGAGACGACGGCCTGCCCGCGCACTGGGCCGGTGGCCGTCTCTTTGGCATGATCGAGGCCCCGGACACCCAAGACACCGCAGGGACTTCGAGGGAGGTCGGCCCGGGTGATCCTCACGGTCACACTGAACACCGCTCTCGACATCACCTACCGCGTACGGTCGCTGCGGCCGCACGCCGCGCACCGCGTCTCGGAGGTCACCGAGCGCCCCGGCGGCAAGGGCGTGAACGTGGCCCGGGTGCTGGCCGCCCTCGGCCACGAGGTGACGGTCACCGGCTTCGCGGGCGGCCACACCGGCACGGTCCTGCGCTCGATGCTGGCGGGGACGCCGGCGGGGCCGGAGCCCGGGGCGGGCCCGCGGGCCGGCCGGGCGCTGCCCGGGGAACAGGGCGCGGACGCGCCCGGTGCCCTGGTGGACGCGCTGGTGACGGTCTCCGGGGCGACCCGGCGCACCGTCGCGGTGGTGGACGAGCGCACCGGTGACACCACCCAGCTGAACGAGCCGGGCCCGCAGATCTCCCCGGCCGAGTGGGCGGCCTTCCTCGGCCGCTACCAGGAGCTGCTGCCGGGTGCCTCGGCGGTGGCGCTGTGCGGGAGTCTGCCGCCGGGGGTGCCGGTGGGGGCGTACGCGGGCCTGGTCCGCGCGGCCCGCTCCGCGGGCGTGCCGGTGCTGCTGGACACCAGCGGGGAGCCGTTGCGCCGCGGGGTCGCCGCCCGGCCGGACGTCATCAAGCCGAACGCCGACGAACTCGCCGAACTCACCGGCTCGCACGAGCCGTTGCGCGCCACGCAGGACGCCCGCAGACGGGGGGCCCACGCGGTGGTCGCCTCCCTCGGCGCGGAGGGCCTGCTCGCCGTCACCCCGGAGGGCCGCTGGCGCGCCGCCCCGCCCGCCCCCGTCCGCGGCAACCCCACGGGCGCCGGCGACTCGGCGGTGGCGGGCCTGCTCTCCGGCCTGGTGGAGCACCTCCCCTGGCCGGACCGTCTGATCCGCGCGGCGGCCCTGTCGGCGGCGACGGTACGGGCCGCGGCGGCGGGCGAGTTCGACCGCCCCGCGTACACGGAACTCCTCGGCCGGGTCCGGGTCACGGGGGCGGCCAGCGCGGCCTAGCCGGTGACGTGGCCCTTCTTGATCCACATCTGGTCCAGCAGGACGTCGCACTTGTCGCCGGGCTGGCAGGAGATCGAGATGGTGTTGCGGCCCTTGTCGAGGCTGGGCCACACATAGGAGTGCGTCCAGCCCTTGGCGAAGTCGCCCTTGGCGGCACTGCGCCAGTTGCGGAATCCGATCTTGCTGCCGAACTCCTTGCCGTTGACGGACACCGTCATCGACTGGTCCTCACCGGTCGCGCTGTACCGCGCGAAGAGGGTGTACGCGCCCGCCTCGGGGATGTTGTCGACCGTCCAGGTCACCGAGGCGCCCGCCGTGTTCAGGCCGCCCACGTAGGTGCCGCCGGCGGCCTGCGCGCCCTGGACGTCCGAGGCCGGGGCCGCGCCGCCCGACAGCTGCACCGAACCGCTCGCGGCGTCGGTCTTCGGCAGCTCCCCCGCCGTGGGCGAGCTGCTGCCCGACGGGCTCGGGGACTGGCTCTGGGACTGGGTCGGGGCCGGGGTGGCCTGGTTGCCGGCCTTGTCGTCGTCGGTGTTGTCGTTGATCATCGCGACGCCGATGCCTATGACGACCGCGGCGACCACGGCTATCGCGCCGATCAGCAGGCCCTTGGTGTTCGGGCCGCGGCGCCCGGGCGCGGGCGGGGCGGGCCGGCGGCCGGCCGGGGGCGCGCCGCCGGGCAGCGTCTCCGGGGCCTGGTAGTGGGCGTTGGGCTGGCCGTAGGCACCCTGCTGCGGGATGCCCTGGCCGTACGTGCCCTGCGGCGGCTGGCCGGAGGGCCCCGGCTGCTGGCCGTACCGGCGCTCGCCGACCGTGCGCACCCTGCTGACCGAGTTCGGGTAGCCGTAACCGCCACCGGACGGCGGCTGGGCTCCTCGGGCCTGGCCGTCTGCGTACAGGTAGCCGAACGGGTCGTCGTCCTCGGGCGTGCTCGCGCCGTTGTCGCCGGGCGTCATCCCTTGGTACTCCTCAACAGGTGCGGGCGGATGGGGTACGGGTTGGAATGGCGAGCCTACCCGCTCTCCGCCCCCCAAACGGGTGACCCGGATCGCGTCAGCCCGCTGACCTGCGGTTCATCCCGCGCGGCGATGCTGTTTGGGACGAGATCGTTTCTCTACGTACATCCGCTCGTCGGCGGACTTGAGAACCTCGTCCGCCGTCATGCCGCAGTGGGCCCACCCGATGCCGAAGCTCGCGCCCACCCGGACGGACCGGCCCTCGGCCCGGATCGGCTGGATGATCTCGTTGCGCAGCCGTACGGCGAGGTCCTGGGCGTCGGCGCGGCCGAGGCCGTCGGCGAGGATCACGAACTCGTCGCCGCCGAGCCGGGCCACCGTGTCCCCGTCCCGGACGCCGTTGCTCAGCCGCCGGGCGACCTCGATGAGGACCGCGTCGCCCGCGTTGTGCCCGAACCGGTCGTTGATCGACTTGAAGCCGTCGAGGTCGCAGAAGAGGACCGCGAGGCCCTTGGTGCCGTCGTCGCGGCCCTCCGCGGGGGCGACGGTGTGCTCATGGTGGTCGTAGGCGTCGTACGCCTCGGCGCCCGGGGCGAAGTCGAAGCCGTGGCCGGCCGGGATGTCGTAGGCGGGGTGGCCGTAGGCCGCGTCCAGGGAGTCGGGGGTGCCGGCGTGGGCGGGGCGCCGGCACAGCCGGGCCGAGAGGCGCGAGCGCAGCTCGGCGGAGTTCGGCAGGCCGGTCAGCGAGTCGTGGGAGGCGCGGTGCGCGAGCTGGAGTTCGCGCCGCTTGCGCTCCTCTATGTCCTCCACGTGGGTGAGCAGGAAGCGCGGCCCGTCGGCGGCGTCCGCGACCACGCTGTTGCGCAGCGACACCCAGACGTAGCTGCCGTCGCGGCGGCCCAGGCGGAGTTCGGCGCGCCCGCCCTCCGCGGAGGTGCGCAGCAGGGTGCCGACGTCCTCGGGGTGGACGAGGTCGGCGAAGGAGTAGCGGCGCATCGCGGAGGCGGGGCGGCCGAGCAGCCGGCACAGCGCGTCGTTGGTGCGCAGGATGCGGCCGTGCTGGTCGCCGCCCATCTCGGCGATGGCCATGCCCGAGGGGGCGTATTCGAACGCCTGGCGGAAGGATTCCTCGCTGGCGCGCAGGGCCTGCTGCTCGCGCTCCAGACGGACCAGGGCGCGCTGCATGTTGGAGCGCAGGCGGGCGTTGCTGATCGCGATGGCGGCCTGGAAGGCGTACATCTGGAGGGCCTCGCGGCCCCAGGCGCCGGGACGGCGGCCGTTACGGGGCCGGTCGACGGATATGACGCCGAGCAGTTCGCCGCAGGAGCCGCCCTGGACGCCGGGGGTGTACATGGGCGCGAAGAGCCGGTCGGAGGGGTGCCACTCGTCCTCGAAGCGCGGCTCGGGGCCGTCGGTGAACCACTGGGGGACGTCGTCGTCGTCCAGGACCCAGCCCTCGGTGTGCGGTATGAAGATCAGGTCGCCCCAGCGCTCCCCCATGCCCAGCCGCCGGTCCCAGGACTCGCGGGAGCCGACCCGGCCGGTGATCAGGGCCTCGGCGGCGGAGTTGCCGGAGAGGGCGGCGACCACGAGATCGCCGTCGGGGCGGACGAGGTTGACGGCCGCCAGCTCGTAGCCGAGGGCGTTCACGACGCCGTCGGCGACGGTCTGCAGTGTGTCCGCCAGGCTGCGTGCCGTGTTCATGTCGGCCATGACCTGGTGCAGCTGTCGCAGGGACGCAAGACGGACATACGGCTCCGACTCGGTCTCCATGCTCGCCCTCCCCCCGAGACCTCGCAGCGAATCAAGGGTTGCCTTCGGCGCTTCTCCCGCGTGTCAGCGGTGGCTCTTTGTGATGCTGTGCGCGTTGTCCTTGCGGCTTCCCCGCCACTGAATCACAGCGCGCTGCCCACTCGGTACACAGGGTCAACAATTCCCGCCTCTTGTGACTCAAGTCACAAGGAAACGTGAACAATTGAGTGCTGTTTCTGCGTTTGCCCCCTGTGACTCCCGGCGGCACGCTGTGCGCGTTCGTTCACATGACGCACATGACGGGCGCGCCCCTGGTCCCCGCGACCTAGGACCCGGTTCGGGCCAGGGCCCGATGCCCGCCGCGCCGGGCGAAGACTAGCGTTTCCGGCGTGCTGAAGACTCCCTCCCCCACCACCCCCCTGCCTACCGGGCATGCTGAGGGGGTGAGCGACGACGAGTTCCGGGCCGCGATGTCCCGGCTGGCCGCTGGCGTGGTCCTGGTCACCGCGCAGGAACCGCCGCTGGACCCGGACGACCCCCAGGCACCGGGGGTGGAGGACGTCGGCATGACCGCCACCGCGTTCCTGTCGGTCTCCCTCGATCCGCCGCTGGTGCTGGTCAGCCTGCGCGAGGGCGCCCGCATGGACGACCTGCTCGCCGAACAGCCGCTGTGGGCGGTGTCGGTCCTCGCCGAGAGCCAGCGGCACATCGCGGGCCGCTTCGCCATGAAGGGCCGCATCAGCGACCGGCTGCTCTTCGAGGACATCCCCTACGCCCGCGGCGAGGTCACCGGCGCCCCGCTGGTCGGGGGCGCGCTGGCCACCCTGGAGTGCCGTACCGAGCAGCGGGTGGCCGCCGGGGACCACACCCTGGTCATCGGCCGCGTCCTCACCGCGCGCGTTCCCAGCGCCGACGGCGGACCGCTGCTGTACTTCCGCGGCCGCTACCGCCGGCTGGGCTGAGCCGGGAAATTCCGTGGCCCCGGCGGGGCGGGCGTGCCTACGGTGCGCCGATGACACCCCGGCTGGAAGCAGTGACCCCACGGAACTTCGAGACCGCCGTCGCCCTGCGCGTCCGCCCCGACCAGGAGCACGCCGTCGCGCCGGTGGTGCGCTCGCTCGCCGAGGCGTACGTCCACCCGGACGGCGTCGCCTGGCCCCGGCTGATCGTCGACGAGGGCCGGGCGGTCGGCTTCCTGATGGCCTTCTTCGACATCGACTGGCACGGCGACGGCAGCCTGTACCGCTCGGGGCTGTGGCGGCTGAACATCGCGGCCGGCGAACAGGGCCGCGGCTACGGCCGGTTCGCCGTGGAGTCGGTGGCCACCGAGATCCGCCGCCGCGGCGGCACCCGCATGTACGTCGACTGGCACGCGGGCCCGCACGGCCCCGCCGGCTTCTACACCCGCCTGGGCTTCCGCACGACCGGGGAGAGCGACGGGGACCAGGTGGTGGGGGTGCTGAACCTGTGAACGGGGGTCCGCCCGAGCCGCTCGCCCTCTGCCGGCCCTCCCCGGGCCACGGCTCCTCGACCGGCGGGGCGAGCCCCGCCGAGCCGGCGGGCAGGGCGCTCCGCGCGGGATCCGGCTCCGCGGACGGCGCCGGCCGCCGGCTGCACGCCGGCGAGCGGCCGACCGGTGTTGGTCCCGGTCGCGGCCCCGGCTCTCCGACGGCTCCTCGCCCCGCGAACGGCGGGAGCGCGGCGTGTGACAGGAGCCCGCCCGCTACCCCCAGTCGCGGCCCGTCCGGCCCCGCTTCGTCTCCGAGCGCTGCTTCTTCTCACGCAGCCGGCGTTCGTTGATGCCGCGCGGCACGCGGGTGGCCTTGCGGGGCCTGGGCGGGGGCGCGGTGGCCTCCGCGAGGAGCGCGGCGAGGCGTACGGCGGCGGCCTCCCGGTTGCGCCACTGCGAGCGGTGCTCCGAGGCCCGTACGGTCACCACCCCGTCCACGAGGCGGCCGGACAGCCGCTGCAGCGCCCGCTCCTTCCACACGGGCGGGAGCGCCTCGGTGCGCGCGAGGTCGAAGCGCAGCTCCACCTGCGAGTCGCTGGTGTTGACGTGCTGTCCGCCGGGCCCGGAAGACCTGGAGAAACGCCACGTCAGCTCGGCCTCGGGCAACGAGACCGAGCCGCGGATGAGATAGGGCCCGGACATGCCCCCCATGTTCCCGGCCCGGCCCGGCGCACGTCACCTGGATTTCCGGCCCCCGGTCCGGCCCGGCGGACCACCCTGGCCCAGGGCCGGTAAAAAAGGTAAAGCCATCAGGAACCGACGGGACACCCCGCGTCGTTGTCCGGGTGACGGTAGCTTCGTCGGCATAGCTTCGTCGGCACAGATGTGCACACATGTGCACGGGTATCCAAGGAAGGGACTCCCAACATGGCTGTAAGCCTGTCCAAGGGTGGCAACGTCTCGCTCACCAAGGAGGCTCCGGGCCTGACCGCCGTCACCGTGGGCCTCGGCTGGGACGTCCGCACTACCACCGGCACGGACTTCGACCTGGACGCCTCCGCCATCGCGGTGAACACGGAGGGCAAGGTCTACTCGGACGCCCACTTCGTGTTCTTCAACAACAAGCAGACCCCGGACAGCTCGATCGTTCACACGGGTGACAACCGCACGGGTGAGGGCGCCGGCGACGACGAGGCGATCAACGTCAACCTGGCCGCGCTCCCGGCCGACGTCGACAAGATCGTCTTCCCGGTGTCCATCTACGACGCCGAGAACCGCGGCCAGAACTTCGGCCAGGTCCGCAACGCCTACATCCGCATCGTCAACCAGGCCGGCGGCGCCGAGATCGCGCGCTACGACCTGTCCGAGGACGCGGCCACCGAGACGGCCATGGTCTTCGGCGAGCTGTACCGCAACGGCGCGGAGTGGAAGTTCCGCGCGGTCGGCCAGGGCTACGCGTCGGGCCTGGTGGGCATCGCCCAGGACTTCGGCGTCAACGTGTGACAGTAGGGCTTTGACCTGCTGAAACACCCTGTGGGCCGGTGCTGAGTCAGCACAGAATCAGCACGGGATACCCTGGTCAGCACGAAGACCCCCCAACTTACCCTTGGGGGGTCTTCTTCATGCGTGGACGAGGTGGGCGCTACGCGGCCTGTGCGACGTCTTCCGGCCCGGCGGGGGCTCCGCCCTTGATGACGTGAAGCTGGGGCTTCATGGCGTCTTCCATAGCCTTGCGACCCCGGTTCCACGAGTCGGGCACGAGGTGCCCGTACGTGTCGGCGGTGACCCGGATGGACTTGTGCCCGAGCCAGCGGCTCACCTCCAAGAGCGAGCAACCAGCGGCCAGCATGGTGGAGGCGAAGAAGTGCCGCAGGTGGTGCGGCTTGTAGCTCAGCCCCAGCTTCTTCATGATCTTCTGCCAGTAGTGGAAGAAGTTCTCATGAGTGAAGAGCGTCCCCGTGGCAGTGGCGAACAGCAGCCCTGACACCCCGGCAACGGTTCGGGTGCCGTGCTTCTGCTTGTGCTCGGTGATCGCGTCGGCCAGCCAACCGGCGAGCGGCGTTTCCCGGTAGTCACCCTCTGCACGATGCTTGAGGGGGACAAGTGCCTTCCTGTTGCCCTTCCCGTCTCCCTTGTCGGTTGCCTGTCGGTAGACGCGGTACATGTCCTCACGCTGGCAGTCCTCGGAGGCTCCGAACGCCTCCGACGGGCGCAGTCCCGCACCCGCCATCAGCCACACGTTCAGCCGGTACTCGGCGGGCATCTCGGCAGCGATCAACGCGATTTCCGCCAGGGTCGGGATCTCATCCGGGTCCACGGCCGTGGAGGCGACCCGGGGCAGCTTCAGGGTTCGGCACGGGTCCTTGCCTATTCGGTCGTTGTCCACAGCGGCTTTGAACATGGCCTTCATCGGGATCACGCGAGTTTCTATGGTGGAGGCCATCAGTCCGGCTTCCGCCATCGCGGCAACGACGCATTGAGCGTCGTTCGGGGTGACTCCGGCGAGGGTCTTCCGGCCCAGAGTCGGGATTAGGTAGTTGGCCGCAAACCCCTTGTAGTCCCGCATAGTGTTCGGCCTGAGCACCTGGGCGCCAAGCCACTCGTCCCACCATGCACGAACGGTGATCTTCCCCCGCTCGGGATCGAGGTAGACGCCCTGGAGCTTGTCCGCCTCCATCTGGTTGCCATGCGCCTCGGCCTGCTTCTTGGTGGGGAACGTCTTCTCCCGCTGACGGCCGGAGCGCCCGCCCGGCTCGCGGTAGCGGACGGTCCACGGGTGCCCGCACCGGCTCTTGATGCAGGGGTCGTCCTTGTCCTTCTTGCATTTCTGGAACGTGGTCGCCACTGGGTGTCATTTCTTTCTTCGAGGGACCGACCGGCCTGGGGGGCTGGGTCGGGCCGGGCGTGAGCGCTCCGGCCTCCTCAGTGTGATCACGGCCCACCCTGCGTTGTCAACCCTGGGTGGGCCACCCTGTGTGGTACCGTGAGGGTGTGAAAGCAAACGAGAGCGGATTCGAGATCACCCAGCAGCAGGGAGCCTGGGTGATCCGCATGTGGTGGCCCACCGGTCCTGTAACCGGCGGACCGCAGCGCATCACCATTGAGGGCGCGGAGGGTGCGTCAGCTCGTGACGTGGCACGCGGCATCTCCACGACCGTTCTCCGGCGGCTGGACCTTCCCGGCGCGGTGAAGATGGCGGCCGAGACAGGCCCAAAGGGCCGGGAGGTCATGCAGGAACTCACCGAAGCGATGCAGCAGGCTGGGGAAACGGCCGGCGCGTTGCTCGAAAATGAGGGCGTTTCCGAGGCGTACCTAGCCGTGCTGGCCGCCGTCTACAAGACGGCTGCGGACGCTGGCGAGGCCGCTCCCGTCCAGTGGCTGGCGCGGCGCATCAAGCGAAGCCCTGAGACAGTCAAAGGCCATTTGAAGCAGGCTCGCCGGGACGGCCTGCTCACCACCATCGCGGGCAAGGCCGGTGGAGAGCTGACCGACAAGGCCAAAGCCATCCTGGCCGCCAGAACCGCCACGGACGACTAGCACGCGCCCGACTTCGTAGGTCGACCGCCCCCGAGGCCCCTCGGGGGTTTTTCTTTTCCTGGAGGTCATATTGGTGAAGCTCATGACGGTTGGTGACGTGGCCGACTATCTGAACAAGCCAGTTTCGTGGGTGTACTCGAACCATAAACGGGAGGGCATCCCTTTCAAGAAGGTGGGTCAGTCCCTCCGCTGCCGTCCTGCGGACCTGGATCGCTGGCTGGACGAACAGGGGGCGGAGTGAGGGACATCTACCCGCGCCGGTTGCTGGCTGCGACGTACGACGTGAAGGAGGAGTGGAGTCGTGCCCTATTCGAAGCGTTCGGCCCTGGGGGTGTGCTCGCTCGGGAGGCTCCCGATTTCAGGCGGGAACACCTGTTGTGGGCCCTAGCCCAGCTCCGATGCGTGAACGGCCGCACTGGAGAGATGTTCACCGGAGATACCGAGCTGGCCCAGCGATTGGGCTACAACACAAAGGACCATCCCGGCCAGCGGTGCCGTGAGACGCTAACGCGGTTCGGGTTCTTTACGCAGCACGGCAAGCGTGGACGCGCGGCGAACTTGCGCCTGTCAGCTCCCGTGGCCGTCCTGGAGGAATCCGAGACTTTGGCGGCATCGGCTGTGGGCGACGTGCTGACCGTGACAGACACTAAGCCACGGGCAACGCCCAAAAGCGGAGCGTCACGGCCGGCTGAGCCCTCCGCATCAGGTAGCGCACCGTACGGAGATCCGTTCGACTCACTTCCGCCCTGGGCGCCGGAAAGGGTGTAGTGGGGCCCCATTTCCCCGCTGAACCGGGGACTTAGTTTGTAGTTGGTAGTACGTAGCTCATAGAGCGTAGGTAGTAGTGAGTAGGGGCCCCTCCGCCGGGGCCCTCTCTCATTTCCTCTCAGATGCAGGACCTTTGGAGTCCTGAGTCAGCCAAGGCGAGTGGAGTTAGGCAACTGGTTGCCAACGACACACAGGAGGAGCCCATACCTCCTGCCGAGGGAGTACATACCCGAGCCAACTTGTCCCCGCTGTCCCCGGCGTGATTTGTAACTCACTTCCTGCCAGCAGTGTCCCAGACCGGATGCTTTGACACCGACATCATTAGTGAGAGTAGGTCTCCTGTGGTGTCCGTCTCACTTCCCCCACCATCCGGGCGGATTTGCGCGACAGGACACATACATCATTAGTGAGAGTCAACCTCACGGGACTTGATTGACCCCGGCCTACGCGGCCGGGGTTTTATTTTTGCCTGCCGTCGCGCATTCCTGCATGACTGGAATGGAGTCATCAATGTTTGATCGTCACTTCTTCGCTGCCCGCCGTGTGGCTCTGGGGCTTTCCGTAGAGGCCCTGGCTGAGCGAATGCGCGTAGCCCCATCCACAGTGCGTCGCTGGGAGTCCGGTGAGACGTGCCCGAGTCTTCGCACGCTTGCCCCGGCCGCCAGGCATCTCCAAATCCCTGTGGCTTCGCTTATGAGTGAGACAGAGACCGACCGGGCTGCCTAGTTCCCGAACCATTAGTTAGGAGGTCGCCGTGAGCGACGTAGAACAGATTACCGAGGCCATGCCGACCGACCCTTCCGACCCTGTTCGAGCCCAGGTTGAGCGGGAGTATTCCGCGAAGCTGGCTCGGGCTGAACTCAAGGGCTACGCAGCCCAGGCAGGGATTACCCTCCCCGATGGATTCACCGATTATCTGGATGGTTCCAAGCTGCTTGGTGAAGACGGCAAGCCTTCGGCTGGGGCGATGGACAAGGTTCTAGCGCCTTTCAGGCCCAAGGAACCAGAGTTCCCTGCTCTTGGGGGCGCTGGCCATAACCGTGAGGGCGACTCATTTCGAGCACACCCCCGCATCTCTCTCGACGTTCGTAAGCGATAACTAGGAGCACATATGAGCCTTGCCTATCAGCAGCCTGGTAGCACCACCTTCATTCCCGAGATTTGGGACGCAGAGCTTCTCACAGCGTTCGATCCGCTTCTGGTTTGGGCGTCTCCGCTCGTGAGTAACAACAAGTACGAGGGCGAGATCCGACAGAAGGGCGATACCGTCCACGTCAATAGCCTTCTTCGGCCGACTGTGGGTGAGTACAAGCTCCCTGACGGTATGACGGCCCAGCGGCCCGAAACCGTCGATCAGGAACTGGTTATTACTGAGGCAGACTACATCCAGGTCTTGATCGAGGATGCTGAACGGGTTCAGCTTGCTGGGGGACTTGACTCGCCCATCAATCAGCAGATGATTCGCGCCCTGGCCCGGAAGGCTGACACCTTCATGGGCAACATCATCGTCAACAGTGCAACGGCGCTTCCGGCTATCACGCCGACCGCCGAGAACATCCCTCAGAGCCTGTACAGTGCGATCCTGGACATGATGCTGGAGCTGGACTCCAGCGACATTCCGGCAGGCCGCTACGTGGTCGTCTCGCCACGCGTGAAGCGATACCTCATCGAGCATCCATCCGTGGCTAACGCTGCCGCGTACGGCGAAGGCGGTGTTACTGCCAATGGCGTTGTTGCTCGTCTTGCCGGGTTCACCATCCTCACGACCACGGCCATGCCTGCTGGCGTCGATATCGTGGCGGGCCACTCGGAATTCAGCACGTACGCTAGTCAGCTGACCGGCTTCCGCGAGGGGCAGTCGGAAAAGTACCGCGCGAATTACGCAGATACCCTCCATTTGTACGGTGGACGCGTCCTGCGCTACCCCGGTCTTGACACTCAGAAGCCGGATAAGACGTGGGATGACACTAAGCCGACCAAGGGAATCGTCAAGGCTGCCGTTACTTGGCCTACCTCCTGACCCTGGATTTATTCGGGCCCCTGCACTCCGCGGGGGCCCGTTCTTTTCACCTCCCGTCGATCACACGGCCTCGCCGGCCGTGACTGTACGTTTTTCCCGGAGGATTCATGCCGAGATTGCGCAACCCCAACTCGCCACACTCCCGATACAAGGGCCTGGATGTGCTGCCGAATGATCACGGCCTCCCGGTTCCTGAGCTGCCTTCTGTAAGGGAGTGGTCAGATGCCGAAAGCGAGCAGTGGCACCAATGGTGGAACAGTCCCCAGGCCGCGCGTTGGGATGAGTCCTACGTGCCTACTGTTGCCGTCATGCTGACCTACTACGGCAAGATCCTTGACGGATCTGCCACCCGCGACCACCTGACGGAATACCGGCAACTGGCTACCGCCCTCGGTCTGACCGCCGATGGCATGAAGCGGCTGGGATGGACATTTGAAGGTGACGAGTGAGCAGACGAGCAGCCAAGGCCGGGGCCGCAGGAATGCATGACGGTGTACACCGGGCGGGTTTCGAATGCCCCTGGGATGAACCCCAGTGCTCGGAATGTGTCGAGGAGTTTGCCATCCACACCGGTTGGCAACTGACCGGAAAAGTGAGGCCGTGGGGCGACGAACTGAAGCACCAACCGAAGAAGTGCCACGTGTGCCGCCAGACGTGACCGCTGGGGCTTGGGGATTTCATTGGCGAACGTGGCCGGAGGGTCGCACCCCCGGTGGGGTCTACAGAGAATTAATGATGCATTACCCCCCGTATTCATGGAATTAGAGTAATGTGTCAGTTATCCGTTAGTTATCATTCCGTGATAGAGGTGCGGAAGAATGGATGTCGGCGGGGAAGCCGTAGAGCAACGCTCCGGACCCTCACTCAGTCTTCCGCCCTAACGAAGGAATGCAGCGCTATGCGTAAGACCGTGCTCATGCCCGTGGAAAAGGTTCTGTGCGACGCTCACCTGGCCAAAGATGGCTCTGAGGTTGAAGCCACTTCATCCCTGACGCTCGGGCGCGATTCCTGGGACCTTTGTTTGGAGCATGACGTCCGATACGGTCGCTGGCTCTGCGATGCATTGGGCGCTCCGTCTGTGCGAGTGGCCACCCCTACTGAGCCTGAGTCGGTGCCGGTTGATGAGGTCGCCCCGGAGCCGGAGCCGGAGCCGGAAGCGGTTCCCGTGGCGGAGTCTGACCCTCACCCGGTGCCGTCCGTGATGATCGCTGGTGAAGTGCCGGGGTACGAATGGGACGACGCGCGGGAAGCGGTGCGCAACCTTGGATTCGAGGTAGTTGGCCGTGCCGACGACAGCACGGTTCTGCTGATCCTGGGTGAGGGTGGCGACCGTAACGCCACCAAGCTGCGGGACGCTTCCGAGCGTGGCATCCCTGTGATGGACGTGCGCGTACCGGGACGCTTCAAGTCGGCTGTTCGGGCGGGTGAGTTGGTCGGTGGTGATCCCCTTCCGGAGCCTGCCAAGGTCGACCGTTCCGGGATGAGCGAGCGCGAACGCAACCGTGCCGTCCGGGCATGGGCCCGAGAGCACGGCTACGCCGTACCCACAAAGGGCCGAATTCCGATGCACGTGAGGCATGCGTGGGAGCACCGGGATGAGTCGGAGGGAAAAGCGGCAGCGGCCTAAGCGCCGCGCCCTCGGTGACGGCCGCAGTCGGCGGCCGTCACCCCCGGCCCCGTGACCTGAGTGTGTGGAAGAACGCCAAGGCATACGGGGCGGACTCCAAACCATGCAGGCGTGTCTACGCCCCTGGTTCCTGGGTCGTCTGGACAACGCCAAAGGGCAAGCGTCGTACCGGCATCGTGAGCAGTGACCCTCTGTCGCTTGAAGCCGTCCGGCGTCATGTCCGGTGGGACAAGGTGGGCCGCTGTAACTCAGTGATCGTTCCCTCGGACGGGGGAGACGCGCTCCCCCTGCTGCAAAAGACAGCCAAGGAACCTCACTTTCAGACCAAGGACGGAGGGCGGTGGCGCCCCGTTACGCCCCTCCGCAACCAAACCAACCCCCAGGAAGTGGACGCAGCATGAGCACCCCCGTTCTGTACGGTCCCATCGGAAGCGCGGTTCGCCGGATCGCCCCCTTCGTTGAAGCGGACCCCTTGGGGGTGTATGTGGCCGCCCTCTCGATGTGGTCGGCCGCAATCGGTGGCACGGTCAAGGTCTCTTCCCGTGGTCCCCGGCCCGTGCTGCTGTGGTCCGCTCTGGTGGCCGGTACCGGACGCGGTAAGGGAACCGCACTGCGGGCCGCTCATCACGTCGTAGACAAGGCTCTGGGGCGCTTCCTGGCCACTCACACAACGAGCGGGATCACGTCCGGGGCGAGTCTGGTGAACCACCTGTGGGAGCAGCAGGAAGCGACCGCCGAGACCGAGCACGGGCGCGACGTCCGGACTCTCGTGGTCGAAGAAGAGTGGTCGGAAGTGCTCCGCAGGGTGAAGCGGGATGCGTCGTTCACGACCAAGCTGCGGACCGCGTGGGATGGGTCGACGCTGCGGAACACGACCAAGGATGAGGCGCAGGAAGTACGTGACCCTGCAATGGTTCTGCACTGTCACGTAACGCCCTCTGACTGGTCCAAGTACGTCGGTGAGTCCGAGGCGGCAGGAGGCTCGTATAACCGCATCCTTCCCTTCCTGCTCGGGTCGGTGCCGCTCTTGGATGATGACCGGATGAGCCTCCCGGAGGTGGACGGACGGGACCTGTCCGACGCTTACGGGTGGGCCACGGCCCGGCCGCGTGTGATCACGCTTGCAGAAGACGCCCGGCCGCTCTGGCGGATCGTGCGCCGATACGCCCGCATCCTGGGTGAGACCCTGCCCGAAGGGCAGGCAGTGTTCATCGAGCGGACAGCAGAGCAGACGCTCAGGGTTGCGGCCTGTCTGGCAGCGTCCGAGTGCTCGGAGACGATCACGGAAGAGATGCTGTCCGTCGCCTTCAGCTTGGTCCGCCGGTCGGTGCAGGACGCCGTACGGATCACCAAGGGAGCGACCTCGCCGAAGGTGAAGCGCCAGGCGCTCAGCCTTGAGGAAAAGGTGCGAGCCCGGATCGAGCTGCTCGGAGGCCGGGCCACTTCCTCCCAGGTGCTCCCGTATGTGGGAGCGACCGCAGCAGAGGTCAAGCAACTGCCCGGAATCGTCGTGACCGTGGAACGGTCGGGGAAGACGGGACGGCCGGCCACCGTTTTCACGGTCCGCGGTGACAGTTCCGAAAACGGTGCGTCGACAGAAACGGTCGCGGAGCCGATGCCGGCCAGCGCGGAGCGTGAGCAGGCCCGTGCAACGGTCGTCAGCCTGGACGCCTACCGCCCGGAGCCCCAGCAGCCCCCGGCGCCTGCGCCCGAACCGCAGCGGCCGGAACCACTCGGGGACACGAACCCCTTCCTCGCCCTGCTCTAAGCAATAAATGGAACTCGCCCCGGCCTACCCGGTCGGGGCTAATCCTTTCCCTTTTCGATCGCCTTTAGGCTCTGGTATGCCTCCCGCAGGTCTGCACTCTCGGGGAGTTGTCGAGCTTCCGCAGCCTTAACAACTTCCAATGCGCGCCAATGATTTGATGGAACCACCCTTCCAGAAAGGATTGCTTTCTGGGCTGAATCGCACGCTTCGTCCAATCTGTTCTCCTTAAGGAGGACCAGGGCTAGGTCGATATTCGCCGAGGCTACACGCCGTGGCCACTGGCTTACATCGCCGCTCGGACTCAACCGCTTAATTACTTCCCTAGCGTATGGCTCTGCCGCTGAGTCCCCGAGCCATGCAAGTGTCGTCGCTGTGTATGACAGAGACTTTGCAGGGTCATAGCGGTAATGATGCTCGGGCGTATCAGAGACGCCGATAGCGGCAGAGAGAGCCTGTACCCGTTCAATGGCGGAATAGGTCTCTTTCCCATTTCCTAGCCGTGCGTTTGCTCGACCCTCTTGCGCTGCCGCTTGAATGATTGCGGAGCCGCCAGTGGGGGCTATCTCCTGTGCAGCTCGGGAGAGGTCAACGGCTTGGATGTAATCACCGTCGGTGAGGAGTCGCCAAGCCTCAGTCTCATAACACCAGGCTTCGATCTCACGATGTCCAGCTTCCCTGGCTAGCGTTGCGGCCGTCTCCAGTCGAGCCGTAGCGGCATCGTCTTGCATGAGGTCGATATGGACCGTAGCCCCTAGCAGAGAAAGCCAACCACCGATGACCAGCAATCGACGATGTTCCGAAAGGGTCTTTCGGCCGTCTAGCAACTTTGCAACATAGGAAGAGTGCTTGCGGACCTGCCTCAGCAAGTCTTCGGGCTTGGCTTTGGGGTACGCCATGGCCAGTTCATCAAATGCACGCTCTAGACGCTCAAGGGTGGCGTTCCCTACGTCGCTTGCCTGCACGCGACGCGCCAACTCCCAAGCATCCATTTCATCGTCATGGGAGCCGCTACCTTCTGCTTCCAGGGAGAGGCCAAGGTATTCGTTAAAAGCTCGCATCAACTCAGCAGAGGGAGCCTGTTTCCCGTTAAGTACCCGGCTCAGATAGGCAACGTCGTAGTGGAGTTCCTTAGCTGCACCTCTCAGGCTCTTTCCCTGCGCCTTGAGTGCCGTCCGTACCTCAGACCCGAAATCGATCATGGTGCAGCTCCCGTTGACTGTTGACTGCCATCGTAGTCAACGCTGGTCAACTGCCCCTCCCATGCGCGGAGTCGGTTGAGTGAGTGGACCCCCGCGACGCGCGAACGTCCGGGGGCTGGCCACCAACCAGCAAGGGGTTGACGACAGTGCCCAAAGCTACAGCGAAACCGCCGGAGAGTCGCGAGCGGACGGGAGCCAGCACCGACGCGCAGCAGAGCGAGTACACGACGTACGCGCCCCGAGGCGAGAAGTGCCGCCGGTGTCACAAAACGTTCGGCAGCCTTGAAGTCGTCCGGCGGGTGAAGCCGTCCGGCGAGGAACCCAACGGCCGGCCGTATGCGTGCGTCGAGTGCCCGCCTGGGGGTGTCGAGTCGTGACGGCGCACTACCTCCCCAACAACTGGCCGTGCTTCAAGGAGACGGTCAAGGGCGTTCCGCGCTACGTCACCTTCTCCGACTACCCCGTGCAGTTGCTGCAAGCGGTATACGGGGCGCGGGCGGACGGACTGCGCAAGCGTCTGGAGGCGGCTTCCGAACAGGAGCTGGTCAGAAAGGTGGAGGCGCAGGAACGGCTGTACGCGGAGCTGACGCGGGAGCGGAGGTGGTGAGGCCCCCGGTGAAGCGCGCGAACGGCCGGGGTGGCGGCTTACCGGCTCCCGAACTAATCAGTCTCTTGGACGATCCTGCGGGACCGTACAGAAACTCCCCAGACGGCTGGTGGGACAAGTACGGCGGACGGCTGGACCCGGTGTCCGGAGTGGTCCAGCTCCCGCCCCACGCACTGTGCGTCGACCGGCCGTGCCGTCGGTGTCGAGAGGAGGCGTGATGTACCGCTGTATCGCACAAGCCGTTCTGAGTGACGAAGTGCGGTCGGCAGCAGCGGAGATCTCATCCCCTGTCGCCCGGATCGAGTGGGCGTCGGGCGTCACCCTTCAGTGCAAGTTGGAAGACGTGCCGCACGACCATCACGCGGCGTTCCTTCGCACCGGGGCGAGCCTGGAACCGTGCACTGATGTGTACCTCTGCTGGTTCGACGGCACGGCGACGCAATGGCTTGAAGACATTGAGGTCTGTCTCAAGCGAAAGGGAACTTCGACGGACACCGGTTGCACGATCTTCCGTGACCATCCGGGCCGCTGTGACTGGGCGTACATCGACCCTCCCCGCTTGGCCGTAGAGGCGCAGGCCGACCAACTGGAGAGGGACGTGCGGGCGCTGTTCCAAGGGGGTGCGCCGTGGTCACCGAACGCATGATCGGCAAGGTCGTTACGGATGGCGAACGCGTCGGCATACTCCAGGACATCATCCGCGATTGGGAAGACCCGGCGGAGGTACCGGGGCAGCGCAAAGCGCGGCCGATGGCGTTCGTCCGGCCAGAGGGGGCGGTCGGGAGTGGACGGCTCCCCCGTCTCGTCTGGACCGGCTGTTTACATCCGGGCGGACACGTGGCCCGGACGGCTCAAGAAGTCAGCACCAAGTCAGCACGGTGTCCACAACGGCGCCGAAACGGGCCTGAACGCTCGAAGACGAGAACAGCTCCGCATCCGTGTGACCTCGCTGTTTGACGCTCCCTACCTGCGGTGCTATGTGCGCTCCGATATGGTGGTCAGGACTTCGGCGTCAACGTGTGACAGTAGGTCCTTGACCTGCTGAAACACCCGAAGACCCCCCGGCTTTCCCTGGGGGGTCTTCTTCATGGGCGGGTGAGACCGTCGTCCGGGAACGCGCCTGTCTCACGCGCCCGCCTCATCAGCTGGTCCGCGGCGGCCGAGTGCGCCGATGCTTCGAGGTCCACGTGATCCCACTCGCACTTCCCGGGGTGGCCTTTGTAGATCGTGCAGGACGATCCCAAGGGCGTTCTGGTCTTCAGGCAGACCTCGGCATCGACGATCCACTGCATTTCCGGGTCATCGAGCCAGCACAGGTACACGTCCTTCTCCAGCTCCGAGCCGCTGCGCAGCCACGTGGCATGGAACTCGTGCGCTTCTTCACTCAGCACACACCGGAGGTAGTCCAGGAACGCCCAGTCGACTTCACCGTGGTCGGCGCAGGGCAGTCGCTGAGCCCGTCGGAAGGTGTGATCCTTGATTTCGCAGGTGCTGGTGCAGCGGAAGGTCATCCCCTGACCACCCTTGCCTGCGCGCCGGCCTCGATGGTGAGCGCCAGTTCTTCTGCCGCCTCGATCCCGATGCACTGGATGGCCAGGAAGCCGCCTGCGGGGTCGATCAGCACGTCCACGATGGCGCCGGCCCGCATGATGGCCTTTTCGAGGTGCGCCCGTGCCCTAACTGTCCTTGGCGGGTGTTCCATTGATCGCCTCCTCCGGGTGCCGCTCGCGGAGGGTCAGCCCGTCCTTCAGGAGGTCGAGGAGGCCGCGGGCCTGAACCACGTTGCAGTCGCCGAGCCGGACCACCCAGCGGCGGTCCTCGGCGGGGGCCAGGCGGGTGTGGAACTGCGGAAGTCTGACGCCGGCCTCCGCCAGCACCGCGTCCAGGGCGAAGGTGATCTCGCCGACCTCAAGCGTCTGCCGGATTCCCAGCTTGGGGATGCCTTCGTCACCGGGCCTCTCCGGGCCCTTCTCGCCGTCAACCAGAGCCGGTTCGTTCAGCCCTCCAGGCATGGCTGTTCCTCTCTGTAGCACTGTGACTACCGAACGAGTTCAGCGTGGCTTACAGTCGAGAGCACTTCAACTTGGCAGAAGCGACAGCAAAGTTGGTGCTCGAAGTGGCCAACGTCAAGGAATTGAACCCGGAGGCCAGCGCCTGGGCGGCCTACGGCGCCGAACTCCGCAGGCAGCGGGAGCGGAAGGGCTGGAAGCAAGCAGACCTCGCTGAGCGAATGGGATATTCCGCGTCGCATATTTCGACCGTCGAAACTGGTCGCAAGATGCCAACTTTGCGCTTCTCGCGCAGCGCAGACAGGGCGTTCGGCACCACGGGCGCTCCAGACTCGTTCGAGCACCAATACCGAGCCATCCAACATGGCAGTCTGCTGGAGGGCTTCACCGAGTACGTCAAGTACGAGGGCAGGGCCGTTGAGATCCGACTTTACGAAGTAGGAGTCATCCCCGGTCTGCTCCAGACACCGGAGTACGCAGCTACTCTCGAAGCAGACGCTGTCCGACGCGGAGCCATCACCGCCGACCAAGCCAATGAACGGGTGGAACTGGTGACGCGTAGGCAAGCAGCGCTCGCCCGCACTTCGCCACCTCTCATCCATGCAGTGCTGGACGAGAGCTGCATCCGTCGGCCGATGGGCGCCACCTCGATCATGGAGGCCCAGTTCGAGCGCTTGCTGATGTTCGCCGAGATGCCGACCACCGTCTTGCAGATCGCCCCGTTCCTCATGGGGGAGCGGCGCCCGTTCAGCCTGCCTGTAACGGTGCTGACCATGCCGGACCGCTCGATCATGTCCTATGCCGAGTCAGCGCAGCGGGGTCACCTCGAACGGGAAACCTCCTCGGTACTGCCCATACTGACGGCCTACCATCAGTTGCAGGCCGAAGCGCTCTCCCAAGCGGCATCCGTGGCCTTGATCGAAGAGCTTCGAAAGGGTTCCCCGTGACGACCGAATCCCCCCGCTGGTTCAAGTCCTCCTACAGCGGCAACGGCGGCCAGTGCATCGAGGTCGCCACCAATCTCGCCGCCGCCCACGACATGGTCCCCGTCCGCGACTCCAAGAACACCGACGGCGCCGTACTGAACTTCACCGCCGACACCTGGTCCTCGTTCATCGAGTTCGCCGCCGCCCAGCGCGTCTGAAACCCCGCTCGCGACCGCCTCCTCCGTCCGGAAAGGGCACCCCGTGACAACCGAGTCCCTCCGCTGGTTCAAGTCCTCCTACAGCGACAACGGCGGCGTCTGCATCGAGGTCGCCACCAACCTCGCCGCCGCCCACAACGTGGTCCCCGTCCGCGACTCCAAGAACACCGACGGCGCCGTACTGAACTTCACCACCGGCACCTGGACCTCGTTCATCGAGTACGCCGCCGCCCAGCGCGTCTGAGAGCCTGAGCCCCCTCCGTCCGCCGTGAGCCGGAGGGGGCGCTCTACGGCACCCGGGGGAAACGGGCCTGGAGGGTCCAGATCACCGGGTTCTCCGCCAGGTCCTCGTGCATGTCGGTGAGGTCCGCCAGCAGGTCGTGCAGGAAGTCCCGGGCCTCCCGGCGCAGTTCGGCGTGGGAGAAGGAGAGCGGAGGCTCCTCGGCCGGGGACCAGTCCGAGGTGATGTCGACCCAGCCGAAGCGGCGCTCGAACAGCATCCGGTCGGTGGACTCGGTGAAGTCCAGCTCCGCCCGCTGCGGCCGGGCGGCCCGCGAGCCCATCGGGTCCCGGTCCAGCTGCTCGGCGATGTCGCACAGCGCCCACGCGAAGTCCAGCACCGGCACCCATCCCCAGGCTGTGGACAGCTCCCGGTCGCTCTCGGTGTCCGCGAGATAGACGTCCCCGCAGAACAGGTCGTACCGCAGCGCGTGCGCGTCCGCGCGCCGGTAGTCGGTCTGCGGCGGATCCGGGAACCGGTTGGAGAGGGCATAGCCGATGTCGAGCACGGGGAGATGGTGTCACGCCGGCCCGTCCGGAACCCTCAGCGGTAGCCCCTGAGCCGCCGACGGTCCGGCCCCGTGCCCCCGGAACCGCCCGCCGCACGCCCCACCCCGGTACGCACCGCCCGGCCGTACGCCCCGCCCCCGTACGCCCCGCCCGCCTGACTGATCGCGTCCGACGATCTTGGTCGGCAGGGCGTCCAGGCGCGTGCTGATCTTGTTCCTGACGACCTGTGGGAGCGGGTGGCTCCGCTGCTGCCGCCCGCTCACCGTCACACTCACCGGCGGCAACCGGCACGACGTTGCCCAGCTCCTGCCGCTGCTGGACGCCATTCCACGGACTCCGCCGCCCGCGCGGCGGCGGAGCCGAAGGAGTGATCTTCAGTAATCACGTGCCCGGCTGCCGGCCGGCAACCGGAAGCAGCCTGCTGGAGGTGTTTCGCGTGGCCGCCGGGCGGTCCGCAGGAGGGCCCTGGGGGTGGTGCGTCAGCCCGAGGCGCCGCTGCGCCGGGCGTAGGCGCGGGCGGCGCGAGCACGGTCGCCGCAGCGTGTGGAGCACCAGTGGCGCCGGCCGTGGGTGCGCAGGAGGAACCGGTCGCAGGGGGCTGATCCGCAGGCGGCGAGGATGTCGGCGTCGGGACCGGTGAGCAGGTCGGCGGCGTCGGCGGCGAGGGTCGCCAGTGCGTGATTGACGGCCTGGTCGGTGGGGTGCGCCTGGACGCGGCGCAGCCCTCGGGCCCCGTCCCAGGCGAGGAGGGGGGCGGTGGGCACGGCCGTGAGGGCCTCGTTCACCGCGCGCAGGGACTCCTCGGGCGGGGTGGTGGTGTCGACGCGGGCGGCGAACAGGGCGCGGATGTGGCCGCGCAGCGTGCGCATCCGCTGCGCGCACACCTCGTACAGCTGCACGTCCGGGGTGGTCAGGTCATGGGCGGCGAGCCAGCGCATGGCGGATTCCGGGGCGGCGAGCAGGTCGTAGCTCTGGCCGGCGGGCAGGGTCGCAGCGGTGTCGGCGAAGTCCAGGGAGCGGTACCGGTCGGCACCCGGTGCCGGGGGCAGAGCGGTCGGTGCCACGTCGGTGGCCAGGGTGTCGTCCATGTCTCTCATGGTAGCGCTTGCATTTTTCCGTGATGCCTGCCTAGCCTGAAATCACGTTAACCGCAGCTTTTTTTCGTGAGAAACGGAGACGTGATGTCCCAGCTCAACGCCCACCAGTTCCCGGTCCGCACGTTCGGCGGTCCGACCGCCCTGTTCAAGTACGGCGGTCTGCGCTTCCTGACCGACCCGACCTTCGACGGCCCCGGCGACTACGCCTCGCCCGGTGGCCCGACCCTGACCAAGACCGCCCCCTCCACCACCGCACCCGCCGCGCTCGGCCCCATCGACGTGGTCCTGCTCTCCCACGACGAGCACGCCGACAACCTCGACACCTCCGGCCGCGCCCTGCTCGCCGACGTCCCCCTCACCCTCACCACCCCCGGCGGTGGCGAGCGCCTCGGGGCGAAGGCCAAGGGCCTGGCCGACTGGGAGTCGATCGAGCTGGAGCGTCCGGGCGGCGGCACGATCACGGTGACCGGGGTCCCGGCCATCCACGGTCCCGGCGCGCGTGAGGAGGTCGAGCCCATCGCCGGCCAGGTCGTCGGCTTTGTCCTGACGGGCGAGGGCCTGCCGACGGTCTACGTCAGCGGCGACAACGCCTCGCTCGACGCGGTCAGGGAGATCGCCGAGCGCTTCGCCCCGATCGACACCGCCCTCCTGTTCGCCGGCGCCCCCCGTTTCCCCATGGTCTTCGACGGCAACCTGATCGTCCTGGACAGCGCCCAGGCGGCCGAAGCCACCCGGATTCTTGACGCCCGCCGTGTCGTCCCGGTCCACCACGACAGCTGGGCCCACTTCACCGAGGGCCGCGACGAGCTGGAGGCAGCCTTCGCCGCCGCGGGCCTGACCGACCGCCTGGACCTGGACTGGGCGCAGCGCGCCTGAGCCCGGACCACAGCTCAGGAACCGAGACCTCGTGCCAGGGGCGGGGCTCCCCCCACGCCGAGCCCCGACCCTGGGAGCGACCCCGCGCGGCATCCCCTGCGCCGTGCCGGAACGACAGAGAAGGATCCGATCACATGTCCACCGGAACCAACGCCGGCCTCGTGCACCGCTTCTACCAGGCCCTTGAGCAGGGCGACTACGACACGCTCACCGGCATGTTCCACCCGGACTTCGTCTTCTACCCTCGGATCGACAGTCCCCGGCCCGGTGCCGCAGGGTTCATCGACGCGGAGAAGAAGCACGTCGACGCCTTTTCCGACATCCGCCTGACGGTCCTCGACACCGTCGCCGAAGCCGACAAGGTCGGCGCCTACGTCGTGTTCGAAGGAGACCAGGGCGGCGACTACTACGGCATCCCCCCACGCGGAGCGCACGTACGTTTTTCCATGTTCAACCTGTTCACGTTCAAGGACGGGAAGATCGTCGAGAAGCGGGCCCACTACAACCTGGCCGACATCATGGACCAGCTCACGGCCGTCTCCGCCGCCTGACGACACGGGCCTCGACAGGGCCACGCCCTGCGCCCCTGCACCGCCGCACACCTTCCGGTCGATGCCGCATCGCCCTGTGGGCCGCGCGGGTCGGACACCGCCCTGGCCGTCACGAGCACCCGTAAGATCACTGACATGTCCAGATCGGTACGCCTTGTCCCGGCCGTCGCGGCGCTGCTGGTCCTCGTCCTGACCGGCACCGCGTGCGACGCCGGTGTCCGGGGCGTCCCGGGCGGTTCCGGCGTGGGCGACCCGTACTTCCCGAAGGCCGGCAACGGCGGCTACGACGTCGGGCACTACGGCCTCGCCCTGGACTACACCCCGGCCACCCGACGGCTCACCGGCACCGCGGACATCACCGCCCGGGCCACCCGCGACCTGTCCGCCTTCGATCTCGACCTCGCCGGACTGCGCGTCGACTCCGTCCGCGTGGAGGGCGAGAGGGCCCGCTGGAACCGCACCGGGCAGGAACTCACCGTCCGCCCGCACACCGGCCTCGGCAAGGGCGAGACCTTCCGCGTGACCGTCCGCTACTCGGGCACCCCCCGCACCCTCACCGACCCCGACGGCTCGAAGGAAGGCTGGCTGCCCACCGCCGACGGCGCTCTCGCCCTGGGTGAGCCCGTCGGCTCCATGACCTGGTTCCCCGGCAACCACCACCCCTCCGACAAGGCCTCCTACGACATCGCGGTCACCGTCCCCGAAGGCCTCAAGGCCGTCTCCGGCGGTGAGCAGACCGACCAGACCACGAAGGACGGCCGCACGACCTACCGCTGGCGGTCGGCCCAGCCCATGGCGAGCTATCTCGCCACCGTCGCCATCGGCCGCTTCGACATCACCCGCACCACCGGCCCGCACGGCCTGCCGATCGTCACCGCCGTCGACCCCGGCCAGGCCCGGGCGAGCGCCGGGGTGCTCGCGAAGATCCCGGAGATCCTCGGCTGGGCGGAGACCCACTTCGGGCCGTACCCCTTCTCCTCCGCCGGCGCGATCGTGGCCCGCCCGGGGGACGCCGGTTACGCCCTGGAGACCCAGACCCGCCCCGTCTTCCCCGGCCCGCCCGACGTCTCCACCCTGGTGCACGAACTCGCCCACCAGTGGTACGGCGACTCGGTCGGCCCCGCGTCCTGGCGGGACATGTGGCTCAACGAGGGCTTCGCGACGTACGCGGAGTGGCTCTACGACGAGGACAACGGCGGGCCCACCGCCCAGCAGACCTTCACCGGCCTCTACGAGGACGGCCCCGACGCCCTGTGGGCCTTCCCGCCGGCCAGGCCGTCGAGCGCCGCGCACATCTCCGGCGCCCCCGTCTACCAGCGCGGCGCGATGGTCGTGCACAAGATCCGCCGGACGGTCGGCGACGGCACCTTCCACGACATCGTCCAGGGCTGGGCCGCCGCCCACCGCCACGGCACGGCCGACACCGCCGGCTTCGTCCGCTACGTGGAGAGGAAGGCCCCGGGCAAGGACTTCCGCACGGTCTGGAAGGACTGGCTGTACGGGGACGGCAAGCCCGCCCACGCCTGAGGTCCGATCTCCCCGGCCCGGTGCCCGGCCCCGCCGCCGGGCCTCAGTCCATCACCCGGATGCCCAGCTCCGCCGCCAGCACCGGCGCCAGGTCCAGCAGTTGCCCGGTGCCGATCACCGCGCCGGACAGGCGGTCCAGGCCCCGGACGATCTCCAGCGGCGCGGCCCCGCGCAGATCGACGTCCACCAGCGTCGCATTGCCGAAGTCCGCCCCCCTCAAGGCGCAGTCGGTGAACTCCACCCGCTCCAGCCGCGCCCCCGCGAAGTCCGGCTCGACCAGCACGCAGGACTCGAACACGACGTCCTTCAGGCGGGCCTCGCGCAGATTCAGGAAGTCGATCTTGCCGCCCCGGACCACGACCCGCTCCAGCACCGCCCCGTGCAACTGGGTGCCGCCCAACCGCGCGTCGACCAGCTCGACATCGCGGAACGTGGACTCCGCGAGCCGGGTGCCGACCCCGCGCAGGCCGGTCAGGACCGAGTCCAGCACCCGGGCTCTGCCCAGCGCCGTCTCGTCCAGCGCGCAGCCCGTCAGCGCGCAGTCCATGAACCGGGCGCCCCGCGCGTCCTGCCCGGCCAGGTCCAGCTCCCGGAACTCCAGCCCGTCGTAGTCCCCGTCCGGCTCCAGTGCGCCGCCGTCCCAGGGATCCAGGGCCGGCAGCCGCAGCTCCGGCCGCCGCGCGCCCCGCGCCGCCGGCCGGCCCCCGGGCCGGCCCTCCATCGCTCGCCTCACCATGCACCCATGCTGCACCCCGCCACTGACAATCCGTCTGAGCTGCGCAAACGCCCGGATGTCACAGACGGCGGGGCGCCGGCCGTCGTATCCGCGCAGGAGACGGACCGACCTCAGGAGACTCCATGCGCCACATCACCGTCATCGGCGGCGGCTTCGCCGGACTCACCGCCGCGATCACCGCCGCCGAGGCCGGGGCCAAGGTCACCGTGTACGAGGCCCACCGCACCCTGGGCGGGCGGGCCCGGACGGCGCAAGGGCCGTACCGCACCAACGAGGGGCCGCACGCGGTCTACTCCGGCGGCCCGCACTGGACCTGGCTCCGGCAGCGGGACCTGCTGGGCCCGCTCGCCCCGCTGCCGCCGCTGGAGGCCGCCCGGCTGCGGCTGCGCCACCACGGCGTGCTGCGCCGCACCCCGCCCTTCGCCATGCTCAAGCTCCTGCGGCCCCGGCTCGGCCCGGCCCCCGTCGACGCCGACTTCCTGAGCTGGGCGACGGGCATCGCCGGCGAGGAGGGCGCCCGCGCGGCGGCCCATTACGCGGCCGTGGCCCTCTTCCACCACGACCCGGGCAGCCTGTCCGCCGCCTTCGTGCAGGAGCGGCTGCGCCGCGCCGCCAAGCTGCCGCCGGAGGCGCACTACCCGCGCGGCGGCTGGAGCGCGGTCATCGACCGGATGGCCGCGCGGGCGTGGAACATGGGCGTGCGGATCGAGACGGGGGCCCGGGTGGACACCCTGCCCGAGCGCACCCCGGTCGTCGTCGCCACCGCCCTGCCCGCCGCCCGGCGGCTGCTCGGCGACGACTCGCTGACCTGGCCGGGCGGCCGTACCGTCCTCGTCGACCTCGCCGTACGCACCCGGCGCGGGGACGCCTTCGCCGTCTCCGACCTGGACGCGCCGGGCTGGATCGAGCGGTTCACCGCACAGGACCCGTCCCTCGCCCCGGCCGGGGAGCAGCTGGTCCAGGGCCAGTTCCCGGTCGGGCCGGGCGAGTCACGGACCGACGGCGTGGCCCGCGCCGAACAGCTGCTCGACCTCGGGTTCCGGGGCTGGCGGGAGCGGGTGACCTGGCGGCGGGAGGCCCTGGCGGACGGCCGTACCGGGGCCGTGGACCTGCCCGGCCGCAGCTGGCGGGACCGGCCGGCCGTGGACCGCGGCGACGGGGTGTATCTCGCCGGGGACCAGGTGGCGGCCCCCGGCGTGCTCGCCGAGGTGTCCTTCACCAGCGCGGTCACCGCCGTGTCCCTGATCCTGGGCCACCCCGCCCTCGACCGCGCACGAGCCTGAACCACCGAACCGAGGCGGGCGGGCCTGGGGCACCGGCCCGAGTCAGTGGCCCGGGTCACCGCCCCAGGTCAGTGGCGGCCCGCCACCCGGTCCGCCAGTCGGGCCAGTCGCGAGGACCGGGTGTCGGGGTATCGGCGTTCGCGCCGGTCGGCCGCGCGGTAGGTGGCGTACATGCCCTGCACGCCCAGCCAGCGGAAGGGTTCCGGCTCCCACTTGCGGACCCGGTGGCCCACCCAGGGCAGCTCCGTCAGCCCGGTCCGCCCGCCCTGGCCGGAGTCCTGCCGGACCAGGTCGCGCAGGGTGCGGGCGGCCAGGTTGGCGGTGGCGACGCCGGAGCCGACGTAGCCGCCCGCCCAGCCGAGTCCGGTGGAGCGGTCCAGCGTGACGGTGGCGCACCAGTCGCGCGGCACGCCGAGCACTCCCGACCAGGCGTGCTCGATCCGCACGCCCGCCAGGGACGGGAAGAAGCGGGTCAGGATCTCGCGCAGCGCCGCGACGGTCGCCTCCTGGGTGCGGCCGTCGTTGTCGGTGCGCGAGCCGAACCGGTACGGCACCCCGCGCCCGCCGAGCGCGATCCGGCCGTCGGCCGTGCGCTGCGCGTACATGTAGGCGTGCGCCATGTCACCCAGGGTCTCCCGGCCCGCCCAGCCGATCGACGCCCACTGCTCCTCGGTCAGCGGCTCGGTCGCGATCATCGAGGAGTTCATCGGCAGCCAGGTCCGGCGCTGGCCCTTGAGGGCGGCGGTGAAGCCCTCGGTACAGCGCAGGATGTACGGCGCGCGGACCGTGCCGTAGGGGGTGACCGCGTGCTTGGGGCGGATCTCCGTCACCGGCGTCGACTCGTGGATGGTCACCCCGAGCGCCGCCACGGCCGCCGCGAGCCCCTTCACCAGTTTCACCGGGTGCAGCCGGGCGCCGTGCGGGGTCCAGGTGGAGCCGACCGCGTCCGCGACCCGGATCCGTTCGGCGGTCTCCCGGGCGCCGTACAGCTCCCGGTCCGTCTCGCCGTAGGCCAGCTCGTGCGCGTGGAAGGCCTTCAGCCGTGCCAACTGCGCCGGGGTGGTGGCCACTTCCAGGACGCCACCGTGGTGGATGTCGGCGTCGATGCCCTCCGCGCGGGCGACCGCGACGACCTCGGCGACCGTGTCGTTCATCGCCTTCTGCAACCGTACGGCGGCCTCGTGGCCGTGCAGCCGGGCGTACCGGTCCCGGCCCGCGATGCCGTTGTACAGCCAGCCGCCGTTGCGCCCGGAGGCGCCGTATCCGCAGAACTTCTGCTCCAGCACGGTGATCCGCAGGAAGGGCGCCGCCTTCTTCAGGTAGTACGCCGTCCACAGGCCGGTGTACCCGCCGCCGACGATGACGACGTCCGCGGACGCGTCCCCGGTCAGCGGCTCACGCACCGCCGGGAGCCCGTCGTCCGCGTACCAGAACGAGACGCCGCCGTTGACGGCACTGCTTGCCGAGCTGTTCATGGCCGGGACGTTAACCCCCGGGTCCGGCCGGTGTCTCCTTCGGATTCCGTGCTTTTCCCCGCCCCCCTGACCAGCGGACGGCAGGCCAGCCCGAGCAGCGCCGCGAGGAGGTGGCCGACGTCCGTGAAGGTCGGCCCGGCGGCCAGCGGCAGCGTGAACACGGCGAGCACGGCCGCCAGATACCCGTACCGCCAGGGCGCCGCGATCCGGTGGCCAAGCACCGCGATCACCCCGGCCAGCGCGTAACTGACCCCGATGTCCAGGGTGTCGACGGCCGTGAGCGGGGCCCGGCCGGTGCGGATCGCCGCCAGCAGCGCGGCCTCGCTCGCCAGCGACGCGAGCACATGGGTCAGCGCGCACACCGCCAGCCAGCGGGCCGTGCCCAGCCAGCGCTCGGCCGGCGCGTGGAACACCGTGTACAGGAAGGCGTACGGCAGCCAGTGCCCGCTCTCGATCCACATGGCGCTCGCCACCAGCACCCGCACCGGGTTGCGCGACAGCTCGTGCAGGTTCGTCGACCGGTGCCGCAGGAAGTTCTCCTCGAACTCGGGCGGCATGGAGTGCAGTGCGACGGTGGTGGCGAACAGGACCGCCAGCCACAGATGGGTGCCGGGAGCACCGCGGATGTACGCCCACACCGCGCTCAGGCCCCGGTTAATTCGCATGAACCGATTGACGCACGCCGGTATCGTCCGGCTCGTGATCGACATCCCCGGGGAGCTGGCCGAGGCGCAGGAGATGTACAACGGCGCGGCGGGCAAGGCGTTCATCGCCGCGCTGCCCGACCTCGCGGCCGGGTTCCTGGACCGCTGGGGGCTCCGGCTCGACGGGCCGTCGATGAACGGCGTCAGCGCCCTGGTGCTGCCGGTGGTCCGCGCCGACGGCCTGCGCGCGGTCCTCAAGCTCCAGCTGCTCGACCAGGAGAGCGAGGGCGAGCCGGTCGCGCTGCGCGCCTGGGACGGCGACGGGGCCGTACGACTCCTCGACCACGACCCGGCCACCGGCACCATGCTCCTGGAGCGCCTGGACGAGAACCGGATGCTGGCCCACCTCGCCGACACCCGCGAGGCGGTCCTGGTCATCGCCCGGCTGCTGGCCCATCTGACGTCCTTCCCGGCCCCGCCCGGACTGCGCCGCCTCGGCGACATCGCCGCGGGCATGCTGGAGCGGACCCCTTGGGCGCTGGACCGCATCCCCGACCCCGAGGCCCGCCGCATCGTCGCCGACTGCGCCGCCGCCGTCCGCGAGGTCGCCGGCGAGCCCGGCGACCGGCTGCTGCACTGGGACCTGCACGACGAGAACGTGCTGGCCGCCGAGCGCGCCGACTGGCTCGCCATCGACCCCAAGCCGCTGGCCGGCGACCCCGGCTTCGAGCTGTGGCCCGCCCTGGACAACCGGTTCGACGCGGCCGAGGTCCGCTGGCGCTTCGACGCGATGACCGACGTCCTCGGCCTGGACCGCGCCCGGGCCCGCGCCTGGACCTTCGGCCGGCTGCTGCAGAACGCCCTGTGGGACGTGGAGGACGGCCGCCCCATCGACCCCCGCCAACTGGGGATCGCCCGCCTGCTGGCATGAGAAAGCCCGGGTGGGAGCCGGTCCCACCCGGGCCTGCGGAGCCCCCTGTCGGATTCGAACCGACGACCTTCGCTTTACAAGAGCGGCGCTCTGACCAGCTGAGCTAAGGAGGCGCGCACCTGGGTGCTCGTGCAGTGTACCCAGGTCTGGCGGTGGGCCTGTCGAAAATTTCCGCGAAGTTCACCGGGGCCGGGGTACTGACAGGGCCGGTGATCGCCAGGTAGCGTCTCGGTCCAGTTCACCCCGGTGGACTACACCAACCACCTTCCTACAACGGATCGTCCGGCACGTTCCTGCCGGTAGAAGGGGGCCTGCTCACCATGGCCACAGTCACGTTCGACAAGGCGACCCGGATCTACCCGGGTTCCGACAAGCCCGCCGTCGACGCACTCGACATCGCGATCGAGGACGGCGAGTTCCTCGTCCTGGTCGGCCCGTCCGGTTGCGGCAAGTCCACCTCCCTGCGGATGCTCGCGGGCCTGGAGGACGTCAACGGCGGTGCCATCCGTATCGGTGACCGCGACGTCACGCACCTGCCGCCCAAGGACCGGGACATCGCCATGGTGTTCCAGAACTACGCCCTCTACCCGCACATGACGGTCGCCGACAACATGGGCTTCGCGCTCAAGATCGCCGGCGTGCCGAAGGCGGAGATCCGGCAGAAGGTCGAGGAGGCCGCGAAGATCCTCGACCTGACCCAGTACCTGGACCGCAAGCCGAAGGCGCTCTCCGGCGGTCAGCGCCAGCGTGTCGCCATGGGCCGCGCGATCGTGCGCGAGCCCCAGGTCTTCCTCATGGACGAGCCGCTGTCCAACCTGGACGCCAAGCTCCGCGTCTCCACCCGTACGCAGATCGCCTCGCTCCAGCGCCGCCTCGGCATCACCACCGTCTACGTCACCCACGACCAGGTCGAGGCCATGACGATGGGCGACCGGGTGGCGGTCCTCAAGGACGGTCTGCTCCAGCAGGTCGACTCGCCGCGGAACATGTACGACAAGCCCGCGAACCTCTTCGTCGCCGGCTTCATCGGTTCCCCCGCCATGAACCTGGTCGAGGTCCCGATCACCGACGGCGGCGTGAAGTTCGGCAACAGCGTCGTCCCGGTCAACCGGGAGGCCCTGACGGCCGCCGCCGACAGGGGCGACCGTACGGTCACCGTCGGCGTCCGTCCCGAGCACTTCGACGTGGTCGAGCTGAACGGCGGCGCCGCCGCGTCCCTGTCGAAGGACGCCGCCGACGCCCCGGCCGGCCTCGCCGTGTCGGTCAACGTCGTCGAGGAGCTGGGCGCCGACGGCTACGTGTACGGCTCCGCGGAGGTCGGTGGCGAGGTCAAGGACCTGGTCGTCCGCGTCAACGGCCGGCAGATCCCGGACAAGGGCTCCACGCTGCACGTCGTGCCCCGGCCGGGCGAGATCCACGTGTTCTCCACGACCACCGGCGAGCGGCTGTCCGACTGACGGCCCACGGCACCGGAAAGGGCCCCGCGCGCTCGGCGTGCGGGGCCCTTCGTGTGCGGGTGGTTCGTCAACCCCGTTACCCGGAAATCCTTGCCATCTCATCCCCCGAAGGGGTGACGCAGTGTCCCCTCGCCATTACCGGGCGATACCCTCACACGCGTGAAGCACTCCACCACCCCACAGACGCGACGCGGCCACCGGGGCGGCCCTGCCCGCCGGATCGGCCGCACTCTCGCCCTCGTCCTGCCCGTCTTCATGGTGCTCTCCGGGACCCTCGCGGTCACCCGGGTCAACTGGACGGGCAGCCCCGCCGATTCGGTGCTGGCCGCCTCCGACGTGACGTCGGCGGCGATCCCCGCCCGGACGGCCCCCCGCGCGCCCGAGGACGTGCTCCGCGAGCAGCTCATGAGCGAACTCCAGGACAAGGACCCCGGCGTGGCGCTCACCCACCTCCAGCGGGCCGTCAACGGACGTCCCTCGCTCGCCCGGCACTGCTCCTCCCTCGCCCGCGCCCTCGGCACGGCCGCGGTGCGCATCTACGGTGCCTCGCGCGCCCAGTCCTACGCCCGGCCCGTGTGCGACACGTCCTTCGCCTCGGGCGTCCTGGCCGCGCACAGCTGACGCGGACGCCGGGCGGCGGCGACCCACCCCCACCCGGACCGTGCGCCGCCGCTCCCCCAGGCCGCCACACGAGGTCCCCGCGCCGCCGCACGCGGTCCCCGCGCCGCCCGCCACGAGGGTCCCTGCCGTCGCTCCCCCACGGCGCCCCGCACGGGCCGTTCACCGCGGCTCCACCACGGCGACACCCCACGGACGGTCGCCGTCGCCCCACCGCGGCGGGCCGCGCGGACCGTTGCCGCCGTCACACCGCGGTGGGGCGCCACGTACAGTGCGGTCATGACCCATCCGAGCGCCGCGTCGCGCCCCACTCAAGCCGTGGTCCTGGCCGGTGGCCAGGGCTCGCGGCTGCGTCCGTACACCGACGACCGGCCCAAGCCGATGGTCGAGATCCCCGGCACGGGCACGCCGATCATCGGCCACCAGCTCAACTGGCTCGCCGAGGAGGGCGTCACGGACGTGGTCGTCTCGTGCGGCCACCTCGCCGACGTCCTGCAGAAGTGGCTGGACTCGGCCGACCTGCCCGTCTCCGTCACCACCGTCGTGGAGAGCGAGCCCCTCGGCCGCGGCGGCGGCCTGCGCTACGCCGCCGCGCACCTGCCCCACCCCGACCGGCCCTGGTACGCCACCAACGGTGACATCTGGACCCGGTTCTCGCTGCGGGACATGGCCGACTTCCACACCGAGCGCGATGCCGTCGCCACCCTCGCGCTGGCCCGGCCGCGCATTCCCTGGGGCGCGGTGCAGACCGACGGGTTCGGGCACATCACCGACTTCATCGAGGCGCCGCCGTCCACGTTCGAGATCAACGCGGGCGTGTACGTGTTCTCCCCGGAGTTCGCCGCGCTGCTGCCGGAGCACGGGGACCACGAGCGGACGACCTTCCCCCGCCTGGCCCGGGAGCACAAGCTGGCCGGGTTCCCCATCCCGCAGGGGGCGTACTGGCGGGCCATCGACACGGCGAAGGACCTGACCGAGGCGGCCAAGGAGCTGGCCGGACCGCGCCGGTAGACCCGTACGACGAAGGGGCCCTGTACCGGGAAGGTACAGGGCCCCTCGCGTTGTGCGTTCCGTCAGCCCAGCAGGCCGCCCACCAGGCCCGGATCGCCCGTGGCCGTCGAGCCGCCGCCCGAGGTGGTGCCGGTGGTGCCGGTGGCGCCGCCGGTCGACGTGGTGCCGCCGGTGGCCGCCGTACCTCCCGTGCCGGTGGGGCCCGCCGTGGTGCTGGGGGCGCCGCCGCCCGTCGGCGCGGTCCGGCGGGGCGCGACCTGGCCCGTGGTGCCCGCGGTCTGGGTCGGGGCCGCGGTGGTGGCACCGGCGGTGGCACGGCTGGTGCCGGGCGGGGTCGCCGCCCCGGACGGGCTCGCGCCGGCCGTGGCGCCCTCCGTCGGCGCGGCGGAGGGCGATGACGCGCTCTTCTTGTGCCGCTTGCCGGGCTCCTGCGGGAGCGGGGAGCCGGGCAGGTGGTTGCGGGGGGCCTCGCCGGGGCCGGGGACGACCACGCGCCCGGAGTCGCGGACCGCGCCGCCCAGCAGGGAGCCGATCAGCAGGGTCAGGCCGACGGTGACGGCCGTGATCAGCGCCCCCCGGCGCAGCACGTAGCGGCGCAGCTCCCAGATGTCGGAGCGGGGACCGAGCCGCCGCCAGGCGCTGCCCGCGAGCCGGCCGTCCACGGAGTACACGGGGGCGCCCGCGATGATCAGCGGGGACCAGGCGGCCAGGTAGATGATGTCCGGGGCGTCGTAGGCCGGGACCGTCTTCCAGCTGACGGTGACGATCAGGGCGGCCGAGAGCAGCGCGCCGACGACCGCGGCCACGCGCTGCCAGCAGCCCAGGATGGTCAGCACGCCGACGACGACCTGGAGGAAGGCGATGACCAGGCCGGAGCCGACCGGGTGCTGCAGGGCGAACTGGCGCAGCGGCTCGGCCACGTCCCACGGGTGCAGGGTGTTGAGCCACTTCACCATGGAGCCGCGCTCACCGCCGTCGAAGTAGACGGGGTCGCACAGCTTGCCCATGCCGGCGTAGATGGAGATGAAGCCCAGGAAGATCCGCAGCGGGAGCAGGACCACGCCCAGGTTCATCCGGCGGCCCGGGTAGTAGGCGTGCCGGGACGGATCGTCGCCCTGGCGCCGGGTGGGGCGCCGGCCGTCGTCGTCCTCGTCGTCCTCGTCGTAGTCGGCGTCCTCCGGGTACGTCTCGTACGGCTCGGCGTCGTCCCCGGGGTGGGACGGGGGGTCGTAGGCGCCGGTGACCGTGCGCATGTGCGTCAGCAGACGGGGGGCGCCGGCGGCGTCGGGAGCGGTGCGCTGGTGGCCCACGACCGGGGTCTCGACGGTCTGGTCGAGTTCGGTGCCGGTGTCGGCGTAGCCGGTCTGGACGCGCGGGATGACCTGGGTGGCGCCGGCCTCGGGCTCGTCGGCGTGGCGGACGCTGCTGCCCCGCACGGCCTGGAGGAGCCGGTGGGCGCCGGTGTCGTCGGGGGCCGACCGGCCGCTCCAGACGACGGGGCGGCGGCGGCCGGTGGTCTCGGCCGCCCGGCCCGCCGTGCCCAGGACCGACCTGCGGGCGGCCTCCTGGCCGGTGGCGTTCAGATGCCGGGTGATCCGGGGGGACTGCATGCCCTTGGCCGCCGCGCCCAACTGCACGCGGAAACTGGCGTGATTGACGATGACCTGCGCCGGATCGCTCGGCACCTTCACCATGCTCAGCGCGGGAGCGTCGTCGAGACCCGACGAGCGGTCCCCCGTGGATGTGCGGGGTGTTCTGGTGTCCACACTCATCTAACCGAGTGACGTGGTGTTAGGACACTGCTTTGACCGCCCGGATGTGTCCGGACCCCGTCAAGGCCGTGCCCAACGCCGTACGGCCACCCGAATCACCCCGCACGGGTGAGGCCCTGGACGGGTGTTCAGCCCGCCCGGGCCGTCGGTCAGCTTCGCCTGCGCGCGGCCTCGTAGAGCACGATGCCGGCCGCCACGCCCGCGTTGAGCGACTCCGCGCCGCCGGGCATCGGGATGCGCACCCGGAAGTCGCAGGTCTCGCCGACCAGGCGGGACAGGCCCTTGCCCTCACTGCCGACCACGATGGCCACCGGGCCGCGCAGGGCCTCCAGCTCGCCGAGTTCGACCTCGCCGTCCGCCGCCAGGCCGACCACCGTGAGACCGGCCTTCTTGTAGGCCTCCAGGGTCCGGGTGAGGTTGGTGGCGCGGGCGACCGGCGTCCGGGCCGCCGTACCGGCGGAGGTCTTCCAGGCGCCCGCGGTCATGCCGGCCGAGCGGCGCTCGGGGACGACCACGCCGTGGCCGCCGAAGGCGGAGACCGAACGGACGACGGCGCCGAGGTTGCGCGGGTCGGTGACCCCGTCCAGGGCGACCACCAGCGGGTCCTCGCCCTCCTCGGCGGCGGCGTCGAGCAGGTCCTCCGGGTGCGCGTACTCGTACGGCGGGACCTGGAGGACCAGGCCCTGGTGGTTGAGGCCGTTGGTCATGCGGTCCAGCTCGGGGCGCGGGGCCTCCATGAGGTTGATGCCGCCGCGCTCGGCGGCGAGCTGGAGGGCCTCGCGGACGCGCTCGTCGTTGTCGATGAACTGCTGGACGTAGAGCGTGGAGGCGGGGACGCCCCCGCGGAGCGCCTCCACCACCGGGTTGCGGCCCACCACCAGTTCGGAGGCAGACCGGCCGCCGCCCCGGCGCTGCTGCGTGCGGCCCTGCGCGCGGCGGGCCTTGGCAGCGGCGACGCGCTGCTTGACGTGTCCCTTGCGCATCTCGGCGGGCGGGGTCGGGCCCTTCCCTTCCAGGCCCCGGCGCCGCTTGCCGCCGCTGCCGACCTGCGCGCCCTTCTTGCCGGACATGCGGCGGTTGTTCGCGGCCATGAGTTACCTGTCTCCGTGAGGCGTCGTACGTACGTCTTATGCAGTGTGCCGCCCGGAGGGCCGGGCGGCACAGTCGATCAGTGGCGGGTCAGCGCCCGCCGAGGCTCCAGCGCGGGCCCTGGGGGCTGTCCTCGATGACCAGTCCGGACTCCTTGAGCTGGTCGCGGATGGCGTCGGCGGTGGCCCAGTCCTTGCGGGCGCGGGCGGACTCGCGCTGGTCGAGGACCAGGCGGACGAGGCTGTCGACCACGCCCTGGAGGTCCTCGCCCCGGTCGCCGCTCTCGCCGGCCCAGTGCGCGTCGAGCGGGTCGAGTCCGAGGACGCCGAGCATGGCCCGCACCTCGGCGAGCCGGGCGACGGCGGCGTCCTTGTCGTCGGCGGCGAGGGCGCTGTTGCCCTGCCGGACGGTGGTGTGCACGACGGCGAGGGCCTGCGGGACGCCCAGGTCGTCGTCCATCGCCTCGGCGAAGGCCGGCGGGACCTCGGCGGCCGGCTCGACGGTCTTGCCGGCCAGCTCGGTGACGCGCTGGACGAAGCCCTCGATCCGCGCGAACGCGGACTCGGCCTCGCGCAGGGACTCCTCGCTGTACTCGATCATCGAGCGGTAGTGCGGGGTGCCCAGGTAGTAGCGCAGCACGATCGGGCGCCACTGCTTGACCATCTCGCCGACCAGGACGCTGTTGCCGAGCGACTTGGACATCTTGTCGCCGGCCATGGTGACCCAGGCATTGTGCACCCAGTACCGGGCGAACTCGTCGCCGTAGGCCTTGGCCTGGGCGATCTCGTTCTCGTGGTGCGGGAAGATCAGGTCCAGGCCGCCGCCGTGGATGTCGAAGGCGCTGCCCAGGTACTTGTGGGCCATCGCCGAGCACTCCAGGTGCCAGCCGGGGCGGCCCGGTCCCCACGGGGTCGGCCAGCTCGGCTCGCCGGGCTTGACCGCCTTCCACAGGGCGAAGTCGCGCGGGTCCCGCTTGCCCGTCTCGCCCTCGCCGGACGGCTGGAGCAGGTTGTCCAGCTCCTGCCGGGACAGCTCCAGGTAGCGGGGGAAGGAGCGGACGTCGAAGTAGACGTTGCCGTCGGCCGCGTAGGCGTGCCCGCGGTCGATGAGGCCCCGCATCATCTCGACCATCTCGGTGATGTGGCCGGTGGCACGGGGCTCGTAGGTCGGCGGGAGGCAGCCGAGGGCGGTGTAGCCGTCGTTGAACGCGCGCTCGTTCTCGTACCCGATCGACCACCAGGGCCGGTGCTGCTCGTGGCTCTTGGTGATGATCTTGTCGTCGATGTCGGTGACGTTGCGGATGAACGTCACCTCGTAGCCGCGGTAGGCGAACCAGCGGCGCATGATGTCGAAGTTGAGGCCCGAGCGGATGTGGCCGATATGAGGGGCCGCCTGCACGGTGGCACCACACAGGTAGATCGAGACACAGCCCGGCTTGAGCGGGATGAAGTCACGGATCTGCCGGGCGCTGGTGTCGTACAGGCGAATAGTCACCACTCCAGAGTAGTGGGCGCATGGCGATGCCATGCGCCTTCCCCGGAGGAACTCTCCCTCACAGCGCTCCGACGACCTTCCGTGGCCGGATCCGTACGACGACCCGCTGGGCGTCGCCCGCCGACGCCGGGTTGAAGTCCTTGTAGTCCTTGCCGGTGTACTTGCGGCTGAGTTCGTCGATGAGTTCGGAGCCGCCCTCGGTCGTCGTCTCGGCGGTGCCGCGGATCTCGGCGTACTCGTACGGGGACTCGGGGTTCAGGACGACGACCGTCACCCGGGGGTCGCGCTTCAGGTTCCGGTACTTGCGGCGGTCGACCGTGGTGGAGAAGAGGAGGTCGTCGCCGTCGCGTTTCACCCAGACCGGCGACAGCTGGGGGCTGCCGTCGGGCTGGACGGTGCCGACGACGATGAACACCTTGCCGTCGAGCACGGACTTCAGGCGGTCGGACAGGGCGGCGGACATGGGTACCCTCCGGAGTCCAGGGATGACTGGTGGTCGTGAGGGTACCCTCGCACGCCGTCAGGCCACCCGCACCACCAGTGCCGTGGCCACCGCCATCAGCCCCTCGTCGCGGCCGGGAAAGCCCAGGCCGTCGGTGGTGGCGCCGGAGACGGACACGGGGGCGCCGGCCGCCTCGGAGAGGATCTTCTCCGCCTCGTCGCGGCGCTTGCCGATCTTCGGGCGGGGCCCGATCACCTGCACGGCGACGTTGCCGACGGCGAAGCCGGCCGCGCGCACGATCCGGGCGGCCTCGGTGAGCAGCGTGACGCCGGAGGCGCCGGACCACTCGGGACGGCCGGTGCCGAAGTGCTGCCCCAGGTCACCGAGTCCGGCGGCGGAGAACAGCGCGTTGCAGGCCGCGTGGGCGACCACGTCGGCGTCGGAGTGACCGGCCAGTCCGGGTCCCTCGCCCTCCCACTTCAGGCCGGCGCACCACAGCTCGCGGCCCTCCTCGAAGGCGTGGATGTCGGTGCCGATGCCGACCCGGGGAAGCGGCGGTGCCTCAGAAGCCATCGGTGAGCCTCCTGCGGGCCAGTACCGCCTCGGCGAGGACCAGGTCCAGCGGGCGGGTGACCTTGAAGGCCTCCTCGTGACCGGGCACGGCCACGACCGTGAGCCCCAGCTGCTCGACCATGCTCGCGTCGTCGGTGACGTTCTCGGTGACGGTCTCGTGGGCGCGGACCAGCGTCGCCCGGTCGAAGCCCTGCGGGGTCTGGACGGCGCGCAGCCGGGCCCGTTCGGGGGTGGCGACGACCGGCTCGGGGTCGCCGGCCACGGCGGCGGGCTCGACCTCCTTGACCGTGTCGGCCAGCGGCAGGGCGGGCACCACGGCGGGGGCGCCGTCGCGTACGGCCTCCACGACCGCGTCGACGGTCTCGACCGGGACCAGCGGGCGGGCCGCGTCGTGGACCAGGACGATCCCGTACTGCGGCGGCAGGGCGTCCAGGCCGAGCCGGACCGACTCCTGGCGGGACTCCCCGCCGGGAACGACCAGGAAATCCGTCCTCTCGGGCAGCGCGTGCGCGTCGAGCAGGGACTTGACCTCGGCGGTGCCGTCCGGCGGGGCCACGACGATCACCAGGGAGACATGGCGGGACGCGGCGAGGGCGCGGACCGCGTGGATGAGCATCGGTGTGCCGTTCAGCGCGCGGAGCGCCTTGGGGGCGCCCGGACCGAGGCGCACGCCCCGGCCGGCGGCGGGAATCACGGCGGCGACGGGGGTCTGCGCGGGCGTGGGGCGCGATTCGTCAGACATCGGTTCCTGTCAGGTTTGTGTGCTCGACCTACGTGGGTATGGCCTTCAGGAGTGCCGGGCGCGACGCCTTGACCGGACCCTTTCCGTGACCCTGGTCGAGCCATCCGCCCGGGCCCGGCACGCCGGGTATCGGGGGGTTGAACCACAGGCTTCCCGGGTACGCCCCAGCGGGGACGAACATGCCGCAGCGCCCGGCGACAGGGTCAGTGTCATCGGGCACCGCGGCATTTCACTGCTGTGCTGGGCGTGCCGGAAGCGATGGTTCGCTGCCGCTGCGCGTCAGGAGGCGAGCACCTCGTCGAGCAGGGCCTCGGCCTTGTCCTCGTTCGTGTTCTCCGCGAGCGCCAGCTCGCTCACCAGGATCTGGCGGGCCTTGGCGAGCATGCGCTTCTCACCGGCGGAGAGACCGCGCTCGCGCTCGCGACGCCACAGGTCGCGCACGACTTCCGCGACCTTGATGACATCGCCGGAGGCGAGCTTCTCCAGGTTTGCCTTGTAGCGACGCGACCAGTTCGTGGGCTCCTCGGCATACGGCGCGCGCAGCACCTCGAAGACCCGGTCCAGCCCGTCCTGACCGACCACATCACGCACGCCGACGAACTCCGCATTGTCCGCTGGCACACGTACCGTCAGGTCACCCTGGGCGACCTTCAGCACCAAGTAGGTCTTGTCCACGCCTTTGATCTGGCGAGTTTCGATGGCCTCGATCAGCGCGGCCCCGTGATGGGGATAGACCACGGTGTCGCCAACCTTGAACGTCATGTGACAGGTACCCCTTCCGTGGCTATCCAGGGTAACACGGATACGGCGTCTTCTGAATGGCGTTTTCGCAGGTCAGGGCATATCTCGGGGCTTGACAACAGCAACCGGGACGTGCTGCGAGGGCCTCGCGGAAGCGGGTATTCGCAGGTGGGAGGGGCTCTTCGGGCAAGGGGAAACGGGTACGTTACTCGCCTGGGGAGGGCGCTCCAAGTGGCGAAACATCCCGTTTTGTCCGGCTCCAGGAGTGCGACTTCCGCTACTCCGTTCGGTGCCCACAGGCGGATGTGAGCCGAATCCGAAATTGATCACGGGCTCCCGGGCGGATGCGCCGTGATCAATTCCGGAGACCGCGGCGCATTCCTTCACGAAATTTCGCGGGGGTCGCCGAGAGGCGCGCACCGTCGCGTTATACGAATGGCAGACGAGTGCCTCCGCAATGTGACCGGCACGTCGCTTGGGCCCCGCCCGGTACCCCCACCTGGAGGGATGGGCGGCGCTTGGGGGAGGGTCGGGTGCGGTGGCCTGGGAACGGCTCGGTAGCCTAAGGCCGCTGACAGACACTTAGGGCGGCTTTATAAGGGGAGCCGCCCGCGCGTTCAAGGAGTTGCCGCCGCCGTGAGCAGCAGCCTTCGACGCGGCGCCCTCGCCGCCTCCGCCATCGTCTTCTCGATTGCCTCGCTCGCCGCATGCGGCGCCGGCAATGACTCGCAGACCCTGGAGATCAAGCCGGACAACGCGGCGACCAGCGTCGGCGCCATCAAGATCCAGAACGCCGTGGTCATCACCCAGCCCGACCTGAAGTCGACGGGCCCCGCGGTGATCTCCGCGACCCTGTTCAACTCGGGCGGCACCGCCGAGACCCTGGAGTCCGTGACCCTGGAGGGCGGCACGTCCGCCCAGCTGAAGCCCGCCAAGGGCAAGGACATGACCATCCCCGCGGGCGGCTCGCTGGTCATCGGCGGCAAGGGCAACGCCACCGCGACGCTGCCCGACGGCCGCGAGGCCGTCAAGGACGGCGACGCCCAGAAGATCACCTTCACCTTCAGCAAGACCGGCAAGGTGAGCCTGGCCGCCTTCGTGGTCCCGGCCACCAGCTACTTCGACAAGTGGGGCCCCTCGGAGATCCCCTCCGCCAAGGCGACCAAGACCGGAGCGCCGGGCGCGAACCCGTCGGCGAGCGGCAACCCCGAGCACGGCGGCGCGCCGGAGCACGGCGGCGAGGCGACCCCGTCGGGCGGCGCCTCCGGTACCCCCGCCGCCCCGAGCGACTCGGCCTCGCAGTCGGCCGCCGGTCACTGACCGCCGCAGACCGCCGGCCGGTCGTCGTAACGCCGAAGGGCGGCACCCCGTATCGCGGGTGCCGCCCTTCGCCGCACGTCCGGCCCGCCGCGGCCTACGGCTCGAACTTGTAGCCCAGCCCGCGGACCGTCACCAGGTAGCGCGGCGCGCCCGGGTCCGGCTCGATCTTGGCGCGCAGGCGCTTGACGTGGACGTCCAGGGTCTTGGTGTCGCCCACGTAGTCGGCGCCCCAGACGCGGTCGATGAGCTGCATGCGGGTGAGCACCCGGCCCGCGTTGCGCAGCAGCATCTCCAGCAGGTCGAACTCCTTCAGCGGCAGGTCGACCTTGGAGCCGGCGACGGTGACCACGTGGCGGTCGACGTCCATGCGGACCGGGCCCGCCTCCAGCGCGGCCGGGGCGACCTCCTCCGGCTCGCCGCGCCGGCGCAGCACCGCGCGGATGCGGGCGACCAGCTCGCGGGAGGAGAACGGCTTGGTGACGTAGTCGTCGGCTCCTATTTCGAGACCGACGACCTTGTCGATCTCGCTGTCCTTCGCGGTCACCATGATCACGGGGACGTTGGAGCGACCGCGCAGCTGACGGCAGACCTCGGTGCCGGGCAGGCCCGGCAGCATCAGGTCGAGGAGGACCAGATCGGCGCCGTTGCGCTCGAACTCGTCCAGTCCGTCGGGACCGGTCGCCGCGACGGCGACCTCGAAGCCCTCCTTGCGGAGCATGTACGACAGGGCGTCGGAGAAGGACTCCTCGTCCTCGACGACGAGCACACGGGTCACGGAAGGACCTCCGGAGCGGGAAGCGAAGCGTACGGGGATGATTCGGGGGATCCGGCCTCGTCTTCGAAGCCGGGGTGCTGCTGTGCGCGGTCGCGGGCCGCGCCCGCCTCCGGCAGCCTGAGGGTGAAGGTGGAGCCCTGGCCCTCGGCGCTCCAGACCGTGACCTCCCCGCCGTGCGAGGCGACCACGTGCTTGACGATCGCGAGACCGAGACCGGTGCCGCCGGTGGCGCGGGAGCGGGCCGGGTCGACGCGGTAGAAGCGCTCGAAGATGCGCTCCTTGTCCTTGTCGGAGATGCCGATGCCCTGGTCGGTGACGGCCAGCTCGATCATGTCGCCGCCGGGCGCGGAGATCCTGCGGGCGGCTATGCCGACGCGGGTGCGGGCCGGGGAGTAGTTGACGGCGTTCTCGACCAGGTTGCCGAGGGCGGCGGCCAGCTGTCCGCGGTTGCCCCACACGTGCAGGTCGGCGGTGCCTCCGGCGGCCATGGTGATCTGCTTGGTGCCCGCCTGGTGGCGGCAGCGGTCGATGGCCTCGGCGACCAGCTCGTCCACGCGGACGGGCTCGGCGTCCTCCAGCGGGTCGTCGTTCTGCACCCGGGAGAGGTCGATCAGCTCCTGGACCAGGTTGGTCAGGCGGGTCGCCTCGATCTGCATCCGGCCGGCGAAGCGCTGTACGGCCTCGGGGTCGTCGGAGGCGTCCATGACGGCCTCGGAGAGGAGGGAGAGCGCGCCGACGGGCGTCTTCAGCTCATGGCTGACGTTCGCCACGAAGTCGCGTCGTACCGCCTCGATTCTGCGGGCCTCCGTCAGGTCCTCGACCAGCAGCAGGACCAGGCGGGAGCCGAGCGGGGCCACGCGCGCGGAGACCGCGAGGGCCTCTCCGCGTCCGGTGCCGCGCCGGGGGAGGTCCAGTTCGACCTGGCGTATCTCCCCGTCCCTGCGGGTGTCGCGGGCCATCTGGAGCATGGGCTCCACGGAGAGCTTGCCGCCGCGCACCAGCCCGAGGGCGTAGGCGGCGGAGCTGGCCTTGACGACGGCGTCGGCCTCGTCGAGGACGACGGCGGAGGAGCGCAGCACCGACAGAACGGTGTCCACGCCGGGCGGGAGTACGGGATCGGTGTGCAAGGAAGTCCTGGTCGGTCGCTTCTGGTCGCGTTCGCTCCAGCGGAACGCCAGCATGGCGATGACGCCGGTGAGCACCCCGGCGATCGCTGCCGCTGCGGCGACCGCCGCGTTCACGTCCATGGCTCCAGGTTAGGCATGGGGTACGACATGCCCACAGCCGTCCGGGTGCGACCTCGAACACTCGTCGCCCAGAGTTCACCTTGGAGCCAGCATTGGTTCATTTGGGATGGCGGAAAAGGACGCGTACGGGGCACAGCGTGGAACGTGGGGCACGTACCGCCGGTTTCGCCAGGGGCGCACGTGTGATGTGACGGCCCCCGATCCCCGGACGACGACGCACGAGAGGGAACCCACAATGCGGGACGCGTACCACGAGGAACTGGACTCGATCGGCGACGGACTGGTGGAGATGGCCCGGCTGGTCGGGTCGGCCATCGGACGCGCCACGACCGCCATGCTCGACGCGGATCTGAAGCTGGCCGAGAGCGTGATCGAGGCCGACCAGAAGGTGGACGAGCTCCAGCACGACCTGGAGGCCCGGGCGATAGCCCTGCTGGCCCGGCAGCAGCCGGTGGCCACGGACCTGCGGATAGTCGTCACGTCGCTGCGGATGTCCGCCGACCTGGAGCGCTCCGGCGACCTCGCCCAGCACGTGGCGAAGCTGGCGCGGCTGCGGTTCCCGGAGCGGGCGGTCCCGCACGACCTGCACGCCACCATCCTGGAGATGGGCCAGCTCGCGCAGCGCCTGATGGCGAAGGCCGCCGAGGTCATCGTGACCAAGGACGTCGACCTCGCGCTCCAGCTGGAGCAGGACGACGACGAGATGGACCTGCTGCACCGCACCCTCTTCCAGCACCTGATCGACGACCGCTGGAAGCACGGCATCGAGACCGCGGTCGACGTCACGCTGCTGGGCCGCTACTACGAGCGCTACGCCGACCACGCGGTGGCCGTGGCCAAGCGGGTGGTGTACCTGGTGACCGGGGAGCACGCGGATGAGCTCCAGTCGGACATCCAGGGGGTTGGGGGGGTGGAGGGGGCGTAGCCCTCCGGGGGTTGGGGGGCCGGATGCTGTGGGTGGCTGGACACCTGGGGTGGCCGGAGACCTGGAGGGAACCGGAGGCTTGGCGGTGGCCGGACGCCTCCGTGCGCCGTTGATGCGCCCGGCCGAATGGGCATGAAATGGGTGAGGGCATCCCTGCCCCGAGGTATTAGGAGGGGACCCATGGCCGAATCCCTTGGCAGCACCACGCCCGACCCCACGCAGGAGCGCGAGACCGAACAGCCCGCCGAGATCAGGAGCCTTCCGCTGGTCGCCGCGTGCGGCTGCGGCTCGGGCTGCGGCTGCGGGTGCCAGTCGGGCAACCCCTGCCAGTGCGGCTGACCGACGACCGGGGCCGGTGTGAACACGCTTCACGCCGGCCTGCCGCCACCCGTGCCCGTGGCCCGTTGGCCCGTTGGCCCGTTGGCCCGGCCGGATGGTGCCCTCAGGGCGTGCAGGCCTCGGCGATCGACAGGCTGTTCTCGTAGAGGTGGTGCCGGATGATCCGGCCGTCCTCGACGGTGAGCCGCAGCGCGAACGGCCCCTCGAAGGACTTGCCCGTGGCGCGTACGGTCCCCGCCACATGCCCCGTCAACACGGCGTCGGCGCCGTCGACGAGAAAGGCGTCGACGGAGGCACGCGCGTCCTCGGGCACGGTGTGCTCCGCCAACTCCGTGAACTGAGCGGCACATTCGGCACCGGTGGACCTCGGGCGGATCCACGGGACGACCGGGTTCTCGGCTAGCACCCAGTCGACTTCGTCGGCGAAGATCTCCACGAGCCGCTTGGTGTCCCCGGCCAGCCGGGCGGCGAGGAACTCGTTCACGACGGCCCGGGTGGCCTCGGAGACGGCATCTGAACTCACCGTGGTGACGCTGGACTTGTCGGACATGAAGCTCTCCTCACGACTGCGGGACCGGGCCTCGGCGGGGGGGTTCCGTCGATGGGCTCGACCTTGTCAGGGAAGTGGGGACGGGTCGATTACCGACGAGGTAATGAGCGGCCGTGAACGGACTGGGTCGACGGGGGCAGCCCGCCACTGTCCGGTGACGCTCCCCTCCTCCATCCCTCACCACCCCCTGGCCGCCCCGTGGCCGGGCAGCCTCCGCACTCGGCAGGAACGGCAAAAAGGCATGCGAGCGTTGATCACTGGGGTTAATGTCGGCCCGTGTCTGTCGAAGAGAACCTGGCGAAGGTTGCCGAGGCCCTGCATGGCATCGACCACACCGCCCCGTCGAACAGTAAATACAAGTACGGCCGCTTGATGGCCATGATGGCAGAGCTGGTCGATCTCCCCAGCACTGCCGTATACGCGAGCCATGTAAGCAAGCCCGACAACCTTGAGGTGCGTTTGGGGCAATCCAAGATGGCCCGGGGGGCCGATCTTTCGATTGCAGTTATTCTGGACGGAAAATACAGCGCCCACCTCATCAATGCCGCGCGTAAATTCTCCGAAGAATACGGACGCACGCTCGTGCTGCTAGTGCAGACCATAACCGGCGGTGAAGAGTCTTGGCAGCCGATGCTCGGACTGGCCTCCGCGGGCGACGAGAAATCGCTGGCCGTGCTCCGAAAATTGCAGGAACAGCTCGGAGACTTCGATATCCAGCTGACCCAGGCGCAACTCTTTTCCGTCGTGGGGTTCAGCCCGGACGCCATTGGACACGCCCTTGAGGGTGATGCCAGTCTTCCGGTCGTGCTGTCGGCCGTTACGCAGACCGATCGCGGCTTGAGCGAGGTCGAATCCGCTGTCCTGCGGCGACGACGGAGGACGGTCCAGCAACTTCAACAACTCGCGGAAACTCCCGGCACAACGGAAACAGACCTCCAGCGAGCAATCGGGGACAAGTACTGGCTGTTCGGCGGACGTTACATCGGCGTTGCACCCAGGCGGAAATTCACGTTCCTCGATGAGTATGACATCCCCTTGCTCTGTTCCGATGGCTCAATGCATATCGTGGAGCTGAAAGGGCCGCGCATCTCCTCCTTGGTGACGCACCACCGCGAGCACTACATCGTCGGAAAAGACGTACACGAAGCAGTGTCGCAAACCGTCAACTATCTGCGGGCCATGGATGACCAACGTACGGCTTTGCAGACGGAGCTGGAGGAAGAGCTGGGATTCGAGGTCGACCTCCGGCGTGTTCGGTCCTCGGTGGTGATCGGTCATCCGGCACACGTCGAGGTGAAGAAGGGCCGGCCATCTCGTCAGCAGATCGACCGGGCCATCCGCGCATACAACTCGCATCTGTCCCGGATCGAAGTCCTGACCTACGCCGACCTGCTGGACAGCGCGGAACGCACGCTCGTTTTCGAGGAGGAAAGCAACGAGACCTGATGCACCACCGAGGACACGGGCCGGATAAGGAGGGCGACGACCGTGACGACCATCGCGGTGACCGGGCACATGGACCTCACCGAGGACACCGTCCCCCTGGTCCGTGACGCCCTGGACGACCTGCTCAAGCAGTACGCCGGCGACGGTGACCTCGTCGGGGTCTCCTGCATCGCCAAGGGCGCCGACTCCCTCTTCGCCGAAGCCGTCCTCGCCGCCGGCGGACGCCTCACCGCCGTCATCCCCTCACGGGACTACCGCCGGAAGAAGGTCAAGGCCGACCACGCCACCCTCTTCGACCGGCTCACCGAAGCGGCCGACGAGGTTCTCGTCCTCTCCCACGACACCGCCGACCGGCAGGCCTACGAAGCCGCCAACGCCGTACTCCTCCAGCGCGCCGACCGGCTCGTGGCCGTATGGGACGGCAACCCGCCCAGCGGCAAGGGCGGCGGCACCGCCGACACCGTCGTGGAGGCGCGGGTCGCGGGCATCCCCGTGGACGTCGTCTGGCCAGCCGGGGCGAAACGGAGAAGCGCGGAGTGACGACTCCATAGGCAGCCACCGGTACGCGCAAGCCCCCCGCCCGCAGACAGGATCCGCGGGCAGAGGGCTCGAACACTCGGGCTTACTTCTTCTTCCCCTGGGTCTTGCCGGGGATCTTGGTGAGTTGGGTTTTCCCTTCTCAGGGGCTGCGGACTCGTCCACCTGGTGGTGGTCGTTAGCCGTTGTCAGCCACTGTTGAGCGTCCTCGGACGGCCAGAGGCGGCCCAACTCCGCCGCACTCGCTTGGCGACCGGCACCCTCGATGTGCCCCGTCTGAACCTCAGCCGACGACAGCCAGCCACGACGGTGGGTGCGCCGACGACCACGCTGTCCTCGATCACCGTACGCAACTCCTGAGAACCAGGACATGACAAGGTGAGGTTCACCCGGACCAGCCCATTGCCACGGTGTGCGGCTGATCAGCCCTTGCTCAGCGCGACCACGGCGGTCTGCGTCACCGTCACGGTCTGGCCGTAGTGCGGGTCCTGGGCCTGAGCCTGGGCCTGCACCTCGACGTTGCCCTTCTGGAACGGGGTGGTTCCGGTGGGCGCGGCCGTCGCGGTCCAGGTGACCGGGGCGCCGGGCTCGCAGGCCACCTTGGTGGCGTAGGAGCCCTTGATGAGATTGCGGTGGGCGACCTGGGTGACAGTGCCGGAGACGTCCACCTGGGCCGGCTCGTTGCAGCTGACGGTGCCGCCGATGGTGGCCTTGCCGTTCAGGTAGCTCGCCGTGCCCTTGAGGTCGATGGTGACGCCCAGGTCGAGCGCAGCCGGCGGCGCCGGGTTGTCGATGTGGATCTCGCCGCGCAGCGCGGCGGTGCCGCCCTCACAGTGCTGCTCGTAGGTGGCGTCGAGTTTCTGCACATAGCCGTTCGGGCCGAAGACCACGTCTGCGACGGAGAACGATCCGGTCAGCGTGTTGCACCCGCGTCCGTTGCCGTCGATGGAAAGGCCGGGCTGCGCGGCTTCGTTGAACGGATAGCGGGTGGCGCCGGTGTAGTCACCGGGCGCGAGCTGGTGCCCGGCGGGGGCAGCGAGATCGAGGTACCACCAGTCACCGTTGGCGCCGTCGACGCTGACGGAGATGTGGTTGCCGTCGCTCGAACCGTTGACGTTGAGGGTATCGCCGGCGGCCGGCGAGTAGGAGTACGACCGGCCACCGCTGATGTAGTCGCCCGCGTCGCCGCTGAAGCTCATCGAGCCGGACGATACGGGCAGTGCCTGGGCTTCGGGCCCCTGCAGCAGGCCGGTGCTCGCACCGGCGAAGGCCAGAGTGAGCGCGAGCGCGGTGGCAACTCGGGTGAAGGCGCGGTTGGACACGCGAAGGTTCAAGGGTCCCCCTGGAACGTGTGGACAGAGAAATGCGAGTGGAGGCGAACTTCGAGGACACCTCCCTACATGCACTCAGCGCTCAACGGAAGCCCAGACGTCACAGGTTGCACGCATGTCGCTTCTCACGCGTCGAGTTGGACCGGCATGCACAACCCTTGATCGGTGTCGTGAGTCTTTCCCTGCCCCATACGTACGTCGGGCGGCGACAACCATCCACTGAACCGCTGCGGGTTCGGTAGGGACGGCAGGACTCGAACCTGCGACACCCGCTTGAGGAGTGCGGGGCCGTGTCGTCATGCCGGGACGGACGCACTTCAGTGACAGGAGAAAGGTCTCGCCCCTTACTCTGGCAGTGCGACCTGCTCAGAGTGGAGGGCGAGACCGTGCCATCTGACGCTACCCCGCACCCGTACGCCGACCCCCTGGCATTCGGCCAGAGGCTCCAGGTTCTTCGCACACGACGCGGTCTCACCCGCGACCAACTCGGCGGACTTGTGGGCCGGTCCGGACAGTGGGTCAAAGCCGTCGAGACTGGCCGGCTGAAGACACCCCGCCTTGAGGTCATCCTGCGTCTCGCCGAGATCCTGCGCGTCCGGGACCTGGCCGACCTCACAGGGGATCAATCCGTGCACGTCGATCTCTTCACCGGCCCTGGCCACCCCCGCCTCCCCGCCGTGAAGGCCGCAGTAGACGCCTTCCCGCTCGGCGCGCGAGACGAGGCCCCGCCGGCCGCGCACCTTCAGGCCCGGCTCGCGCGTGCGTGGGCCGCCCGGCATTCGGCACCGAATCATCGGGACGTCGTGGGTGGCCTGCTGCCGGACCTTATCCGCGACGCACAGGCCGCTGTCCTCCAGGCCGACACCGGCGAGGAACGCCGGGCCGCACACGCCGTACTCGCCGAGGTGTACAGCCTCAGCCAGTTCTTCGTCGCCTACCAGCCCGACGCTGCCCTACTCTGGCGAGTTGCCGAGCGCGGACTCATCGCCGCGCAGGAGTCCGAGGACCCGCACGCCATCGGCGTCGCTGCGTGGCTCGCTGCGCAGGCTCATCGCGACTCGGGGCCGGCGCACTTCGATGCCGCGGACGAGGTGAATCAGCAGACTCTCGCCTACCTGGAGCCGCAGCTCCCGGACGCCTCGGACGATGTCCTGGCCATCGCGGGCGCGCTCACCTTCGAGGCGGGATACACGGCCGCGCGCCGCGGAGAGACGGGCACGGCGTGGCGGTACTGGGACCAGGCGCGGGAGATGGCCGAGCGGCTGCCTGCGGACTACTACCACCCGATCACCAGCTTCAGCAGGGCCATCATGGGTGCGCACGCCGTCACCATCGCGGTCGAGCTGCACCAGGGCGGCGAGTCCGTGCGGCAGGCTGCGGCCGCCGACGCGGTCACGATCCCGTCCCGGCCGCGCCGAGCCCGGCACCGGATCGAGGAGGCCCGTGGCTACCAGCTCGACGGGCAGCCGGACGTCGCGCTGGCCACGCTGGACAAGGCGTTCGAGGCCGCCCCGGAGACGATTCGGTACAACGGGTACGCCAAGCGAATTGTGTTGGAGGAGACCGAGGCGAAGAGCCCGGCTCGCCGGCAGCGTGCGTCAGCGCTCGCGGTGAAGGTCGGGCTTCTCGCTGCGTGAACGAGGGGGTACAGACTGTACCCCTGACTTTCTTTCAGGGCTTCTACGGTCAAGCGTGTGACACGGAACATGCTGATCGTGGAGGCCTAACGCATGCCCAGCGAGACCGCGCGCATCTCGTCGGCCCGCAGATGGAGGCCGGAGCCGCCCGGTGTGATCCGGGCGTGGTTCGTCGGCGTGCCCGTCCGGATCCGGCAGGGGTGGTGATGGACATGGAACGCAGGCAGTTGCCGCAGGTCCGCGTAGTGCCCCGGCAGACGTGTGCCGCGCCGGACGCGCGGCACTTCGTGGTCGACGTCCTCAAGGACTGGGGCCTGCTCGGCGTACTGGACGATGCCGCGACCGTCGTGACCGAGCTGGTGACCAACGCGATGCGGCACACCGAGACGCCGACCATCCGGATCATCGTGCGCCGGCTGCCGTCGGATGTCGTCCGGCTCATCGTCATCGACAAGAGCCCTGACGCCTGGCCCGCTCTCCGGACCGCAGGCCCCTTCGACACCGCCGGGCGCGGCCTAGCTGTGGTGGACGCAATCACCAAGGGCTGGGGCTGCACCCGTTGGCCCTGGGAGAAATACGTCTGGGCCGACTTGGAGGTGGCCAAGGATGCCTGAGTTGGCTGCTCCGTGCACACGCGTGATGGCCACCCCCGCCGCGCTGGTGCCGCACATCGTGCTCCCCCGCCTGGAGCTGCTGTCCGACGCCCGGACGCGGGGCGCCGAGTGCGTCTGGGGCGGCGAACGATTGACCGGCGAGACCGCCATCGACCTCGGCGTGCACACCGACAACGGCTTCAACTGGTTCCCCCGCGCCTGCCGGCGCTGCACACGGAGCGCCGTACGGGCCGCCCGCGACACGCACCCGGCCCGGTGCACCGACTGCAAGGGCCCCACCGCGCTGTGCGACACCCGCCAGGCCCTGCACGAACTCCTGCTGGAGCTGCGCCGATGACCGTACAAGTCCCCGAGGAGCTGGCGCGGCTGCACCGGTTCGTCTCCTGGTACGAACAGCCCCGCTGGCTGCCCGAAGCAGCCCGGGACGGCAACGTCTGCGTCTGGTGCGCCAGCCCGGCGGACGCCACCGCGGTGGAGCCGGCACCGTCGGCCGGGCTCCCGCGTCGGGCCTGCATGCGCTGTTACGCGGCCCAGCTCGCCTGGTACATCACCTGGTACGACTGGCACCGCCACTTCTCCGCCTGCACCCCGTGCCGGCAGCACCAGACCTGCCTCGTCGGCCACGGCCGGCGCCTCCTGCACGAGAAGACCATGCCCCCGATCGACAAGCGGCCCGTGTGCCTCTCCTGCCCCGCCCCGCTGCTGGGGACGGAGCTGGTTGCTCCCGTGCGCTGGGAGGGGAGCGAGGGCTTCAACTTGGGGTATGCCCACCTGCGGTGCCTGAGCAGAAGGCCGAGCGTCACATGACCAGAACCAGCCCCATCCGGCCCGTCCAGTAGTCCAAGAGCTTCCCCGACCGGCAGAAGCGGCTGGCCGAACAGTGGCTCTCCCAGACCGAGGTGGACATGGCGCGGGGGCAGTACATCGACCCGCGCGCGGCCCGGATCACCTTCCAGCAGTACGCCGAGAAGTGGGTGACTCACGCTCCGGACCCGAACACCCAGGCTTCGATGGAAGCGCAGTTCCGGTTGCACGCCTACCCCTACCTGGGGTCGCGTCCGCTCGGCTCCTTCCAGCCCGCTCCCATCCGCGATTGGGTGCGGCAGCTCCAGGAGAACGGCGTCCGTGGCTCGTATGCCCGGACGATCTACTCCCACGTGCGTGCCGCCCTGAGCGCGGCCGTGGACGACGGGCATCTTCCCCGGACCCGTGCGCCGCTCGCTCAGTCCGTCCACCGATTGTGGACAACAAGCACGTCGTGCCCTGGACGCCGGAACGGGTCTTCGCCGTCCGGGCCGGCATGCCCGAGCGCTACCGAGCCATGGTCGACCTGGGTGGCGGCTGCGGCCTTCGGCAAGGGGAGATCCTGGGCGTGGCCATCGACGCGATCGACTTCGAGTCGGACACCCTCCACGTGGTCCAGCAGCTCAAGCTGAGCCGCAGCAAGCCGGTCTTCGCCCCGCCGAAGAGCGGCAAGCTCCGGGACGTACCGCTCCCCGGCCCGGTCGCTGACGCCCTCCGCGCCCACATGAAGCGGTTCCCGCCGGTCGAGATCACCTTGCCGTGGAAGGCGGCGGACGGGCCTCCGGTGACCCAGCGGCTGATCTTCACCGGGCCGCGCGGCGGGCACGTCTGGCGTACGTCGCTCAACGAGGAAGTGTGGAAGCGTGCCCTCGCCTCGGCCGGCGTGATCCCCGAGCGGAAGCCGGGCGGGTCGTACGTCGAGTCCCGCGAAAACGGCATGCACGCCCTACGTCACTTCTACGCGTCGGTGCTCCTGGACGCGGGAGAGAACATCAAGGCCCTCGCTGAGTACCTCGGCCACTCGGACCCGGGCCTGACCCTCCGTGTCTACGCTCATCTCATGCCGTCCAGTCAAGAGCGCACGCGGAAGGCCGTGGCCTCCATCTTCGACCGCAGATGACTGGCCCTCCTCGAAGGCCGGAGCCGACGGTTGGTACCGGGCCAAGGCGGTCAACCTCAGCTCAAGCACAAGGTCACAAAACTTGATGGAATTGGCTACGTCGTGAGACATTGCATTGCAATGTCTGAGCGCTCCAGACGGCAGACCTAGTGCCGTAGAGCCCTCTCGGACGACCGAGGACCTGGATCCGGCGGCAACCAGACCCAGGCCCTCTCGCAGTCAACGAGCCCGGTCGCCTACCAGCAGACCGGGCTCGCTGCATGTGCAGCTCCCGGTCGCGACCGTCCTCGCACGTGCTTCGCTCATCGAGCGAACTGCAGCACGCCGGTAGCGATGGCCACCACGAGACCCGCCCCCGTAAGCCAGACCTGCCACCTCTCGGCGCTGCTCCACCTACGAGGCTCGTCTTTCTCTAGGCTCACCTCTACCGCCTCCCTTCTCCTCCAACCGACCCGCTTCTCGGGTCGGAGCCTTGGAACTCACGCACAAGCAGGCGGAGTTCAGGGAAGGATCAGGTAAGGCGCGACAAGCATACCGGTCACGTGCCTGATCACCGAGGCATGCGGGAACCCTTGACAGCGGCCCGGAATCCCTTCCATGGCCCAGAGACGGCCCAGGGCGAGAGAAAAGCCCCCTCCCGGCGGAGAACCCGCAGGCAGGGGGCTGACGCGTGGGCGCTTACTTCTTCTTGCCCTGGTTCTTGACCGCCTCGATGGCTGCCGCGGCCGCCTCGGGGTCCAGGTACTTGCCGCCGGGGGTGACCGGCTTGAAGTCGGTGTCCAGGTCGTAGGCCAGGGGGATGCCCGTCGGGATGTTCAGGCCGGCGATGTCGGCGTCGGAGATGCCGTCCAGGTGCTTGACCAGGGCGCGCAGGCTGTTGCCGTGGGCGGCGACCAGGACCGTGCGGCCGGTCAGGAGGTCGGGGACGATGGCGTCGTACCAGTAGGGGAGCATCCGGATGACGACGTCCTTCAGGCACTCCGTGCGCGGGCGCAGCTCCGGCGGGATCGTCGCGTAGCGCGCGTCGTGGGCCTGGGAGAACTCGGAGTCGTCCGACAGCGGCGGGGGCGGGGTGTCGTAGGAGCGGCGCCAGAGCATGAACTGCTCCTCGCCGAACTCGGCGAGCGTCGCGGCCTTGTCCTTGCCCTGGAGGGCGCCGTAGTGGCGCTCGTTCAGGCGCCAGGAGCGGTGGACCGGGATCCAGTGGCGGTCCGCGGCCTCCAGCGCCAGCTGGGCCGTGCGGATCGCGCGCTTCTGGAGGGACGTGTGGACCACGTCGGGCAGGAGACCGGCGTCCTTCAGAAGCTCGCCACCGCGGACTGCCTCCTTCTCGCCCTTCTCGTTCAGGTTCACGTCCACCCAGCCGGTGAACAGGTTCTTCGCGTTCCACTCGCTCTCGCCGTGGCGGAGGAGGATCAGCTTGTACGGTGCGTCGGCCATGGTCCTGAGCCTACCTAAGGAAAATCCCGGATGAGACATCCCGGACGGGACTCGGTCGGGCGCCGGAGGCGTACCGGCAACCCGCGTCGACTGACACGTTCCGCTAATTGAATGGCGACGCCGGGCACCCCCTTCGTAAGGTATGACCGCTGCTTGAGCCGCTTACCGCCGTGGGGGAACCTCGATGTCGCCAGCCCGTGTCAGACGTGCCGTCCGGGAGTCCGTCTCCGGACTGCCACGCGAGTTCTGGTGGCTGTGGACGAGCACGCTCGTCAACCGGCTCGGCGCCTTCGTGGCCACGTTCATGGCGCTCTACCTCACACTCGACCGCGGCTACTCCGCCTCGTACGCCGGTCTCGTCGCCTCCCTGCACGGGCTCGGCGGGGTCGTCTCCTCGCTGGGCGGCGGGGTGATGGCCGACCGGCTGGGCCGGCGGCCCACGCTGCTGATCGCGCAGAGCGCCACCGCCGGCTCCGTGGCCCTGCTCGGGTTCATGACCGACCCGGTGGCCATCGCCGGCGTCGCCTTCCTCGTCGGCATGGCCTCCAACGCCTCCCGGCCCGCCGTCCAGGCGATGATGGCCGACATCGTGCGCCCAGAGGACCGGGTGCGCGCCTTCTCCCTCAACTACTGGGCGATCAACCTCGGCTTCGCCGTCTCCTCCATGGCGGCCGGGTTCATCGCCGAGTTCAGCTACCTCGCCGGGTTCCTGATCGAGGCCGGGATGACCCTGGCCTGCGCGGTCGTGGTCTTCGCGAAGGTGCCCGAGTCGCGGCCCGCGCCCACCTCCCGGCAGGCGGAAACGGAAGTCGGCCTCGGCACGGTGCTGCGCGACGGGCGGTACATGGCCGTCGTCGGGCTGTCCTTCCTCGTCGCGCTGATCTTCCAGCAGGGCTCGGTCGCACTGCCCGTGGCCATGGGGCGCGCCGGGTTCTCCCCCGCCGACTACGGCCTGGTCATCGCCGTCAACGGCGTCCTGATCGTCGCCCTCCAGATCCCCGTCACCCGGTTCATCGAGCACCGCGATCCGCGCACCCTGCTGGTCGTCTCCTCGGTGCTCGCCGGATACGGCTTCGGGCTGACCGCCTTCGCCGGGTCGGTCGGCGTCTTCATGCTCACCGTGTGCGTGTGGACCCTGGCCGAGATCGTCAACGCCCCGACCCAGACCGGCCTGGTGGTCCGGCTCTCGCCGGTGCACGGCCGCGGGCGCTACCAGGGCGTGTACACCCTGTCCTGGTCCGTCGCCGCGCTGGTCGCCCCGCTGATGTCGGGCGCGGTCATCGACCGCCTCGGCGCGGGCTGGCTGTGGGGCATGTGCGCGGTGGTGGGGACGGGCGCCGGTGTCGGGTACGGCGTGCTGATGCGCCGGCTGCCGCCGGAGGAGCCCGCCGGCGCCGCGGCTCCGGCCCCGGCCGACAAGGGGGCGGGGGCAGGAGCGGGGGCGGGGGCTGAAATCCCTGCCGCCTGAGCCCCCCCCCCCGGCGCCCGTCGGCGCGGGGGGAGGGGAGAGAGATCGTCGTACCGCCCGGCCCCACCCCGGCACCGGCGCCCTTGCCCACACCCACACCCAGGCCCAGGCCCACGCCCGCACCCGTCGGCGCACAGGCGAAGAGCCGTACCCGCCCGGCCCGCCCGTAGTGAGACCCGTGAGACCCAGCTCACACCTACCCGTGTCACATTCCCGCGTTCGTGTCCGTCAGTGAGGTGGAAGCAGCCGCACCCCACCAGGAGGACACCATGGACGCTCGTCTCAACCTGTTCACCAACCCGGTCATCGGCAAGGTCATCCGGCACTTCAACGCCGCCGGCCAGGCGCTCGCGGAGTCCTCGCTGCCGGCCGCCACGCAGGAACTGGTGAAGATCCGCGCCAGCCAGATCAACGGCTGCGGGTTCTGCACCGACATGCACACCAAGGACGCGGCGGCGGCCGGGGAGAGCGCCACCCGGCTGCACCTGGTCGCGGTCTGGCGGGAGGCCACCGTCTTCACCGAGGCCGAGCGGGCCGCGCTGGAGCTGGCGGAGCAGGGCACCCGGATCGCCGACGGCTCCGGCGGGGTCCCGGACGAGGCGTGGGCGAACGCCGCCCGGTACTACGACGAGGAGCAGCTCGGCGCCCTGGTCGCGCTCATCGCCCTGATCAACGCCTACAACCGCGCGAACGTGCTCGTCCGGCAGCCCGCCGGCGACTACGTGCCCGGCATGTTCGGCTGAGCACGCTCACGGGTGCATCCGCGCGCCCTTGAGGACCTTGTCCACGGCGTTCTTCGGGCCGTACACCGCCAGCCCGACCAGGTCCAGGTCGCCGGTCGGGACGGCCCGGACCGCCGCGCGGTTGTCGCGGTCGTTGCCCGTGGCGAACAGGTCCGAGGTGAACACCGCGCGCGGCAGGGCGCGGCCGAGCGCCCTGCCGTGGGCCGCCTTCAGGGTCTCCTTGGCGCCCTCGAAGACCAGCACGGGCTGGCGGAACATCGGCAGGTACGGCACGGCGTCCGCGTCCTCGTACGGCTCCCCGATCACCTCGGGGGACGCGGTACCCAGGCCGCTGACCAGGAAGGCGGTGACGTTCAGACGCTGCCAGGGCTCCAGGTCCTCGCGCAGCAGTACGGCGATCTTCGTGTCGAAGCGGAGGGGTTCGGTGTTCATGCACCGAGACTCCCCTCCGGGACACGGCCGGGTCTTGTACGTTTTTTGCATGGCCGCCGGGCAGGAACTCGTCACCGCGTGGCGCCCCGTGGTGCCGGGCGTCACCGAGGTCTTCCACGCCCGCTTCACCGAGTACGCCTATCCGATGCACGTCCACGACGCGTGGACGCTGCTGATCGTGGACGACGGGGCCGTACGGTACGACCTCGGCCGGCACGAGCACGGCACCCCGCACGACACCGTGACACTGCTGCCGCCGCACGTGCCGCACAACGGCTCCCCCGCCACACCGGGGGGTTTCCGCAAGCGGGTCGTGTATCTCGACGCCGGCCGGCTCGGGGAGGAGCTGATCGGTCCGGCCGTGGACTCCCCCGATCTGCGGGACCCCGTGCTCCGGGTGCGCGTCGCCCGGCTGCACTCCGCCCTCGCCCGGCCCGGCGACGAGCTGGAGGCGGAGAGCAGGCTGACGCTGGTCGCGGAGCGGCTGCGCCGGCATCTGCGGCCGCGCGCCGGTGCGCCGCGCCGGTTCCGGGACCCGGTACTGGCCCGCCGGCTGCGGGAGTTGCTGGACGCCCGGGTCGTTGCCGGTGTCTCGCTGGAGGAGGCCGCGCGGTCGCTGCACGCCCATCCGGCGCATCTGGTACGGGCGTTCAGCGGGGCGTACGGCATCGCGCCGCACCAGTACCTGATGTCCCGGCGGGTCGGGCGGGCCCGGCGGCTGCTGCTCGACGGGGTGCCGCCGGGCGAGGTCGCGTCGGCCACCGGGTTCTACGACCAGGCTCATCTCACCCGGCACTTCCGGAAGTTGGTCGGCGTCACGCCGGGCCGCTACCGCGACAGTGCCCGCCGTCCCTAGCGGTGGCCGCGGGGCCGTACGGCGATGGTGTGCGAGGGGTTCGGCGGAAGCCGCCCGTCCGCCGATCACCGCTGGTTAGCCTCCCCGCATGGCTGACACATCCGAAGCACCAGAAGCACAGACCTCCGGCGACTCGTCCGGCCCCGCCCGGGCGTTGCCGCTCAGACGCCTCTCGCTCGCCGTCGCGGGTGCCGCGGCCCTGGTCGCCGTAGGCGTCGGCGTGGCGCTCGCGGCTCCCTCGGACGACGCCCCCCGCCACGGGAGCGGCCCCGCGGCCACCGTCCAGTCGGACTCGGAGCCGGCCCCGGACACCGCGGGCACGTCCGTCGGCGGCACCACCGACGGCGGTACGGCCGATGGCGGTACGGCCGATGGCGGTGGGTCCGGCAGCGGAGGCGCGACCGACGGCATCCCGCAGGAGAGTGACGTCGCCGGCTCCGGCAGCACCGGTGGTTTCTTCGGCGGAGGCAGCGGCGAGGCAAGCGGCACCGCGGGCGCCGACGGCGGCACCGAACCCGGCCCGGACGGCCCCGGCCCCACGGACGAGCCCACCGGGACGGCGAGCCTGGAGGAGCTGAACCGGCGCGTCACCGAGCTGGACAGGAAGGTCGGCCAGCTGCCGACCAAGAAGGAACTGGCCGATGCCCTGCGGGCGTTCGCCGACGAACTCGACCACGGGGCCGGTACGGAGACGCCCCGGCCGGAGCCGTCCTGACCCCGGGTCCGCGCCGCCCGCCTCAGTCCGCCGGGCGTTCGAGCAGGTGGGTGAACGCCTCCAGGTTCCTGGTGGACTCGCCGCGGGCCACCCGCCAGGCGTACTCCTTGCGGATCGAGGAGGCGAAGCCCAGCTCCAGCAGCGTGTTGAAGGCGCCGTCGGCCGCTTCCAGGACCTGGCCGAGGAGCCGGTCGACCTCGTCCGGGGTGACGGAGGCGAGCGGGAGGCGGGCGGTGACGTAGATGTCGCCGAGGCGGTCCACGGCGTAACTCACGCCGTAGAGCCTGAGGTTGCGCTCCAGCAGCCAGCGGTGGACGCCGGGCTCGTTCTCGTCGGGGTGGCGGACGACGAAGGCGTTCAGCGACAGGGAGTGGCGGCCGACGAGGAAGGAGACCGTCGTGGACAGCTTGCGGGTGCCGGGGAGCTGGACCACGTAGTTCCCGGGCCCGGGGCTCTCCCACTCCAGCTCCGCGTCCTCGAAGACGCCCTCCAGGACCTGCCCGGCCTTCTCGACATCAGCCATGGTGGGAGCGTACGCGACGGCGGTGGTACTGGGTCGCGGCCGTGTAGACGTCGGCGGTGGTGGCGGCGGCCGTGTCCCAGCCGAAGGACTGGGCGTGCCGGGCGGCGGCCTGGCCCATGCGCTCCGTGAGGTCCGGGTGGTCGGCGAAGCGGCCCAGCACGCGCGCGTAGTCGGCCGGGTCGTGGCCCTGGACGAGGAAGCCGGTCTCGCCGTCGCGCACGGCCACCGGCAGTCCGCCGACCGCGGCCGCGAGCACCGGGGTGCCGGTCGCCTGCGCCTCGATGGCGACCAGGCCGAAGGACTCGCTGTGCGACGGCATGACCAGGACGGACGCGGCCCGGAACCAGTCGGCCAGCTGCTCCTGCCCGACCGGCGGCCGGAAGCGCACCACGTCCGCGATGCCCAGCCGGGCCGCGAGCTTCTGCAACCCCTCCGGTTTGGCGAGCCCGCTGCCGCTGGGGCCGCCGACGACCGGGACGACCAGGCGGGAGCGCAGCTCGGGGCGCCACTCCAGCAGCACGGCCACGGCGCGCAGCAGCACGTCGGGCGCCTTCAGCGGCTGTATGCGGCCGGCGAAGAGCGGGATCAGGGCGTCCTGGGGCAGGCCGAGGCGGGCGCGGGCGGCGGCACGGCCGTCGGCGGCACGGAAGCGGCCGAGGTTGACGCCGGGGTGGACCACGGCGACCTTCGCGGGGTCGGCCGCGTAGTGCCGGACCAGCTCGCCGGCCTCCTCGGCGGTGTTGGCTATGAGCCGGTCGGCGGCGGCCACGATCTGGGTCTCGCCGATCACCCGGGCGGCGGGCTCGGGGGTGTCGCCCTCGGCCAGGTTGGCGTTCTTGACCTTGGCCATGGTGTGCATGGCGTGCACCAGGGGCACGCCCCAGCGCTGGGCGGCGAGCCAGCCGACGTGGCCGGAGAGCCAGTAGTGGGAGTGGACCAGGTCGTAGTGGCCGGGGCGGTGACCGGCCCACGCCTGCATCACGCCGTGGGTGAAGGCGCACAGCTGGGCCGGGAGGTCCTCCTTGGCCAGGCCCTCGTAGGGGCCCGCGTCGACGTGCCGGACGAGCACGCCGGGCGCCAGCTCGACGGCGGGGGGCAGGCCGCCGGTCGTGGCCCGGGTGAAGATCTCCACCTCGATGTCGATCTCGGCGAGGCGCTGGGCCAGCTCCACGATGTAGACGTTCATGCCGCCCGCGTCACCGGTGCCGGGCTGGTGGAGCGGGGAGGTGTGCACGGAGAGCATGGCGACGCGCCGGGGTCTGCGGTGCAGCCGGAGCCGGGAGGCCGACGGGGAGCGTCGCCCGAGCCTGCTGACGTACTGGCTCACGTGGCGGACCTCCTTGGTGCGGGCATGCCGTGGAAGGGCCCACCGGCGCCCTCCCTAGGGCTCCAACAGCGGGTGGGTGCCCTGCCATTTCCCGATCAAGCGGCTTTACCGAATCATTACCCAAAGTCGGCCAATTGTTCGATCTGTGGTCGGCCTCGCCGTGGCCGGGGCGCCGCGGACGCGTCGAGGCGGTCGCGCGTCGTGGCCGGTCGGGCGGTTCCCCGCCCCGCTTGCGGGCCGCACGGGCCCTTTACCCTCGTATCCATGAGAACCCCCGCGGCGTCCCGGCCTGTGGGCACGGTGACGCGCGGGACGACCAACCCCAACCGGCTGCGCCGCATGGACCGCTGGATCGCGGCCACGCACGGCGCCGCGCTGCGCCGCGCGAGCGACCCCGTGGCCGTCGACCTGGGCTACGGCGCCGCGCCCTGGACGGCCGTGGAGCTGCTCACCCGGCTGCGTACGGCGGCGCCCCGCACCCGCGTGGTCGGCATCGAGATCGAACCGGTCCGGGTCGCGGCGGCGCGGCCGTACGAGCGCGAGGGCCTCGTCTTCCGGCACGGGGGCTTCGAGGTGCCGGTGCCCGGGCGCCCGGTGCTGATCCGGGCCGCGAACGTGCTGCGCCAGTACGACGAGGCCGAGGTCGCCCCGGTGTGGCGGCAGCTGTGCGCGCGGCTCGCCCCGGGCGGGCTGCTGGTGGAGGGCACCTGTGACGAGATCGGCCGCCGGCACGTGTGGGTGGCGCTCGGCCCCGAGGGCCCCCGTACGGTCACCTTCGCCACCCGGCTGGGCTCCCTGGAGCGCCCCTCCGATCTCGCCGAGCGGCTGCCGAAGGCGCTGATCCACCGCAACGTCCCGGGCGAGCCGGTCCACGCCTTCCTGCGCGATTTCGACCGCGCCTGGGCCGCCGCCGCGCCCTACGCCTCCTACGGCGCCCGCCAGCGCTGGATGCGCGCGGTGCGGGACCTGACCGCCGACTGGCCGGTGACGGACGCCCCGGCCCGCTGGCGGCAGGGCGAAGTCACCGTGGCCTGGGCGGCGTTGGCGCCGACGGGCTGAGCGCCGGCCGGTCCGGACCCGCGCGCGGGGGAACGCTTCGCGCGTCCCGTTCGCCACACCGGCGAGGTGACTACCCGTACCCGGCGGCCGGGCGGGGGCATCCGGTGTCCGACGGCCTCTGTCGCTTTGCTCGCGAGCGTGGCACGATCCCTCAGACGACCGTAAGTTACTGACGGTAAATCAGTTTGGGGGAATAAGTATGGGTTCGGGTAAGCGCGGCCTGCTCACGGCCGCCCTGACCGTGGTCTGCGCGGTGACCGTCCTCGCGGCACCCGGCACGGCGTTCGCGGCCCCCGCCCCCATACCCGCGCCCGCCCCCACGCCCGCACCCGCGGTGACTCCCCTGCCGGACAAGGACCTTGAGGCCGTCCGCGTCCGGCTCGACAAGCTCTACCACGACGCCTCCGTGGCCACCGACGCCTACAACGCGGCCGAGGAGAAGGCGAAGAAGCAGTCCGCCGAGATCGCGGAACTGGCCCGGAAGATCGACCAGGGGCAGCGGCGGCTGGACGGACTGAAGGACCAGGCGGGCGCGGCGGCCCGGGACCAGTACCGCACCAACGGCCTGTCCTCCACCGCCCGGTTCCTGCTCACCGACGACCCCGGCCGGTTCCTGGACGGCGCCGGCCGGGTGCTCCAGGGCCAGCGGGCGGCCTCCGGGCTGATGTCCGAGATGACCCGCGCCCAGAAGGAGTTGCGGGCGTACTCCGACGACGCCTCCGCGCAGTGGAAGCGGCTGGAGAGCAACCGCAAGGCCAAGGCCGCCGCCAAGAGGAAGATCGAGCAGCGGATCGACGCGGCGGAGAAGCTCCAGTCCCGGCTGGAGGAGAAGGAGAAGGAGCGGCTCGCCCAGCTGGAGCGGGAGGCCGCGCGGAAGGCACAGACCGCCTGGCTGGACACCGGTGTCCTCAAGGACGCCCCCGGCCAGGCCTCCGCGCCGGGCGAGAAGGCCGTGAAGTACGCCGCCGCGCAGCTCGGCAAGCCGTATGTGTGGGGCGCCGAGGGTCCGGACTCCTTCGACTGCTCGGGCCTGACCTCCCAGGCCTGGGCCGCCGCCGGGCACCCCGTCCCGCGCACCTCGCAGGAGCAGTGGCGGCAGCTGCCGCACGTGGACGTCGAGGACATGCGCCCCGGCGACCTCGTCATCTACTTCGACGACGCCAGCCATGTCGCGCTGTACATCGGCGACGGCACGGTCATCCACGCCCCGCGCCCCGGCCGCACGGTGACGGAGGCGGGCGCCGGCTCGATGCCGATCCTGGGCGTCGTACGACCGGACGCGTGACGGGCGCCGCGCAGGCCCCCCACCGGTGACCCGGGTCACGTGACCCACCGCACGGCCGGCTCTGGCCGGACGTGAGCTTCGTCATCCCGCGCGGGCCGTCACCGTGTCCAACTGCGGTACGGAACGCGGCATATGACGGCGGCGGCCGGCGCGGCGACCCGGCTCACACCATTCCGTCGGGGCGGTCCCAGCCGCTATGGTCACCGGTCGGTGGGTCGAGACCCTCGATGCCGCCGTGCCCTCGGGGGGAGGGAAGGAACCCAAGACGATGCCCGTACCCGTACCGCGGCAGAGAGCGATCCCGGCCGTGGAGAGTGGTCACGCGCAGGCCCCGCAGACCGCCGGCGGCCCCCTCAAGGAAGAGGCGCACCGCGACGCCACGCCCGCGCACGGCACCGGCGCCACTCTCACCCTGCTGCTGATCGAGGACGATCCGGCCGGCTCGCCGATCGTGCCCGACCTGCTGGACTCGGCCGGCAAGCCGATCCGCGTGCGCACCGCCCGCAACCTCACCGAGGCCGAGCGGCTGCTCACCGACGACGTCCACTGCATCCTGCTGGACCTGGCACTCCCGGCGCCGGGCGGCGACGACACCGACGACGAGCTGGCCGTGCTCCGGCACGTGCTGCGGCTCGCGCCCCGGCACGCCGTGCTCGCGCTGACCGCCTCCGGCGACGCCGAGCGCGGCGCCGAGGCCGTGCGCGTGGGCGCCCAGGACTATCTGTTCCGCGACGAGCTGGACGGCCGGCTGCTCAGCCGCGCCATCCGCTACGCCGTGGAGCGCAAGCGGTCCGAGACGGCCGAGCGGCGGCTCGCCGAGGGCCGGCTGCGCGCGCAGGAGAACCGCCGCCTGGAGCGCGGTCTGCTGCCCACCCCGCTGCTGGACGGCTCCTCGCTGCGGTTCGCCGCCCGCTACCGGCCGGGCCGCTCCCGGGCCCTGCTCGGCGGTGACTTCTACGACGCCGTCCGCACCCCGGACGGCACCGTGCACGCCATGATCGGCGACGTCTGCGGGCACGGTCCGGACGAGGCCGCGCTGGGCGTGGAGCTGCGCATCGCCTGGCGGGCGCTGACCCTGGCCGGGCTGTGCGGGGACGAGCTGCTGAACACCCTCCAGCAGGTGCTCGAGCACGAGCGCTCCGACGAGGAGATCTTCGCGACGCTGTGCACGGTGGACATCGCCCCCGACGGCCGCCGCGCGGGCCTGTGCCTGGCGGGCCATCCGGCCCCGCTGATCGCCCGCCCGGGCCGGGCGCCGCGGCTGCTGCCCTACGACAACAACGGCCCCGCCCTGGGCCTGCTGCCCGGCGCCCGCTGGCCCCGGATGCAGGTGGAGCTGGGCTCGGAGTGGAGCCTGATGCTCTACACCGACGGCCTGATCGAGGGCCGGGTCGGCGCGTCCGGGGAGCGGCTGGGGCAGGACGGCATGGTGGAGATGATCCGCCGGCAGCTGGCCGAGGGGCTGCGCGGGGAGGAACTGCTGCGGGCGGCGGTGCACGAGGTCCGCGAGCTGAACGGGGGCGAGCTGACGGACGACGTGGCCGTGGTGCTGCTGGACCGGGCGGCGTAGGGGGTTCCGCCGTAGGGCCGGCGCGCCGTCGCCGGGCGCGGGTGCGTGGGGGCCGTTCGCGCCCGCGCGGCGGAGCCGCGCAGCGCTACGGCCCGCACCCGGCCCACCCGGCACTCGGCAGGCGCCCGCTCGCGGGATGCGACTAGCGGCCGCCGTTCCACGGCCCGTACGGACCGTCGCTGCTGCTGCCCCGGCGGCCGCGGCCGCGGCCGCCGCCCACCTGCTGGAGGGCGGGGCGGACGTCGACGAGGTAGACGATGCTGGCGACCGCGCCGGCGATCGGCAGGATGGACAGGATCGAGAACAGATAGCTGACCACGAGCGCGATGCCGAGGATGATCAGCCAGAACACCTTGTTCTGCTTGTCGGCGGCGCGGAAGGCGTCCTCCCGCCGGAACGCGGCGTCGAACAGTCCGACCGCGGCCAGGGCCATGAGGACGATCTTCAAGATGCCCATGAACCCCGCGAAGCCCAACATCAGCATGTCGCCCACCATCCGTCGATTCGCGAACCCCTGCTACGCCGCCACCGTACCCATAGAACGGGCCGGACACCCCAGAGGTGCCCGGCCCGTGCCCGCGGGACCGGTCACTCTCCCTTGGCCGACGGGGCGGTGTTCTTCGCGGTGGTGGACTTGCGGGCGGCCGGCGCCTTCTTCGCCGCGGGCTTCCTGTCCGCGGCGGGCTCGGCCTTCGCCCCGGCCGGCTCGGGCTCGTCGTCGCGGACCTGGACCGGCTCGGGCTTGCCCTCGACGGCGATCGCCAGGTCCTCGATCTCCTCGGCGGCCTCGCCGCGCCAGGTCTTCACGGCCTGTTCGCCGTGCTCGGCGACCTTCTCGTAGGTCTCGCGGGCCTTGACGGCGTACTCGGCGGCGACGCCGACCCCGCGCAGGGCGAGGTCCTGGGCGGTCTCGCCGAGCTTCTTCACGTCGAGGGAGCCGATGAGCTCGCCGACCTTGGCCTGAAGGGTCTCCTGCGCCTCCTTGGCGCGGGCGGCGGCCTTCTCCTGCACGGCCTTGGGGTCGGTGTTGCGTACGGCGTCGATGCGGGCCGGGGCCTCGGCGCGCAGCTGCTCGACCAGGGCCGGCACCTTCTTGGCCTGCTGAAGCGCCAGATCGGCGGTGCCGGCGGCGAAGTAGAGCGGGGTCGGGTCGCTGAGGGTCTTGCGCAGGTCGTCGGTGATGGCCATGGTGGGGATCCTCCCGGATCGAATTCGCGTTCGGCTGGGTTGACGAGGTCCGCGGCGGGCGTCCGAGCCCTGGTCCGGCGTTATCCGGCCGTCCGCCGCCGACCGGCGTCGGTGTCGCTTCCGGCGGCATCGCCTCCGCCGGCCGTACTGCCGCCACCGGTTCCCTGGTCCGTGGCGCCGTCCCCGTCCCGGGCCGGACCGGCGGGCTCGCCGGTCCCGAATCCGTTCTCCTTGCGGAAGGACTCGTAGATCTGTAGCAGCACCTGCTTCTGCCGCTCGTTGAGCGAGGGGTCGGCGAGGAGGACGGCGCGCGTCTCGACCTCGTCCCGGTCCCGCTCGGCGTCGAGGATGCCGGCGCGGACGTACAGCGTCTCGGCGGAGATGCGCAGGGCCTTGGCGACCTGCTGGAGCACCTCCGCGCTGGGCTTGCGCAGCCCGCGCTCGATCTGGCTCAGGTACGGGTTGGACACCCCGGCGGCGTCGGCGAGCTGCCGCAGCGACAGCTGGGCGTTGCGCCGCTGCTCGCGCAGGTACTCACCGAGATTGCCGACGTTCAGCGATGCCATGCCTCCACCTTGCCCCACCTTCGCTAACTATTGCAAGCACCTGCTTGCAATAGTGTGTCCGGCTCGTGGGGCCGGGGCATCCGCTGGATCAGGCCCCTTCGACACCGACATGCGTGCGGTGGTGTTGGGGCGATGATCGTCCAGTGTCTCGAAGACGGCCCCCGCCGGTTCTCCGAGCTCCGGGTCCCTCTGCGGAACATCACGTCCAAGGTGCTCACACAGTCCCTCCGGGCACTGGAACGCGACGGCTTCATCATCCCCGAGGCCGGACACCTCATCCTGAACGCAGCATTTCGGCGGTGGCCGAGTTGTCCGTCAGGGCGGGCTGGAGGTCGCCGACAGGCTCGATGTGCTCGCCTCGCTGCTCCGGCGGTTCGGGGTGGGCTTCGTTCTGGAGCTGTACGACGACAGCGGCGACCTGCTCCGGGAGATCACCGGCTGAGCCTCCCCTGGTGTCCGAGGGGTGGACGACCGGTTGCCCGCCGGTGCGGGCCGTGGGTGCAATGGCCCGCGTGATCAGCCGGGTGGACCCGCCGGAGCGGGACGAGAGGGGCGGGGGCGTCGCCGTATGAGTACGTCGCCGGGGGTGGGCGGGGCCGGCGGGACGGCCGTCCGGATCGGGGCCCTCGTGCCGTTGACGCCGCCCGGCTGGGTCGAGGCGGGGCGGCAGCTGCTCGCCGGGCTGGAGCTGGGCGTCCGTGACGTCAACGACGCCGGCGGGGTCGGCGGGCGGCCGCTGGAGCTGGTGGTGCGGGACACCGCCGCCGATCCGCAGCGGGCCGCGGCGGCCGTGGAGGAACTGGCCCGGCTGGACGTGGCCGCCGTGGCGGGCGAGTACCACAGCGTCGTCGCCCGCGCCGCCGCCGCCCGGGCGGACGCCCTCGGCCTGCCGTTCCTGTGCTCGTCCGCGGTTCTCGACGCGCTCACCGGGCAGCCGACGGAGTGGGTCGCGCGGATCGCCCCGGCACAGTCCCACGGCTGGCGCGTCTACGCGGACTTCCTGCTCGGCGCGGGCCACCGCCGGATCGCCGTGGCGGCCCAGCCGAGCGTCTACTGGGCGTCCGGGACCGGCATCCTGCGCGACCACCTCGCGGCGCATGGCGGCGGCGTCGTGGAACTCGACGTGGACGCGCTCGGCACCGCCGCCCTGTGCGACGCGCTCGCCGCCCACGGCGCGACGGCCCTCCTGCTGCTGGCCGGCCACCCGGAGCCGGCCGCGTCGGTCGTCAGGGCCGTGCGGCGCGACCCGCGCCTCGCCGGCGTCCTGATCGGCGCCCCGGCCGGGCAGCCGGAGTTCGCCGGGTGGGCGACGCTGCTGGGCGGTGACGGCGCCGGGATCCCGTTCCTGCGCTACCTGCCCGAGCGCCTCACCCCGCTCGGCGTCCGCGTCGAGGCGGCCCTGCGCGAGCGGCCGGCCCGAGCGCCCTCCTTCGTCGCCTTCGAGGGCTACGACACGATCGCCGTCCTCGCCGACGTGCTGCGCGCCCACGGCACGGACCGGGCGCGCGTCGCCGCGTCCTGGGCGGGCGTCGAGACCGAAGGCACCCGCGGACGCATCCGTTTCTCCCGGGCGCCGGGCATCGGTGTCCGGCAGTGGGTCTGGCCGCCGGTCCAGGTCGTCGACCGGGACCCGGCGGACCCCGGCCGCTTCCGGGTCCTCCACACCGGCTGAGCGAGGGCCCCGGCGCCGGCCGAGCGAGCCGGGGCCCACGGCCGCCTCACGTGAAGTCGTACACCGTGAACTCGGCGACCGGGTCGTATCCGATGCGCTGGTAGAGGGCGGTGCTGGTGGGGTTGGCCGGGTCCGCGAACAGGACGACCGTGCGGGCGCCCGCGGCCAGCGCGGCCCGGCCCACCGCCGCCGTCACCGCGCCCGCGTAACCGCGACCGCGCAGGGGGGCGGGGGTGTAGACGGGGTCCACCCGGACGTGGCCGGCGACCGCCGGGGTCGCGCCGGCCATGGAGACGGGCGTGCCGTCCGGGGTCTGCCAGAACGTGAAGCGCTTGGCGGCGAACCGGGTGCCGGACCAGGCCCCCGCGTCCGCGGGGAAGTCCTCCCGTACGTCCGCGGCGAACGCGCGGCACCAGCGCACGAGCCGCTCGTGGTCCCGCTCGCCGACGGCCCGGGCCCGGCCCTCCGGGTGCGGGTCGGGCGGGGCCGGGGTGCCGAGCCGGTACAGGCGTACCCGCTGCGCGCGCAGGACCGGCGTGGCGCCCGTGCGCCGCCGCCACGCCTCGGCGAAGGCCGCGGCGGTGTGCTGCTCGGCGCTGACCCCGGGCAGGACGTGGCCGAGGCCGGCCAGCCGGGCGGCGAGGGCGCCGGCCTGCTCCGGGGTGAGGACGGTGGGGCTCAGCAGCCCCCGCCTCCCGCGGTGGAAGGCGGCACGGACCTCGCCCGCCTCCTCCAGGTACCCGAGGAGCGGGGCCCCGGCGCCGTAGGCCTCCGGACCGCCGGTGCGCAGGGTCTCGGTCACCGTCAGCGCCATGGTGTGCAGGTCCGGCCGCGACCGCAGGAAACCCCCGGCGCGGGCGAGGAAGGCGTCGATGTCTCCGGTGAGGTGCCAGTCGTCGGGGCGCATGCCGGAGACTTCCGCCGCGAGCCGCGCCCCAAACCCGCTCCGCCCGTCCGGGCCGGACCGGCGTGCCGGTGGCGTGCGCGGGCACCTCCCGGCCGTCGTCCACGGCGCCCGCCGTCCCCCGCGGGGGACGGGCCCGTGACGAGGTCAGGAATGGAGAAGCGGGTGGGCTGGGTGCGCCGCTAGCGTGGCGGGGGTTTCACGGACGGAGAGGCGATGAGCATGACCACGAGGACGGACGACGCGCCGGTGACCGCGTCGCACACCGCCGACAGCCACGAGCTGATCCGGGTGCACGGAGCGCGGGAGAACAACCTCAGGAACGTCAGCGTGGAGATACCCAAGCGCCGGCTGACGGTGTTCACGGGCGTGTCCGGCTCGGGCAAGAGCTCCCTGGTGTTCGACACCATCGCCGCGGAGTCGCGGCGGCTGATCAACGAGACGTACAGCGCGTTCGTCCAGGGCTTCATGCCCACCCTGGCGCGGCCCGACGTGGACGTGCTGGAGGGGCTGACCACCGCCATCATCGTGGACCAGCAGCGGATGGGCGCCGACCCGCGCTCCACGGTCGGCACCGCCACCGACGCCCACGCGATGCTGCGCATCCTCTTCAGCCGGCTCGGCACCCCGCACATCGGCTCGCCCAAGGCGTTCTCCTTCAACGTCGCCTCCATCAGCGGGGCCGGCGCGGTCACCGTGGAACGCGGCGGGAAGCAGGTGAAGGAGCGCCGCGAGTTCAGCATCACCGGCGGCATGTGCCCGCGCTGCGAGGGCCGCGGCACGGTCACCGACATCGACCTGTCCCAGCTCTACGACTCCGACAAGTCCCTCGACGAGGGCGCGCTCACCATCCCCGGTTACAAGCCCGGCGGCTGGAACCACCGCCTCTACACCGAGTCCGGCCTCTACGCCCCGGACAAGCCGATCCGCACCTTCACCCAGGCGCAGCTGGACGACTTCCTGTACCGCGAGCCGACCCGGATGAAGATCGCCGGCATCAACATGACGTACGAGGGTCTGGTCCCGCGCATCCAGAAGTCCATGCTCGCCAAGGACCGGGAGGCGATGCAGCCGCACATCCGGGAGTTCGTGGACCGCGCGGTCACCTTCACCACCTGCCCGGACTGCGCCGGCACCCGGCTCGGCGAGGCCGCCCGCTCCTCGAAGATCAAGGGCATCAGCATCGCCGACGCCTGCGCGATGCAGATCAGCGACCTGGCCGAGTGGGTGCGCGGCCTGGACGAGCCGTCCGTGGCGCCGCTGCTCGCCTCGCTGCGCGACACGCTCGACTCGTTCGTGGAGATCGGCCTCGGCTATCTCTCCCTGGACCGGCCCGCGGGCACCCTCTCGGGCGGCGAGGCGCAGCGTACGAAGATGATCCGCCACCTCGGCTCCTCGCTGACCGACGTCACCTATGTCTTCGACGAGCCGACCGCCGGTCTGCACCCGCACGACATCCGGCGGATGAACGACCTGTTGCTGCGGCTGCGGGACAAGGGCAACACGGTGCTCGTCGTGGAGCACAAGCCGGAGGTCATCGCGATCGCCGACCATGTGGTGGACCTCGGTCCGGGCGCCGGTACGGCCGGCGGCACCGTCTGCTTCGAGGGCACCGTCGCCGGGCTGCGCGCCGCCCGTACGCTCACCGGCCGCCATCTGGACGACCGGGCCGCGCTGAAGGACTCGGTGCGCGAGCCGTCCGGCGCTCTGGAGATCCGCGGCGCCGCCACCCACAACCTGAAGGGCGTCGACGTCGACATCCCGCTCGGCGTGCTGACGGTCGTCACCGGGGTGGCCGGGTCCGGAAAGAGTTCGCTGGTGCACGGGTCGGTACCGGCCGGCGCGGGCGTCGTCTTCGTCGACCAGGCCCCCATCCGCGGCTCGCGGCGCAGCAACCCGGCGACGTACACCGGGCTGCTGGACCCGATCCGCAAGGCGTTCGCCAAGGCCAACGGGGTGAAGCCGGCGCTGTTCAGCGCGAACTCCGAGGGCGCCTGCCCGGCCTGCAACGGCGCCGGGGTCGTCTACACCGACCTGGCCGTCATGGCCGGGGTGGCCACCACCTGCGAGGAGTGCGAGGGCCGGCGGTTCGACGCCTCGGTGCTGGAGTACCGGCTCGGCGGCCGGGACATCAGCGAGGTGCTGGCGATGACGGTGGAGCAGGCCGAGGAGTTCTTCGCCGGCGGGGACGGCCGCACCCCGGCGGCGCACCGGATCCTGCGGAACCTGGCCGACGTGGGCCTCGGCTACCTCACCCTCGGCCAGCCGCTCACCACGCTGTCCGGCGGCGAGCGGCAGCGGCTGAAGCTGGCCACGCACATGAGCGACAAGGGCGGGATCTACGTCCTGGACGAGCCGACCACCGGTCTGCACCCGGCCGATGTGGAGCATCTGCTCGGCCTGCTGGACCGGCTGGTCGACGCGGGCAAGTCGGTGATCGTCATCGAGCACCACCAGGCGGTCATGGCGCACGCGGACCGGATCATCGACCTGGGCCCCGGCGCCGGCCACGACGGCGGCCGGATCGTCTTCGAGGGCACCCCCGCGGAGCTGGTCGCGGCCCGCTCCACGATCACCGGCGAGCACCTGGCGGAGTACGTCGGCCGCTGAGGCCCGCCGGGGTCTCAGAACGGCAGCGGGCGGGCGTGCACCACGTCCAGGCGGGAGACCGCCCGGGTCAGCACCACGTACAGCCGGTGCGCGCCCCGCTCCTCCGCCTCCGCCACGGCCGCCGGTTCCACGGCGATGACGTGGTCGTACTCCAGGCCTTTGACCAGGCTCGCGGGGACGACGGCCAGCCGGGCGCCGAGCGCCTCGGGTCCGGCCGCGTCCAGGCCGGCGCCGGTCAGGGCCGCCCGTACCCGGTCGGTGTCCGCGTCGGCCGTGATCACGCCGACCGAGCCCTCCCGGGCCAGGGCGTCGCGGACGGCGGTCACGGTGGCGGCGAGCACGTCCCCGGCCGGCCTGAGGGTCAGCTCGCCGTCGGTGCGCAGCGAGGTGGCGGGGGGTACGGCCACGCCGAGCCGGGCGAGCAGCCGGTTGGCGAGCTCCAGCACGGCGGCCGGCACCCGGAACCCGGTGGTCAGCGGCACCACGGCCGCGTCGGGCCGGCCCAGGTGGCGCAGCTGGACGGACCAGTCCCGGGCGGCCCACGGGGTGGTGCCCTGGGCGAGGTCGCCGAGGACGGTGAGCGAGCCGAACGCGGCCCGGCGGGCGATGGCCCGGCACTCCATCGGGGAGAGGTCCTGCGCCTCGTCCACGACGATGTGGCCGTAGCCCTCGGGGTGTTCGATCAGCCCGGCCAGCTCGTCCAGCAGGACCAGGTCGGCGGCCGACCAGCGGGCGGACTTGTACGAGCGGGGCGGGCGCGGCCACAGCAGCGCCGCCCGCTCCTCGGGGTCCAGCAGGCCGTCGGCGGCGCGCGCCAGTTCCCCGGCGTCGGTGAGGAGCCCGGCGAGGACCTCCTCGGGGCGGACCTTCGGCCACACCGCGTCCAGCTGCGCGGTCAGCGGCCGGCACCGCTCGATCCGGCGGACCCAGGAGGCGGGCAGCACCCCGGAGCGCCGTTCGGCCTGCTCGCGCAGGCGTCGTACCACCCGGGTGCGCACCCGTTCCCGGCCGATGGCGTACGGGGGTTCCTCGGCGCGGACCTCCGCCACCAGCTCGGCCAGTTCGCCGGCGGAGACCCGCCAGCGGTAGGAGCCGTCCGGCACGGCGAGGTCGGTCACGCGGTCGGCGGTGACCCGCGCGTACAGGGCCCGGCGCAGCACCTCGGCCATGCGCGGGTCGTGTTTGACGGTGGCCGTGGACAGCGGGTCGGTGCCGGTGGCCGGGTGGCGGGCGATCTCGTCCAGCAGGGTGCTCTGGCGGTAACCCTTGTCGGCCGTGCCGTGCCGGGCGGTCTCGCCGAGCGAGGGCAGCACCTCGGCGATGTACCGGAGGAAGGTCGGGTTGGGGCCGAGGATGAGCAGGCCGGAGCGCTGGAGCCGCCTGGGGTGGGTGTAGAGCAGGTACGCGGCCCGGTGCAGGCCGACGGCGGTCTTCCCGGTGCCGGGCGCGCCCTGCACGCACACCGAGTCGGTGAGGGGGGCGCGGACGAGGTCGTCCTGCTCGGGCTGGATGGTGGCGGCGATGTCCCGCATGGGGCCGACACGGGGCCGCTCGATCTCGCGGGCCACGATGTCGCTGGTCCGCGACTCGCCCCGGCCCAGGTGCTCGTCCTCCAGCGCGGTGAGGTCGGCGGCGTCGCCCCGGCTGCCGGGGGCCCAGCCGAACCGGCGGCGCACCTCGACGCCCTGCGGGTCGGTGGCGCTCGCCTGGTAGAAGGCGCGGGAGACGGGGGCCCGCCAGTCGACGACGAGCGGCGGGGCGGCCGGGTCCTCGGTGATGCGTACCCGGCCCACGTGGTAGCTCTGCCCGCCGTGCTCGGGGTGGCCGCCGGCGAAGTCCAGCCGGCCGAAGAACAGCGGCCCGGGCGGCAGTTCGCGCAGGGCCTTGGCCTGGCTGCGCAGCCGGTAGCCGAGGACTTCGGCGTCGGCTCCGGAGGCGGAGACGTCCTCGCCGACGACGACCTGTCCGGCGGCGCCGTCGACCATCGCGGCGAGGGCCGCGCGGCAGGCGTCGTGGTAGGCGCGCTCGGTGTGCAGGGCTTCCGTGAGGGCGGGATCGGTCGACGTCATGCCGCCAGCGTACGACAAAACGTTACCGAGTTAAATTTTTTACCGAGTCTCAGCGGCCGGGCCCGTCTCCGGGAGCCCCTTCGCCAGCCGGGCGAACGCCCGCTCGGCCGCCCGTACGGCATCCGGCGCCACCTTCCCGACCGGCTCCCCCGCCGCGATCCGCCGCCAGTTCTCCTGGGCCAGGACCCGCTGGACGGCGATGATCTGCCCGGCGGCCAGCCGCGCGTCCAGATCGCCGCCGAGCGCCTCGGCGAGCGCCGCCTCCGACCGCTCCTGATGGGCGTAGACCCGCGCCGCCAGGGACGGGGTGCCGTAGAGCAGCCGGTGGAAGGCGAGCACCTCGGGGTGGTCGTTCAGGCCGGTCACCGGGTCGCGCCGGTCCAGCCCGGCCAGGAAGTGCCCGCGCAGCGCGGCCACCGGGTCGGCGGCCCCGGCGACCACCCGGGCGGCCTCCGTCTCGTGGTCCGCGATCCGGTGCAGGACCAGGTCCTCCTTGGCCGGGAAGTACCGGAAGAGGGTCGGCTTGGAGATCCCGGCCGCGGCGGCGACCTCCGCCACGGACACCGCGTCGAAGCCGCGCTCCAGGAACAGCCGTACGGCGATGTCGGACACGTCCTGGTACATCCGCCGCTTCTTGCGCTCGCGCAGACCCATCTCACCCATGAGGGGGAGCCTACGCAGCCGGGTCGCGGGCCGCGCTCAGGTCAGCAGGTCGTCCACCTGGGCCTCGCCCACCCGGTACCGGCGGGCGATCTCCCCGCTGCAGTCGTCGGCGGTGCGCTGGAGCCGCTGGCGGCAGCGGGACACCTCCTGCTCGTAGCGGACCAGGCGGCCCATGGCGGCGGTCAGCTCCGGGTCGGTCCGCGCGGTCAGGTCCGACAGCTCCACCTCGGCGAGCATCTCCGCGGCCAGCCGCCCGTACTCCTCGTTGTGCGGGGTGCCGAGCGTGACATGACGGGCCGAGGACCGCTGCCGGGCCGGGGCGTCCTTGAGGATCTCCGCGAGCCGGTCGACCACGGAGCCGTCGGCCGGCGCCGGCACGGACGCCCGGCCGCGCCGCCCCAGCTCGGCGCGCAGGATGTCGATACGGCCCTGGAGCAGCCGCCGCACATAGCTGAGGTCCGCCTCGTCCCGCTGGGCGTCGCGGCGCAGGGCGCGCAGCTCGGGCAGGCTCAGCCGGGCCAGGTCGGGCTCGGCGGACCCGGGGCCTGGGGGGCCGTCGGCGCGCTGCGCGGGCGGCCGGTGCGGTCCCTGTGTCCCCAGCCGCCAGCTCGTGCTCGGTGTGCTCATCTGCGTGACCGTCCCCTCGACCGGCGTGTGGGAAGCATCGTGCCACCCCATCCGGCCGCTTTGTGACCGAGAGCCCCCGAACGGCCCCAGATGGGCGGTAACGGATCCATATCGGTCCCCGTGCGGGCGGGGGCGGGACACCGGGCATGATGGTCGGCATGCGTGCGGTGGTACAGAGGGTGGACGGCGCGAGCGTCGTCGTGGACGGCGAGACGGTCGGCGCGATCGAGGGCGAGGGGCTGTGCGTCCTGGTGGGGGTGACCCACGAGGACACCAAGGAGAAGGCGGCCCGGCTGGCGCGCAAGCTGTGGACGATCCGGATGCTCCAGGACGAGCGCTCGTGCAGCGACACCGGGGCACCGCTGCTGGTGATCAGCCAGTTCACCCTCTACGGCGACGCCCGCAAGGGCCGCCGCCCCACCTGGAACGCGGCGGCCCCCGGCGACCTCGCCGAACCCCTGGTCGACGAGGTCGTGGCCCAGTTGCGCACCCTGGGCGCGACGGTGGCCACGGGCCGCTTCGGCGCGCGGATGCGGGTGAACCTGACGAACGACGGTCCGTTCACGGTGCTGCTGGAGATGTGAAGCGCCTCCGGCCACAGGGCTAAGGCTCGACCACGACCTCCTGGGCGGCCGCCGTCTCTCCGGCCAGGAGCCTCGCGTCGACCGGTACGTTCCGCTTCACCAGGGCCAGCGCCACCGGCCCCAGCTCGTGATGGCGTACGGACGTCGTCACGAACCCGACCTTCCGGCCCTCGGGACCGTCGTCCGCGACGCGGAGCCCGGTCCCCGGCGCCGGCAGGTGCACCTCGCTGCCGTCCAGGTGCAGGAAGACCAGCCGGCGCGGCGGCTTGCCCAGGTTCTGCACGCGGGCGACCGTCTCCTGGCCCCGGTAGCAGCCCTTCTGGAGGTGCACGGCCGTACCGATCCAGCCCAGTTCGTGCGGGATGGTCCGGTGGTCCGTCTCGAACCCGAGCCGGGGCCGGTGCTGCTCGACCCGCAGCGCCTCGTAGGCGAGCAGCCCCGCGGCGGGACCGTGCGACGCGGCGAAGGACTCCAGCTCCGCGCGCGGCAGGAACAGATCACGGCCGTACGCCGTCTCGCGTACGACGACCCCGTCCGGCACCTCGGCGATGGAGCCGGCCGGCAGGTGGACGACGGCGATGTCGGCGGTGCGGTCGGCGACCTCGACCCGGTAGAAGAACTTCATCGACTCCAGGTAGGCGATCAGCGCGTCCTGGGTGCCGGGCTCCACGTGCGCCCAGACGGTCGTACCGTCGTCCACCAGGTACAGCGCGTGTTCGATGTGCCCGTGCGCGGAGAGGATCAGGGCCTCGGTGGCCTCGCCCGCGGGCAGTTCGCTGACGTGCTGGGTGAGCAGCAGATGCAGCCAGCTCAGCCGGTCGTCACCGCTGACGGTGACGACACCGCGGTGCGACAGGTCGACGAAACCGGTGCCGTCGGCGAGGGCACGCTGCTCGCGGAACAGGTCGCCGTAGTGGGCGGCGACACCTTCGTCCACACCCTCGGCGGGGACTGCGCCGGGCAGGGACAGCAGGGGGCTCTTCATAACGCAAGCCTACGACGTGGGACTTGAACCCTTCGGCGAGCAGTCCCGGCACCGGCCGAAGATCGCGAAGTGCTTCATGTCGGTGTCGAACCCGAACTGCTGCCGCAGCTTGGCCGTGAACTCAGCGGCCACCTCCACGTCCGCCTCGATGACGTCCTCGCAGTCCCGGCACACCAGATGCAGATGGTGATGCCGGTCGGCGAGGTGGTAGGTGGGCGCGCCGTGCCCCAGATGGGCATGGCTGACCAGGCCCAGCTCCTCCAGCAGCTCCAGCGTCCGGTAGACGGTGGAAATGTTGACCCCCGACGCCGTCTTCCTCACTTCCACGAGGATGTCGTCGGGGGTCGCGTGCTCAAGGGTGTCGACGGCTTCGAGCACGAGCTGCCGCTGCGGCGTCAGCCGATAGCCGCGCTGCCTGAGATCACTCTTCCAGTCGGTGCTCACCACACCGACGAGTCTAGGACTACTTGAAGAAAGCGATGCCGTTGTCCGGCAGGTCGTCCGGGAGGGCCTTGGCCCAGCGTTCGACGTCCTCGGGGGTGACGACCTTCTTCAGCTGGGCCGACATGTAGGGGCGCAGCGGAACCTCGGGGGTCTGCTTCTCGCCCACCCACATCAGGTCGCTCTTCACATAGCCGTACAGCCGCTTGCCACCGCTGTACGCGGGAGAGCCCGGGGTGCGGGCGACGGCGTCCGTCACCAGGTCGATCTGCGGCTTCTTGTCGGCCATCTCGCCGTACCAGATCTCGATGACACCGTCGTCACGGGTCATCGTGACCTCGACCTTGCGGTCCGCGTCGATCCGCCAGAAGCCGGACTCCGACTCCAGCGGGCGGACCTTGTTGCCGTCCTTGTCCAGCACCCAGGTGTGGGAGTGGTACTCCAGGAAGTCCCGGCCGTCGTGGGTGAAGCTGACCTCCTGGCCGAAGTTGCACTTCTGCGAGCCGGGGAAGTCGTGCACGCCCGCGCCGGCCCAGTTGCCGAGCAGGAAGGCGAGCGGGACAAGGTCCTTGTGCAGGTCGGACGGGATCTCGATCATGAGCGGAGGCTTTCCTAGAGGGGGGTCAGCGCTGGCCCTGGTACAGCTTCTTCACGGTCAGACCGGCGAAGGCGAGTACGCCGACGCAGACCAGGACCAGCAGAATTTCGAAGAAGATCTCCACGGGTGCTCCTTGAGCGAGGGTGGGCATACGACAGAGCCGGGGCCCAGCTTACGCGGCCGGGCCCCGGCCCTCTGTGCGAGGTGCGCCGTAGCAGGTCAGACCTACGTCACGGGCCAGGTCTCGTTCGCCGGATCGTCCAGCCAGGCACGCTGTCCGCACGCGTCGGCCGTGAGACCGAACCGGGTCACGCCAGGGGACCCCCGGCCCTTCCACCACAGGTAGGCGTCGGTCACCTCGTCCCAGAGCCGTCGGGGCCCCGACTGCCATACGGAGGCGTGTCGCTCGCCGTCCCGGAACATCACACAGGCCCACGACTTGTCCGTCAGGCCGTAGAACCACACGGGCCGGGTCCCGTCGCGCTTCTCCGCCACGGCCTGACGGCACTGGAACACCCGCAGGCCGAGCACGAACGGCAGGTCGGTGAACCGCCCCGTCAGAAACTCCTCCTCGGTGAGCGGGGTCGTGGACCGCTCCGCGTCCTCCAGCGGCCCCGCCGCCAGATAGTCGCCGTGGACGACGGCGGCGCCCCGCTGCGCGCGAAGCTTCATGAACTCCACGGACCGGGTGAAGGGCCCGACGGCCACCCGGCCGTCGACCTCCAGGCGGAGTACGGCGTCCTCGTTGCCGTAGGAGGTGCCCCAGGGTGCGAGGATCACGCCGCCGGGTCGGACCTGCCGGATCCATGCCGGGGGCACCCGGCGGATGCCGACGGTCGCCAGGAGGCGGTCGTACGGTGCCGCGCCGGGGTGGCCCTGGAACCCGTCGCCCACGATCACGTCCGGGTAGAGACCGTGCCCGCACAGGCGCTCCCGGGCCCTCGCCGAGACCGCCGCATCGACCTCGACAGTCGTCACCTTGCCCGGTCCCAGCCGGTGGGTCAGCGCGCCGGCCGTCTCGCCGGTGCCCGTGCCCACGTCCAGGACGCGCATGCCGTCCTCCACGTCCAGGTTCTGGAGCAGGGAGTAGACCACGGACGGCATGGACGAGGAACTGGTGGCCAGCTTCCCGGGAGCGGGGCCCCGGTGCGAATCGTCGTCCCACTGCGTGACGATGGGGACGTCGCTGTCGACGGCGGCGTACCAGGTGTCCGGGTCCTCCCGCCTGTCGACAGGCGTGCTCACACGGGTCGCCATGTCGTAGGGCCACATCAGATCCGGAAGGAACGCGGCCCGGTCGACGGCGGCGAACGTCGGCGCCCAGTCCGAGGAGAGCGCGCCCGATTCCATGAGGAGCCGCCCCAGCTCCTTGCGGCCGGGGCGGTCCGTACGCGGTGCGCCGGCTGTCACTTGCGGTGCTTTCCGTCCCCCTCCGGGCTGCCGCCGTCGGGGCTCGGCGGATCCTGCGGAGGCTGCCAGGGCTGGCCGGGCACCGTGTCGCCCCCGTCGCCCGACCCGGTGTGCGCAACAGTTCCTACCCTCATCGCCGTCTCTCCTTCATTCTGGCAAGTATGGGGATACTCACCGTGAGTAACCGCCTGGATCAGACGGTAGAAGCAGCGGGGGCTGGACACCCACCGGGTTGCACCGAGTTGCACGCGAGTCGGCTCAGCCGCTCGATGGCGTCGCCGATCAGGGCCCGGGCCTCGGCTCCGTAGACGGCCAGTCCCGCCAGCTCGGCGAACGTATCGGCGTACATGGCCACCTCACCGGGTTGCGTGATCGTGAGATAGCCGGAGATCAATTCGACGTTGACTTGTGCGGTGTCGTAGATCCAGAACCCTTCGACCGGCCAGCGTTCCCGGTCCGGCCGCATGGGGACGACGCCCAGACTGACGTTGGGGCGCGAGGCCACGGTGACGAGGTGCCGCAGTTGTTCGGTCATGACGTCCGAGCCACCGATTCCGGAGCGGATCACCGACTCCTCCAGGAGGAAGGCGAACCGCCGGTCGCCCTCACAGAGGACGCGCTGACGCTCCATGCGGGCGGTCACCGCGGCGTCCACGTCATCCACCAGCCCCCGCCGTCGCTGGATCACCCGGAGCACCGCCGTCGTGTACTGCCACGTCTGGATCACGCCGGGCACCAGCCAGGAGGAGTACGACCGGAAACGGCGGGTCCGCTGGTAGAGGGGCAGGCGAGCCTCTTGGGCCTGGTTCAGTCCGGCACGTTCCATCCGCCGCCAGGTCACCCACATGCCCTCGGCCGTCCGCAGGGACGCGATCAGGTCCTCTGCCTGTTCCTCCGCCCCGCACGCCCGGCACCACGCCCGGACGTCGTCGGCGGACGGCGGCGTACGACCGTTCTTGATCCGAGAGGTCTTCGACCGGCTCCACCCGCAGCGCTCGGCAAGTTCGGCCCCGGTCAGGCCGGCATCCAGGCAGAGATCCGCAAGCCGGGACGCGAGAGCCTGCCGGGCTTGCCGGGCGCTGGACGACGGAGAAACGGCCATGGCGTGCGACCGTCAGGCGGGCTGGTACTCCGCGTGCGGAACGGCGCGTTCCCACGCCGCTTCGTACGCCCGTACGTACTGGTGGGCCAGCCCCGGATCGTGACAGACCTCCATCCGTGGGCCGGTCCACTGACCGTCACCGCTGAAGTGGTGCAGGATCACGGTCTCCCCACCCATGACCCAGCCGTCCAACGCGGGCAAGAGAAGATCACGCGCTCGCGACCGGGGCAGCCAGCGCACGTCTTCACCGGCCGCTACGTTCGTGAAGGTGCCGTCGTACTCGTACCGGACATAGTCGCTCAGCGGCTCGGAGACCACGCGCAGACGTCGCATGACCACGCCCCGGCCCGTCGCCTCGGCCACCACGTCCAGCCAGGGCCGCCACCACGACTCGCGGTCGGCCGGGTCGTAGCGGTGCCCGTGCTGCCAACGGATGAACTCAGGATCGTCCCGCATGTAGCTGTCCCGCATCTCAAGGTGCACCGCTGAGGATCACCGTCTCATGCTCCGGGATGTCCGTCGAGTGACCAGGTACGGACCCGACTTCCTGCGCCTCACGGACGGTCGCCTCATCGGCCTTCCAGGACTGGATGATCAGGTCGCCCGAGGTGTCGTCCAGCCAGATCGTCGGCGACCCGTCGTCCGGGGTGTTGGGCCAGATCCCAAGGAACCTGAGTGCCATCGCTCGCTCCTCCACAGAGTGGGCTCCACAGACGCTCGGAGCGTCGTCCGAGGAGGGACGGAGCATCAACGGCGCATAGTCGCAGAGCCCCTCGCGCCGGTTAGCGCTCCGGCTTGATCCCGTCCACGAAGGCGGCCCAGGCGTCCGCCCGGAAGAGGAGCGTGCCGCGAGCGGGGGCCTTGCTGTCGCGGACGGGGACGACGGAGGGGATGCCGTCGGCGACCTCTACGCAGTTACCGCCGTCCGAGTTGCTGTAGCTGCTCTTGCGCCATGTCGCGTGGCTCAGGTCAGTGGCTCGCACGGCACTTCCTCCAACATCCTCAGGATGAACTTCTGCGACTTGGCGGGAGAGAGGGCCAGGTCGCGCACCGCATCATATGTGCGGTGGAATCGCTCAACCTTGCTTACATCTTCGATCAGTTCGCCGTGCACGTCGGTCTCTACGTAGGCCACGGTACGGCCACCCGGCAGCCTCAGGAACATGACGTCGGTGCTGTCCAGGCCGTGCAGGCCGGAACCGAACGGCAGCACGTGGAGGCTGATGTTCGGCTGTGCCGCAGCCTCCGCCAAGTGCTCCAATTGCCCTCTCCACTCCCGAGGGTCGCGTAGCGAGTTCCGCAGAACGGCTTCGGACAGGAGGACGCGGAACGGTGGCGGATCGTCCCCCTCCAGCACCTTCCGCCGTCCGGTGCGAGCGTCTACCTGCTGCTCCAGCTCGTCGCCCTTGAGACCACCCGCAGCGAGCGCTTCGCGGGCGTACCCGGCTGTCTGAAGTAACCCCGGCGGCCTGCTCACGGAGTACTGCCACAAACTCACCGCCTCGGCCTCCAGCATCATGTACCGCCGGTACTGCTCCTTGAACTGCGTGGGATCCGCCACCGCCAGTTCCCACAAGGTCACCAGCAGGCCCGGTGTCCCGTAGTACTGGTCCAGCGCCTGGACGATCTCGGGGCCGCCCAGGGTCTGGCCGCTCTCCATCTTGCTGAACTGGGACGCGTCCCAGCCGACCGCCTTCGCGAGGTCCCGCAGGCTCAGGCCGCGCTCGGTCCGCAGGCGGCGCAGTTCCTCGGCGAACCGCATCCTCGGCTCCTGGCTCCGTCCGGTGACCGCCAAACGCTGTGGCATCGCGCTCCTGTTGAATTTGTTGAATTTGCCCGGCCCCTCATGGAAGTTGGGCCGCTCAACAGCCCGAACGCCCTTTGCACGCGCCATGCTCGTAGGCGTCCGAACACGCAGCGTAGCCCGACAGGTGCGCTGCGCACAGGCGTTCTGGAAAGGAGCAGGTCATGATGACGACGCACCCGGAGTGGGAGGGCCGTCCCGCACCAATCCTGCCGACCCTGCCCCCGTCCCTCCGCGATCTCAGCCGACCGCCCACGCCGGTGCCCGGCTGCCCCGTCTGCCTGAGGCTGGCCGAGCGGCGGGACGCGGCACGGACGGAGTGCGACCGCAGCGCGGAGACCGACGCGAACGTGCTGCTCCGCCGGCACCTGCGGAAGGAGCACGGCGCATGAACCGCGACGGGCTGCCCTACGAGGAGTGCTGGCGGCGGCAGGACCAGGGGCTGGTGCCCCGGTACCGCGAGCCCCTCGACCCCGCCTACGCCATCCCGCCGTTCCACCCGGGCACCCGTGCCCGGCACCGGCGCGGGCGGCACCGGGTCGACGGGGCCCGGGTGAGCGGCGCGCTCTGCCTGCTGTGTCTCGCCGTGCTGGTCGTGACGATCGTCCTCGCGACTACGCTTCCGGCATGACCAAGAAGCTCGTTATCAAGGTGACGGCCGGGGCGGACGCCCCCGAACGGTGTTCTCAGGCGTTCACGGTCGCCGCCGTGGCCGTGGCCAGCGGGGTCGATGTCTCGCTGTGGCTGACCGGGGAGTCGTCGTGGTTCGCGCTGCCGGGGCGGGCGGCCGAGTTCGAGCTGCCGCACGCCGCGCCGCTGCCCGACCTGATCGAGTCGGTCCTCGCGGCCGGGCGGATCACGCTGTGCACGCAGTGCGCCGCGCGCCGGGAGATCACCGAGAAGGACGTCATCGAGGGCGTGCGGATCGCGGGCGCGCAGGTGTTCGTGCAGGAGGCCCTGGGCGACGACACCCAGGCGCTCGTCTACTGAGGCGGGGCATCCGTCAGGGGCGCGGGCGTTTCCTGCCGTCCAGTTCGTCCCACCACTCGTCCGACTCCGGGTCGCCCGAGGGGTCGTCCCACCAGCGGTCCTCCGGGCCACGCCGGTTGGCGACCATCGCGGCGACCGGCGGGATGACCATGGCCACGACGCACAGGCCCACGGCCGCGGGCACGGACCAGAGGCGTACGACCGACCAGGCCAGGACGAAGAGGCCGATGCACGTCCCCATCATGGCGAAGTAGAGGTGCCGTCGCCGGGTGTACATGCCTCCAGAGTAGGACCGGCCGGCCCTGTCACAACTGATCCACAATTCCCCGGCGGCCGGGCCCGGCGGGGTTACCGTGGCGTATCCGTACCGGACGCCCGTCACCACCGCCACCACCACCGACCCGGGGGAACCCCATGCGAGGCCTGCGCATACTGCTGATCGTCGTCGTGATCCTGGGCGTGCTGTTCGTGATCGCGGACCGGGTCGCCGTCCACTTCGCCGAGGGCGAGGCCGCGGACAAGCTGAAGACGACCGAGAGCCTGGCCGAGACCCCGGACGTGGACATCAAGGGGTTCCCGTTCCTCACCCAGCTCGCGGGCGGCTCCCTGGACGACGTCGAGGTCGGGATCGGGGAGTACGACGCGGCCACCGGCAAGGCCGGCCGGACGATCCGGGTCGAGGACCTGAAGGCCCATATGAAGGGTGTGGAGTTCTCCGGCGACTACAGCTCCGCCACCGCGGCCACCGCGACCGGCACCGGGACGGTCTCCTACGCCGAGCTGCTGAAGACCGCCAAGTCGGAGCCGACCCAGGTCGCCCCGGGGGCCAGCGCCCGGGTCACCGGGCTCTCCGACGGCGGCAACGGGAAGATCAAGGTGGCGGTGGAGCTGTCCGCGCCCGCGCTCGGGATCAAGCAGACGGTGTCCGTGCTGAGTTCGGTGAGCGTGGTGGACGGCCGGGTCGAGGTGCACGCGGACTCGCTGCCCAGCCTGGCCGGCGCCGTGATCGCCGAGGACCGCATCCGCACGATCACCGACTTCCAGCAGGCCATCGACCAACTGCCCGGCGGCATCAAGCTGGACAAGGTGCAGGCGGCCCCCAAGGGCGTGGAGATCAGCGTGAAGGGTTCGGACGTCCGGCTGGCGGGGTAGGGGCCCGGAATCCCGTGATGGACAGCGATCGTCCGATGGGCGAGACGCGCGCGTCCGCAGCGTAGCCGCGGTACCGCACAGGAGCGTCCGGCGAGCCCTCGGGGGGCGGCCGGACGCTCTTGTCGTCCCGCCATCCGGACGATCGCGTCTCGCGATATGACACACCGGTGACACGCCCGCCTCGTCGTCCCTACGATCGGCCCCATGCGGTATTCGACGAGCGTCCTCCGGCCGCGGGGACAGGCGGATCTCACCAAGCGGCGGGCAGTGGACCTGTGCCGCGTGGCCGCCATGCTCTGTCGCCCCTTCTGAGCGGAAGCCCCCGGCTCCCGCATCCTCATCCGCCCTGCCGGTCAGGGCATCCGTGTGCCGCTCGGGCGCCGAGCGCACCCCTTTCCACCCGCACGCCCCGCCGCGACTGCCCCGGAGGAAAAAGCATGAGCCGCAGCGACGTCCTGGTCGACGCCGACTGGCTCCAGGAGCACCTGGACGACCCGACCATCGCCATCGTGGAAGTGGACGAGGACACGTCCGCCTACGACAAGAACCACATCAAGAACGCGATCCGCATCGACTGGACCAAGGACCTCCAGGACCCGGTCCGCCGCGACTTCGTCGACCAGGAGGGCTTCGAGAAGCTCCTGTCGGAGAAGGGCATCGCCAACGACCACACGGTGATCCTCTACGGCGGCAACAACAACTGGTTCGCGTCGTACGCCTACTGGTACTTCAAGCTCTACGGCCACGAGAACGTCAAGCTCCTCGACGGCGGCCGCAAGAAGTGGGAGCTGGACGCCCGCGAGCTGGTGGCCGGCGACGAGGTGCCGCAGCGCCCGAGGACCGCGTACAAGGCCAAGCCGCAGGACACCTCGATCCGGGCCTTCCGCGACGACGTCGTGGCGGCCATCGGCGCGCAGAACCTGGTCGACGTCCGCTCGCCCGACGAGTTCTCCGGCAAGCTGCTCGCCCCGGCCCACCTGCCGCAGGAGCAGTCGCAGCGTCCGGGCCACGTGCCGTCCGCGAGGAACATCCCGTGGTCGAAGAACGCCAACGACGACGGCACATTCAAGTCGGACGAGGAGCTGAAGGCCCTCTACGCCGAGGAGAACGTCGACCTCGCCAAGGACACGATCGCCTACTGCCGCATCGGTGAGCGCTCGGCCCTGACCTGGTTCGTGCTGCACGAGCTGCTGGGCGTGGAGAACGTCAAGAACTACGACGGCTCCTGGACCGAGTACGGCTCCCTCGTCGGCGTGCCGATCGAGCTCGGCGCCAACAAGTAATTCCGCCCCCTCAACCCCTCAGGAGTACGACATGTGCGGAGCGAAGGCCGGCGGCCCGGACGCCTCGGCGATCAAGCCCGGTGAGACCACGATCCAGGGTCAGGTGACCCGCGACGGCGAGCCGGTGACCGGTTACGTCCGACTGCTGGACTCGACCGGCGAGTTCACCGCGGAGGTGCCCACCTCCGCGACCGGCCAGTTCCGCTTCTACGCGGCCGAGGGCACGTGGACCGTGCGCGCCCTGGTGCCGGGGGCGACCGCGGACCGTACGGTCGTCGCCCAGAAGGGCGGGCTCGCGGAGGTCGCCATCGCGGTCTGAGCGGACCGGGCCGTACCGGCTCGTACCGGGCTCGTACCGACAGGGCTCACTGTGACGGCTGAAGGGCCGCATCCCCGGGGTTGGACGCCGACGGGGGTGCGGCCCTTCGGCATGTGCCAGAAGAAAGCGTCAAATTGAATACGCGATGACGAGGGTGAATTCCAGGACCACCGGAACGGGCTATTCCACTACCACTTCCCAGACGTCGCCCCTAATCTCCCCGTATGGCAGATTCCGGTTACACGCAGATCTTGATCTACGCGCTCAACTACGCCGATCGCATGCTGGAAGAGGTGCCGTATCTGCGTTACTCCGCCGAGCGGAGCCTGGGTTTTCTGTGGAGCCTGCGTGATCCGGAGCAAAGAGCCGTCGTCGTGACCTCGGAACCCGTCGACCCCTACACCCTCGAATATCATTTCCGGGATGTTTTCGGTTTTGACGACCGGATGATCGAAAGCGCCCGCGACCGGCTGACCCTGCTCACCCCCGGTACCCGCCGGCCGCGCCCGCTGGACGACCTGGTCCTCGGCGACGACGGCCTCGTGGCCGCGCTGCGGGACGCCGTCGGCAAGACCGCGCGGGCCGACATCGTGCACTTCATGGCGTCCGAGGCGCTGGACGAGCTGTCCCGCAGGACCGGGGCCGGCCTGGACGAGGGGCACGCCTCCCTGGCCGCCCGCTGGGGCAGCAAGGCGGGCAGCAAGGAGCTCCTGCTGCGGGCCGGCGTGCCGGTGCCCGGCGGCGGGGCCGAGGCGCTGCGCCGCGCGGAGGAGGTGGCCGCCGCGATCCGGCGGCTGGCCGGCGGCCCGGACCGGCCGCGGCACGTGCTGGTGAAGGTCAGCGCCAGCACCTGGGCGGCCTCCGTCGGCAATGTGCTGATCGACTGCGCGAAGTACGCCGAAACCGGTGACCTGCTCGGTTCGGCCGAGGTCCTGCGGATGTCCGCCGAGGAGTTCCACCGGGAGCTGGCCGACGAGGGCGTGATCGTGGAGGAGTTCCTGCACGACGTGGCCTCCTCCCCCAGCGGCCAGGGGCGCGTGGGCGCCGACGGCGCCGTGAAGGTGCTCGCCTGCCACGACCAGGTGCTCTCCGGGGGCCAGTACTGGGGCTGCCGGTACCCGGCCGCGGAGCGGTGGCGGCCCGCCATCATGGACGCGGTGGCCCGGACGGGCGCGGTGCTCGCCTCGCTCGGCCATCGGGGCAGCTACGGCGTGGACTTCGTGATCTCCGAAGGCCGCGGGCCGCTCGCCGTGGAGATCAATCTGCGCAAGGTCGGCCCCAGCCATGTGCTGCGCTACGCCGAGGCCCTGATCGGCCGGGACGTCGGCCCCGACGGCCGGCTGCGCCGGCCGGACGGGCAGGCCATGTGCTACGTGCACGGGCGGATCCTCGACCCCGGGGCGCTGGGCCGGCTCGACCCGGAGACCGCGGTGGCGCGGCTGCGCGCCGAGGACCTGCTCTACCGCCGCGACCGGGGCGAGGGCGTCGCGCTGCACGTCCTGGGCGCGCTGAAGACCTGCGGCTTCGTGGAACTCACCGCGCTGGCGCCGACGTTCGGGGCGGCCGAGCGCTACAGCGAGGCCGCCCGGACGGCGCTGCTGCGGCCCGCCGCCGGGTGACGGCGGGCCGGGCCCCGGATGTCCGGGGGTCCCGGCCCGCCCTCTTCCCCTGGCGCCGGTCAGTCGGGGCGCAGGGCCCGCTCGAAGGTCTCCACGATCAGCTCCGGCGGCTCGGTGCCGACGGAGACCCGCAGCATGTCCCGGTGCAGCCCCCGCTCGCGCAGCGCGGCCCGCCCCCGGGGGGTGGTGAGCAGGTCGTAGTGCGCGATGAAGATCTGCGGGGAGGCCATGGTGAACTCCGCGCCGAAGCTGGGCCCCTTGGCCACCGCGAGCCGGTCGTAGACCAGCTCCAGGGGGACCTTGAGATCCACCAGGAGCACCCCGCCGGGGCCGCCGGAATCCCGCGCCACCTTGCGGTAGTTGGCGGCGGACCGGACGTCGTACGCCCAGCCGGTGTCCCGGACGACGTCCGGGTGCCGGTCCAGGCACTCGGCGAGGGCCAGGGCGTTCGCGTTGACCCGCGCCATCCGCTCCGCGTAGCCGCGGATACGGGCGGCCACCCGGGCGGTGTCGCGGCGGTAGGGCTCGTCGCCGTACCGCGGCAGCAGGGTCAGCAGGTCCTCGGCGAACGGCGAACCGGGAGCGACCACCACCGCGCCCGTCAGCACGTCCGCCGACCCGGTGGCGTACTTGGTCAGGCTCTCGCAGACCACGTCGGCGTACGGCACCACGTCGACGTTGTGCGGGGTGGCGATCGTGGCGTCGACGACCAGCGCGCAGCCGGCCCGGTCGGCGATCTCGCGCAGCGCCGGCAGGTCGGGGACGCCCATCCCCGGGTTGCCGGGGATCTCCGCGATGATGCCGGCGAGTTCGCCCGCGTGCGCGGCGGCCACCCGGGCGACCTCCGCCAGGTCGAAGGGGTCGGGCACGGTGGTGTGCTCGGCGTCCACGACCTTCTTCCCGAACAGGTGCATGGTGTCGAAGAAGATCCAGCCGAGCTGGAGCCAGCGGTTCCGGCCGCTGTCCCGCTGGATCCGCGTGACCGCCTCGATGGCCGCCGTCACCGCGTTCATGCCGCTGTTGCGCAGCGCCACGTACCGCGGTCCGGGCACGCCGTAGGCCTCGGCGAGGGCCGCCGTGACGGCCTGGGCGGGCGAGGCGTCCGCCGTCTCCTCGGGCTGCCGGGCGTCGAGCAGGCCCGCGTCCCACAGCACATCCTCCGCCTGCCGCGAGGACAGGTGGCCGCCGGTGTGCGTGACGTGGGCGCGCGCCCGCGCGGCCCGCGGCCCCTGGGCGGGCAGCCGCACCCCGGACAGGACGTGTCCGCCGACGGTGAGGTCGCGCGCCGCGTCGGGCGGCAGCCCGGCGAAGGCCGCGGCGGCCCGCGCGGCCCGCGCCGAGCGGGTCGGCAGCAGCACCCCGTCCCGCTCCTTGCCCGGGTCCTCCCGGGCGGCCAGCTCCGCCACCCGGACCACGTACGGGTGGGGGCGGAAGCGCGGATAGCCCCAGGAGATACGGCTCAGGGTGGCCGCGTCGCCCGACTCGTACCCGATGACCGACGCCACGTCGGGGATCGAGACGGACACCGAGTGCACGGAGCCGGGCACGGGCCGGCCGGCGGCGATGTGCCGCGGGCCGCCGGCCGGCCCGGTGGTGCCGGATACCGCTTGGCTCATGCGTCGAGGCCCACGAGCCGTTGCACGCCGTCCCAGTAGTCCTCCACCAGCCCGAGGAACTCGTAGGCGCCCGCCTCGAACTCGGCGCGGGTGGCCGGCGAGTGGACATAGGGGGCGATGGCGTTGAAGACGGAGTTGCTGTGCCCCACCTCGACGTCGATGTGCAGCTGCCAGAAATGGCGCAGGTCCGCGTCGTACCCCTGGTTGCGCAGCCCGTCGTTGATCTTCGACACCATGATGGACGACATGGTCTCGTCGGCGTACAGCGCGCCCAGGGCCTTGTGGATCGGCGACTCGGTGTACAGGATCCGGATGCCGTCGTTGAGCCGCTTGGTGACCTCCAGCGGTTCGTAGGCTTCGAGGTGCTCCTTGTCGATGCCGATCCGGGCGAGGAAGTCGGCGAAGAGCGTGGAGTGCGTGACCTCGCCGCCGACCTCGTCCGCGACGTTCAGGATGATCTCCCGCAGGATCGCCTCGTCCCGCGTCTTGACCGCCATCCCCGTGATGTAGAAGGGGAGGTAGCGGAAGAAGTAGTAGCACTCGCTGTACATCAGGCGCTCCTGCTCGGGGGTGAGCGCCGTGGTGCGGTAGGCGTTCAGGTACGGGTGCTCGACGCCGCGGTGCGTGGCGATCTTCGTGAGCACGCCGTCCAGGTACTCCTTGACCTCCGGGTCCTGTACGGCGATCCGCCGGCGGATTCCCGGCTCCACGTGGTCGAAGTGGTCCGTCAGCGGCTTGGTTTCCGGGGTGTTCAGATCGGTCATGGTGATCCCTCGTCGCGGGAGAAAGCGGAGGAGAGCGGGGGCAGTCGTGCGTCGGGCCCTTGCCGGGCGCGGGTGCGGTGGCCGGTCAGTCGTCCAGCGCGGCGGCCGCCGGCACGTCGGCGTCCTCCCACCAGCGGTCGTCGCCCGCCAGCTCGCGCCGCAGGTCCCGGTCGCCCGCCCAGGTCATGTTCAGGATGATGCGGGTGGTGTCCTCGCGCAGCGGAACGGTGCGGTGGAGCGTGGTGTCGGTGCGCAGGAAGTACACGTCGCCCGACAGGAAGTGGTAGGTGTGGATGGGGTTGTCGACGAGATACTGGTGGATCCTCGGATCGGACTTGTCCCATTCCGTGTGCGGGACGCACTGGAGCATGCCGCCGATTTCGATGGGCGGGGCCTGGAGGACCCAGATGAGGGCGAAGCTGAAATCGCCCCAGTGCCAGCCGTGCGTGTCCCCGCTCCGTTCCTGCCGGGTGATGAGGAATTCCTCGTCGGCCTTGGGGCAGGGGTGCAGTTTCTCGCCGGCTATGCGCTCCAGCGCGCCGAGGAGTTCCGGATTCGCGTAGATCGAGGTGACCAGCTCGCTGTTGCCGGCGATCGTCTCGCTCGGCACCACGGACATCGAGCGGCGGGTGTATCCGGTGGTCTGGAGGCGGAGGTCACGCCGCTCGGCGTATTTCTCCAGCAGCCGGTCCGCCTCGGCCCGCACGTTTTTGCGGACGTCTTCCCGAATCAGATCGGTGACGGTGACGATGCCGTACCGGTGGTAGTGATGCGCCATACGGCGCAGTGCGCTCTGCTCCAGGGGATTGACGACAGTGCTTTCCTGCCCATTGCTGCTCACGGTGATCTCCCATGCTCGGCTGGGGATTTTCGTGTTCGGCGAAGACGACGCGCGTCTGGGCCCGGTGAAGACTCCTGAAGAGGCTAGATACGGCCCAGAGCCTGATCAACGGGTGGTGATCCCAAGAGCGCGTTTTATGGCCAAGAGCGTCGGCACGAACCCCGGTGACCGGGAAAAGCGCAGGCCGGCGGGCCGACGGCGGGGACAGGGAGCACCGGGGAAGTTCTCACGGAGGGCCGGCCCGACCGAACAGTCGGTACTCGTGGGGCGGAAGGGGGCCGTGTGACCGGGTTGATTGGCCCGATGCGTCCGGCCCCCATATGCCCTCGGCAAGGCGGGCGGGGCTAGCCCAGCGCGCGGCCCAGCACCCACACCACCGGGGCCGCCGCCGACAGCGGCAGGGCGACGCCCGCCGTGAAGTGCACGAAGCGGGAGGGGTAGTCGTAGCTCGCCACCCGGTGGCCGATCAGCGCGCACACCCCGGCCGCCGCACCGAGGACGGCGCCCTTGGTGCCGAAGCCGGTCATGCCGCCCACCACGACGCCCGCGCCCGCCGCGGCGAGCAGCGCGACCACGACCCGGGCCGGGCCCGGCAGCGGCAGGGCGCGGGCCACGACCGCCACCGCGACGGCCGCCGCGCCCACCGACACCTCGTGGGAGCCGGCGGCCAGATAGCCGGTGGCCAGCACCGCGAGGGCCGCCGAGACCACCGTCGCCATCAGGCCGTACATCCGCTCGTCCGGCGAGGCGTGCGAGCGCAGCTGGAGTACGAGGGAGAGCAGGACCCACAGGCCGAGCGGTCCGAGGATGGCCACCAGGGCGTGGTCGGGCCCGGCCGCCAGGACCGCCACGTCGGACGTCAGCGCGCCCGCGAAGGCCAGCGCGATGCCCTGCCGGGCGGGCCACATGCCGTTCAGCCGGAACCAGCCCGCGGCCGTCACCGCCTGGAGCACCACCAGCGGCACGACCAGGGCGTACGACGCGATGGGCGCCGCCGCGGCCAGCAGCAGGCCCAGCAGCGCGGTGAGCGCCGCCGGCTGCATGCCGGGCTCGATGATCGGCGACCGGCCCTCCAGGCGGGCCCGCTGGGCGTCGGTGATCCGCGCGTTGCCGGCGAGGGTGGCGGGGCCGTAGGCGGGCTCGTCACCGGAGTCGCCGGAGCCGCCGGAGTCCGCGGGGCCGGCCGGGGTCGGCGCCGGGGCAGGGACCGGGGCGGGAGCGGGGGCCGGTTCGGGTTCCTGAGCCGGCGTGTACACCCCGGGGTAGGAACCGCCGGGGTTCCCGGCGTGCGCCCCTTCATACGCTCCCGCGTACGGATCGGCGTACTGCTGAGGCTGCCGAGGCTGCTGCCCCTGCCGGTACCCCGGCTCCTGGTACTGCGGATGAGGCTGCTGGTACTGCGGCTGCTGGTACTCGGGCTGCTGCCGGTACTGCGGCTGCGCCTGCTGGTAGTACGCCTGCGGCTGCTGATACGCCTGCTGCTGCTCCTGCCGCGGCGGGTACGACGTCTCCTCCGCCGGCACCGCCGGGTGCGTCTGGGTCTCCCAGGTCTGGCCCTGCCACTGCTGGGTCAGCTCGGGGTCGTGGCCGTACTGCTCCTCGTGTCCGGGCCACTGCTGCTGAGGCTGCTGATAGGGGTCGTAGCCCTGGTGGGGGCCGCCCTGGTACGGCTGGTCGGTCATGCTCACCCTCCTGCGAACGGCGGGAGCACCTCGACCGTGCCGCCCTCGGCCAGCCGTACCGTCTCATGCGCGCGGGTCCCGACGGGGTCGCCGTCGACGAGGAAGGAGCAACGCTGGAGCACGCGGGTGAGTTCACCGGGGTGGCGCTCACGGACGGCGGCCAGCGCGCCGGCCAGCGTGTCCGCCTCGTACGGCTCCTCGGCGACCCGGGCCGCGGCCTTGGCGGCGGCCCAGTAGCGCACCGTGACCTTGGGCATCTGAATCCTCAATCGACGGCAAGAACAAGAAAAGTCAAAGACAGTGTGAGTCAGGCTAGCCCGCCGCCGACACCGCCCAGTCCGCGATCCGCGCCACCAGGGCGTCGTCCGCCGCATGCTCGGCGTGGCCCATGCCCGCCTCGATCCACAGGTCGGCGTGGCCGCCGGCCGCCTCGGCGAGCGTCCGGGGGTGGTCGAGCGGGAAGTAGCCGTCGCGGTCGCCGTGGACGATGAGCAGCGGGGTCGGGGCGATCCGCGGGACGGCCCGCACCGGGGAGAGCGGGACCGGGTCCCAGTCGCGGTGGTGGATGCGGGTGCGCAGGCCGTAGCGGCCGACCAGGCGGCCCTCGGGGCGGGTGACCAGCCAGTGCAGCCGGCGCATCGGGGCCGTGCCGCGGTAGTACCAGCGGGCGGGCGCGCTCACCGAGACCACGGCGTCCACCGAGCCGGGGCGCAGCGCCGCGTGCCGCAGGACCACCGAGCCGCCCATGGAGAAGCCGACGGTCACCACGCGCGCGTGCCCGAGGCGGCGGGCCCGCTCCACGGCGGCGGCGAGGTCCAGCACCTCCTTGTCGCCGACGGTGGACCGGCCGCCGGAGCGTCCGTGGCCGCGGAAGGAGAAGGTGAGGACCGCGCCGTGGTGGCGCAGCACGCCGGCCACCCGGCGCACGTGCGGCCGGTCCACGTCCCCGGTGAAGCCGTGGGCGATCACGAACACCAGGTCACGACAGGGCGAAGAAGAGGCTGCCAAAGGGTCGGCAAAGCCTTCGTATACGGCGGCGCCCGGATCGTATACGGATTCGACCGGAACACCGTCGGCCGTGCGCAGAAAAGTCCGCATAGGACCGCCTCCGCCCATCTCACCCTTCGGACGGACGGTGGATCGTGCCACATCACCTGCCGGTCGCTTGCTCATGTGGGCTATTCTGCTGGGCAGAGGACTCGGGCAGCGTAGCCCCCGGGTCCTTTTGTGCTTTCGGAAGCGTTGTATACGAAGCGGGAAACCTCAGGTGACCGCGGGTGTACGGGGCCTTCGGGATCGCAGAGCAGTGCCCGTCCGCACAGCGTCCTCGCAGGGACCGAGGAGGAACCAGACATATGAGTTCTCTGCTGCTCCTGACCAACGCCCTCCAGCCGTCGACAGAAGTACTGCCCGCCCTCGGCCTGCTCCTGCACAACGTGCGGGTGGCCCCGGCGGAGGGCCCCGCGCTGGTCGACACGCCGGGCGCCGACGTCATCCTCGTCGACGGCCGCCGCGACCTGCCCCAGGTGCGCAGCCTGTGCCAGCTGCTGCGCTCCACCGGCCCCGGCTGTCCGCTGGTCCTCGTCGTCACCGAGGGCGGCCTCGCCGCCGTCACCGCGGACTGGGGCATCGACGACGTCCTGCTCGACACCGCCGGTCCCGCGGAGGTCGAGGCCCGGCTGCGCCTCGCCATGGGCCGCCAGCAGATCGTCAACGACGACTCGCCGATGGAGATCCGCAACGGCGACCTGTCCGTGGACGAGGCCACCTACTCCGCCAAGCTCAAGGGCCGGGTCCTGGACCTGACCTTCAAGGAGTTCGAGCTGCTCAAATACCTCGCGCAGCACCCCGGCCGGGTCTTCACCCGCGCCCAGCTGCTCCAGGAGGTGTGGGGCTACGACTACTTCGGCGGCACCCGGACCGTCGACGTGCACGTGCGGCGGCTGCGGGCCAAGCTCGGCCCGGAGCACGAGTCGCTGATCGGCACCGTCCGGAACGTGGGTTATCGATTCGTTACGCCCGAGAAGACCGACCGGTCCGCCGACGAGGCCAAGGGCAAGGCCGCCCGGGCAAAGGCGGAAGATGCGGACGCAACCGCCGTGCCGGCCGGCGCGGAGGTGCACGCCGAGGCCTGACCGGCCCCGGCACCGCGCTCTCCGGCCCGGGATGCCCGGTGATACGCCCTGCCCAGGAGGGGTCCATCCGCGTAGACTCCGCGCGTGGCCAAGGTGACTCGGGATGACGTGGCACGGCTGGCTGGGACCTCCACCGCCGTCGTCAGTTATGTCATCAACAACGGACCCCGGCCGGTCGCCCCGGCCACGCGCGAGCGCGTCCTCGCCGCGATCAAGGAACTGGGGTACCGGCCCGACCGGGTGGCGCAGGCCATGGCGTCCCGGCGCACCGACCTCATAGGGCTGATCATCCCGGACGCCCGTCAGCCGTTCTTCGGCGAGATGGCGCACGCGGTGGAACAGGCCGCGTCCGAGCGCGGGAAGATGGTGCTGGTCGGCAACACCGACTACATCGGCGAGCGCGAGGTGCACTATCTGCGCGCGTTCCTCGGGATGCGCGTCTCGGGCCTGATCCTCGTCTCCCACGCGCTGAACGACCTCGCCGCCGCCGAGATCGACGCCTGGGACGCCCGGGTGGTGCTGCTGCACGAGCGGCCGGAGGCCATCGACGACGTGGCCGTGGTGACGGACGACCTCGGCGGCGCCCAGCTCGCGGTGCGGCACCTGCTGGAGCACGGCTACGAGTACGTGGCCTGCATGGGCGGCACGGCCGAGACCCCGGCCGTCGGCGACCCGGTCTCCGATCACGTCGAGGGCTGGAAGCGGGCCATGGCCGAGGCCGGGCTGCCCATCGAGGGCCGGCTGTTCGAGGCGCCGTACAACCGCTACGACGCCTACCGCGTCGCCCTGGACATCCTCTCCGGGCCCCGGCGCCCCCCGGCGATCTTCTGCTCCACCGACGACCAGGCGATCGGCCTGCTGCGGGCCGCGCGCGAGCTGCGCATCGACGTGCCGGGCGAGCTGGGGGTGGCCGGGTTCGACGACATCAAGGAGGCCGCGCTGGCCGATCCGCCGCTGACCACGGTGGCCTCCGACCGGTCGGCGATGGCCCGGGCGGCGGTCGACCTGGTCCTGGACGACGGGCTGCGGGTGGCGGGCTCGCGCCGGGAGCGGCTGAAGACGTTCCCGTCCCGGCTGGTGGTGCGCACGAGCTGCGGGTGCGTGTAGCGCCCCGACACCGCGCCGGTCCCCCTCCGCAGGGCGCCGGTCCCCGTCTTTATATGGGGCAAACACGGTTCTGCCGGGCTTCTCAGCGTGCACTCAGGAAGCTCTCATGGTCGCGGGGGACTCTTTTGTCATGACCGAGAGCCAGGGCACTCACCAGCAGCCGTACCCTTCCTCCCCCGCCTCCTCCGTCCACCCCGAGTGGCCGCCCCCGCCGCCGTACCGGCCGGGGCCCGCCCCGGAGCCGGAGCCGGAGCCGGGGAAGAAGCGGACCCGCGGACCGCTGGCCCTCCTCGCGGCCGTCGCCATCGTCGCGGCGGCGGTCGGCGGCGGTACCGCCTACACCGTCCAGGAGCTGACCGGCAAGGACGCCACCACCGCCGTCGGCGCCCCCGCGGTACCGACCGGCAAGCGCGGCGACGTCGCCGCCATCGCCGCCGCGGTCAGCCCGAGCGTGGTCGAGATCAACGCGACCCTCCCGGGCGGCTCCTCCACCGGCTCCGGCGTGATCGTCGACGCGGACGGCGAGATCGTCACCAACAACCACGTCGTCTCCGGCGCCTCCTCGGTGAGGGTGCGCACCAGCGACGGAAAGAGCTACACCGCCGAGGTGCTCGGCACCGACAGCTCCAAGGACCTCGCGCTGATCAAGGTGCGGGGCGCCAAGGGACTGAAGGCGGCGGCGCTCGGCGACTCCGACGCCATACAGGTCGGCGACCCGGTCGTGGCCATCGGCTCCCCCGAAGGCCTGACCGGCACGGTGACCAGCGGCATCGTCTCCGCCCTCGACCGGGACGTCACCGTCTCCACCGACGACAGCCAGGACCAGGACGGCGACTGGCCGTTCCGCTTCGGCGGCCGCGAGTTCAACGGCGACACCGGCTCGTCCACCACCACCTACAAGGCGATACAGACCGACGCGTCCCTGAACCCCGGCAACTCCGGCGGCGCGCTGTTCGACGCGAACGGCCGGGTCATCGGCATCAACTCCGCGATGTACTCGTCCGGTACGCAGGCGTCGTCCTCGGCGGCGGGCAGCATCGGCCTCGGCTTCGCCATCCCGGTCAACACCGTCAAGTCCGACCTGGCCGCACTGCGGTCCGGCGGCACCAGCTAGACCACTCACGCGCCCAGCCGGCGCACGAGTCAGCAAGGAGCAGGTCATGATCAAGCACGTTCCCCACCGCATGGCCGAACGCGGCCCCGCCGGCCTCACCCTGGCCCTGTCCATCGTGTCCGAGCTGCATCATGTGCCCGATGTTCCGGCGCCTCGCGCCCCGGAGGTGGCTCCCCGGGCCGTGAACCCGGTTCCGCAGCTGATGGGCCTGCGCACCTCCGCCGTCCGCCGGCACCGCCGCAAGGTTCCGCTGCACCGGCTGAGCACGGTCCGGGCCTGACCGGCCCGCGCGTCCCTCGCCGGCCCGCGTGACGTGGCACGCTGAGAGACGTCCGCATCCCGCCCCACCGCACCCCGAGGAACCGCGAGCGATGAGCCCCGCCGAAGGCGACCGTGACCCCCAGCGCATCCTGATCGTCGACGACGAGCCGGCCGTGCGCGAGGCGCTGCAGCGCAGCCTCGCCTTCGAGGGGTACGCCACCGAGGTCGCCGTCGACGGGGCGGACGCCCTGGAGAAGGCGGGCGCCTACCGGCCGGACCTGGTCGTGCTGGACATCCAGATGCCCCGCATGGACGGCCTGACGGCGGCCCGCCGCATCCGGGGCGCGGGGGACACCACCCCGATCCTGATGCTCACCGCCCGCGACACGGTCGGCGACCGGGTCACCGGCCTGGACGCGGGCGCCGACGACTACCTGGTCAAGCCGTTCGAGCTGGACGAGTTGTTCGCCCGGATCCGGGCGCTGCTGCGCCGCAGCTCCTACGCGGCCGGGGTGTCCGCCGAGGCCCGGCAGGACGAGGCGCTCGCCTTCGCCGACCTGCGGATGAACCTGGCCACCCGGGAGGTGACCCGGGGCGGCCGGCCGGTGGAGCTGACCCGCACCGAGTTCACCCTGCTGGAGATGTTCATGGCCCATCCGCGTCAGGTGCTCACCCGGGAGCAGATCCTGAAGGCGGTGTGGGGCTTCGACTTCGAGCCGTCCTCCAACTCGCTGGACGTGTACGTGATGTACCTGCGCCGCAAGACCGAGGCGGGCGGCGAGCCGCGCCTGGTGCACACCGTGCGGGGCGTGGGCTACGTCCTCAGGCAGGGCGGCGCCGAGTGAAACGTCTGCTGCGCCGGTACCGGGCGCTGCCGATCCGGGCACGGCTGGCGATGCTGGTCGCCGCGGCGGTGGCGTTCGCGGTGGCGGCGGTGTCGATGACCTGCTGGTTCATCGTGGAACGCAAACTGTACGACCAGGTGGACGACGACCTGCGCAAGTCGCTGAAGAACACCACGCAGCCCGACCAGGTGCTGCTGGCCCTCGCCCGCTGCACGGACACCCCGCCCTCCGACAACCCCTTCCGTGACCGGTACTCCCAGGTGGTCACGGAGGACGGCAAGGTCTGTCTGTTCGGGGGCGCCTCCGTGAAGATCAATGTCACGGAGGCCGACAAGTCGGAGATCCGGAACCTGGACGTCGGCACGCTGTACTTCCGCAACGGCACCGACAGCGAGGGCAACGACGTACGGGTGCTCACCCGGCCTCTGCTGGCCACCGCGTCGTCGACCGGCGAGCGCGGGCCCAACGTCGGCGTGCTCGTCGCCATGCCGCTCAAGAGCACCCAGCAGAACCTCAACGACCTGGCGCTGATCCTGCTGCTGGTGTCGGCCGTCGGGGTCCTCGGCGCCGGCGCGGCGGGGCTCGCGGTGGCGCGGGTCGGGCTGCGGCCGGTGGACCGGCTCACGGAGGCCGTGGAGCACGTCGCCCGCACCGAGGATTTGAGCGTGCGCATCCCGGTGGAGGAGGACAGCGAGGACGAGGTGGCCCGGCTGTCCCGGTCGTTCAACTCGATGACCGCCTCGCTGGCCAGCTCCCGGGACCTCCAGCAGCAGCTGATCGCGGACGCCGGCCACGAACTGCGGACGCCGCTGACGTCGTTGCGGACCAACATCGAACTGCTGACCCGCAGCGAGGAGACGGGCCGGCCGCTGCCGCCCGAGGACCGCAAGGCGCTGCTCGCCTCGGTGAAGGCGCAGATGACGGAGCTGGCCGCGCTGATCGGCGACCTCCAGGAGCTGTCCCGTTCGGAGGGGCAGCGCGGTGAGCGGGTGCAGGTCGTCTCGTTCCGGGACACCGTGGAGGCGGCCCTGCGCCGGGCCCGGCTGCGCGGCCCGGAGCTGTCGATCACCGCCGACCTGGAGCCCTGGTACGTGCGGGCGGAGCCGTCCGCGCTGGAGCGGGCCGTGGTCAACATCCTGGACAACGCGGTGAAGTTCAGTCCCGAGGGCGGCACGATCGAGGTGGGGCTGCACGAGGGCGTGCTGACCGTCCGCGACCACGGTCCCGGCATCCCCGAGCACGAACTCCCGCACGTCTTCGACCGGTTCTGGCGCTCCCCCGACGCCCGCGCGCTGCCCGGCTCGGGTCTCGGCCTGTCCATCGTGGCCCGTACGGTCCAGCAGGCGGGCGGCGAGGTCACCCTGGCCCGCGCCGAGGGCACCGGCACGGTCGCCACGGTCCGCCTGCCGGGGGCCCCGACCCCGCCGCCGGAGGCCCCGCAGACGGCGGCCGGCTGAGTCAGGCCCCGCCCGCCGCCTGCTCGGGCAGGCCGGCGACCGGGGCCTGCCGGTCCGTCGCGCCGAGACCGACCCGCCGAGCCAGACGCCGCCCCCACCCGCTCGGGCAGGCCGGCGGCCGGGGCCACCCGGTCCGTCGCGCCGAGGCCGGCCAGCAGGCGCAGACTGCCGCAGGCGGCGGCGCCGCGACCGGCTGGGTCAGGCGCCGTCCCCCGCCCGCTCGGGCAGGCCTGCGACCGGGGCTCGCCGGTCCGTCGCGCCGAGGCTGGCCAGCAGGCGCAGGCTGTCGTGGGCGGCGGTGCCGGGGGCGGCCGACTGGACGATCAGCTCCGCGCCGGTGACGTCCGGGAGGGCGAAGTTCTCCTGGTGCAGCTCCAGGTGGCCGACCACCGGGTGGTGGTACGCCTTGGGGCCGTGGGTGCGGGTGCGGACGTCCGCACGCGCCCACAGCTGCCGGAAGCGCTCGCTGTGCATGGCGAGTTCGCCGATGAGGGAGGCCAGCTCCCGGTCGCCGGGGCAGCGGCCGGCGGCCAGCCGCAGATGGCCCACGATGTCGAGGGTGCAGTTCTCCCAGTCGCCGAACAGCGCCCGCCCCTCCTCGGTCAAAAAGACGTGCCGGGCGATGTTCAGGCCCTCCACCGGCCGCCCGTAGAGCAGGTCGCCGAGGCGGTTCGCGGCCAGCACGGTCAGCCGGTGGTCGATGAGGAACGCCGGGGCGTCGGCGATCAGCTCCAGCACCCGCAGCAGTTCGGGGCGCGGCCATGCCGCGGTGGCCCGCCGGGGCTCGCCCACCGTCCGCCGGGCGAGCCGGTGCAGATGCTCGCGTTCCACCTCGTCCAGGCCGAGGACCCGCGCGAGCGCGTCGAGCACCTGTACCGAGGGCTGCCGCGCCCGCCCCTGCTCCAGCCGGACGTAGTAGTCGACGCTCACGCCCGACAGGTGCGCGACCTCCTCGCGCCGCAGCCCGGTCACCCGGCGCCGCGAGTCGGCGCGGATGCCGACGCTCTCCGGGCGGACCCGGGCTCGGCGGGTGCGCAGGAAGTCAGCCAGATCGTCCATCGCTCCAGTATCCGTGCCAGGCCCTCCGGTTGGGTGGCCCCGCCAGTACCAGGAAGTCCGGTCCTGCGGAGGAGGCGCCCCTGAATCGCACCGCCGGATCCCACCAGGATCGAAGGCACCTCGACCCAAGGAGCAGGAGCAGACATGAAGGTCTTCATCGTGCACGCCCACCCCGAGCGGCGGTCGCTGAACGGCGCGCTCACCGACATCGCGGTGGAGACGCTGACCGGCGCGGGGCACGAGGTGCGGGTCAGCGACCTGTACGCGATGGGCTGGAAGCCCACCGTCGACGCGGACGACTTCGGCGGCGACGCCTCCAGCCCGCTGGACGTGGTCCACGACTCCGGGCGGGCCTTCGCGTCCGGCGCGCTGTCCGCCGACATCCGCGCCGAGCAGGAGAAGCTGCTGTGGGCGGACACCGTGATCCTCCAGTTCCCGCTGTGGTGGTACTCGATGCCCGCGATCCTCAAGGGCTGGGTGGACCGGGTGTACACCTACGGCTTCGGGTACGGCGTCGGCGAGCACAACGAGACCCGGTACGGCGACCGTTTCGGCGACGGCACCCTCAAGGGCAGGCGCGCGATGCTGTCGGTGACGATCGGCGGCCCCGAGTCCCAGTACTCCGACCGCGGCATCAACGGCCCCATCGACGACCTGCTGTTCCCGATCCAGCACGGCATCCTCTTCCACCCCGGCATGGACGTGCTGCCGCCGTTCGTCCTGCACCGGACGGTACGGATGTCCGCCGAGGCCTTCGCGGACGCGGCCGAGCAGTGGAAGAAGCGGCTGCTGACCCTGGAGGACACCGACCCGGTCCCGTACCGCCCCCAGAATTACGGCGACTACGAGATGCCGTCGATGCGGCTGCGCGAGGGCCTGGAACTCCCGGGCCGCTCGGGCTTCGGCCTGCACATCGCCGGCTGACCGCCCGGCAACCTTTCCGCGTCCCGCGGCGACTTTGGTGTGGCATCCCCACACGGACCACACCTGGAGTCGCTCATGAGCACTCGCACTCCCCGTCACCGCAGGAGCCGTACCGCGATCGCGGCCGGGCTGCCGCTCGCGCTCGCGGCGGCGGGCGGACTCGGCTACGGCCTGCTCGGCCCCGGCGGTTCGTCGCACGCGTCGGCCGCGACCGCCGTACCGGCGTGGGCCACGCAGGCCGCCGACGGGTTCGCCTCGGTGAACGCGCTCGGGCAGAACGGCACGTACGGCGGGCGCGGCGGCGAGATCGTCACCGTGAAGACCCTTGCGGACCTGGAGAAGTACGCCACCGCCGACAAGCCGTACATCATCGTCGTGGCCGCCGCGATCAAAATGGACCCCGTCGGGAAAGAGATCAAGGTCCGGTCCGACAAGACCATCATCGGCGCGGGCACCTCGGGCCAGATCGTCGGCGGAGGCTTCTTCCTCGGCCAGGGCGTCCACAACGTGATCATCCGGAACCTGACCATCCGGGACGCCTACCAGGGCGTCTGGAACGACAAGGAGCACGACTACGACGGCATCCAGATGGACGGCGCCCACCACGTCTGGATCGACCACAACGATATCCGGCACATGGCGGACGGGCTGATCGACAGCCGCAAGGACACCACGTACCTGACCGTCTCCTGGAACCGGCTCGGCCAGGAGAACAAGGCGTTCGGCATCGGCTGGACCGAGAACACCACGGCGGACATCACGATCCACCACAACTGGATCCGCGAGACCGAGCAGCGCAACCCGTCCACGGACAACGTGGCCCACGCCCACCTGTACAACAACTACCTGGTGGACGAGCCGGGCACGGCCATCACGGCGTCCTACGGCAACTACGCGCGCGGCAGGACGAACATGCTGCTGGAGAACTCGTACTTCCAGGGCCTGGCCAACCCGGTGATCAGGGACGCGACGGCCACCCTCGTCCAGCGCGGCAACCTCTTCTCGGGCACCAGCGGCCGCAACGAGAGCGGCGGCGCGGGCGGGTCGTGGGACCCGAGGAGCTACTACGCGTACACGCCGGACAAGGCGGCGGACGTCCCGTCGGTGGTGAAGTCGGGCGCGGGCCCGAGGAGTTCCCTGGGCACGACCACTACGTCCGCCAAGGCGGCGGCCGCGACCACGCTCACGGTCGCCAAGGACGGCTCGGGCCAGTACACGTCCGTCCAGGCGGCCGTGAACGCGGTCCCGGCGAACAACCCGTCCCGGGTGGTCATCGCGGTCAAGCCCGGCACGTACCGGGAGACGGTCAAGATCCCGTCGAACAAACCGCACGTCACCCTCCAGGGCACGGGCGCCGGCCGCAAGGACACGGTGATCGTCTACAACAACGCGTCCGGCACGCCCAAGCCCGACGGCTCGGGCACGTACGGCACCGGGGGCAGCGCCACCGTGGCCGTGGAGGCCGACGACTTCCAGGCGCGCAACCTCAGCATCACGAACGACTTCGACGAGGCCGCCCACCAGGACATCGCCCAGCAGGCGGTGGCCCTGCGCACGGCGTCCGACAAGGTCTTCCTGGACGGGGTGATCGTGTCCGGCGACCAGGACACCCTGCTCCTGGACACGGCGTCGAAGGACCGCCTCGGCCGGGTCTACATGACCAACTCGTACGTGATCGGGAACGTCGACTTCATCTTCGGCCGGGCCACGGCGGTGATCGACAAGTCGGTCATCACCCTGAAGAAGCGGTGGAACGGCACGTCGGCGGGTTACGTCACGGCCCCGTCCACGGCGGCGAACCGCAAGGGCATCCTGATCGCCAACTCCACGATCAACGGTGACGTCTCCGACCGCACCTTCTACCTGGGCCGACCCTGGCACGCCGGCGGCGACGCCACGCTGGACCCGCAGACCACGGTCCGCAACACGACCCTGAGCGCCGCGATCAAGACAACCCCCTGGACCGACATGAGCGGCTTCTCCTGGAAGGACGACCGCTTCGCCGAGTACAAGAACACGGGCGCGGGCGCGGGTGCGGCGAGCCCGGACCGCCCCCACCTGACCGACGCGCAGGCCTCCGGCCAGGAGATCGGTGACTGGTTGGGCGACTGGACTCCTTCGGCTTCCTGAGCTTGGGGCACTCCGGCCGCCGCCTCGTCCTGCGGAGCGGCGGCCGGTTTCCTACTCCTCCGTTGGCGGCGCCTCGTCCGGTTCGGCACCCATCCAGAAGAGTTCCTCCACCACGATCTGGGGCTCTTCCATCCGCCGTACGAAGACGTACCTGAGCCAGCCGTTCCCATCGTCGAAGAAGCAGATGTGGCGCCCCTTCGGATCGGAGGACCGGTCCGGCAGTACCTTCATGCCGTCGGGAAGGCACTTATCGGTGTCGATCCCACGGAAATAGGGATCCTTGGCAGTGATCAGTTCACTACGGACGACGTAGACGATGTCCCGCACGTCCGCAGGCAGCGCTTCGAGCTCGGCAAGAGCACTGAGCCGCCAGTCCATCTGCCAGGGCGGCCCCATGAAACCTTCGGTCACTCCCCGGGCTCCAGCTCTCGCACCCGGTAGTAGATCTTCGATGCCTCTTCGAGAAGAGCCTTGGCCTCGTTGATATCGGTGCACTCGTAGGCTGCCCGGTGCTCAAGTTCCCGTACGTGCGCGTCCAGCTTGGGGTCACGGGCGATGGCGTACGCACTCCACCAGCGAACCATGAACGCTTCCGCAGGAGTCGGGTCATACGCGTCAGCGATCGCCCACTTCCAGTGCTCCTCGAAGTCGGGAAGGAGGTCGGGCGTGTGCTGGGCGATGGCCTGGCGCAGCGCCTTGGGGTTCCGCTCGGGCATGGGAGGGATGATCGGATCGAGGTCGCTGGCATGGGTGGCCATGATCGATGTCCTCCTTCGACGCGTCGTGTCTACGACCATAACCGCCTGGGTACCTTCCGCATCGGTAGTTCGTGCCCGGCCGTCCATTCGACCGGGAGACCAACCATGCGGGCATGCCCGACCCGACACGCAGGGCTTCCGCCCCACATCACCCGAACGTGTGCTCGCCCCTCCCGCGCTTGATCCCGTCCACGAACCCGGCCCAGGAAGCGGCCGAGAGGACCAAGGGCGGGGAGGCGGGGGTTTTGCTGTCGCGGACGGGGACCAGGTGGGGGTAGCCGTCTGCGACTTCTACGCAGTTGTTGGCCCCGCCGTCGCTGTAACTCGACTTCCGCCAGGAGGCGGTGGACAGGTCGGGGGTCACAGGGACTCCTTCACGCCCGCTACGAACGCCGACCAGGACGCGGTGCCGAAGATCAGGGTGGTGCCTGCGGGGACCTTGCTGTCGCGGACCGGGACGCCCTCCAGGTAACCGTCGGCCACCTCAACGCAGTTGTTGTCCCCGCCGTCGCTATAGCTCGACTTGCGCCAGGTCGCGGTGCTGAGGTCGAGGGTGCGGTTCATGATCCGTGCTCCTCCAGTACGTCCCTGATGAAGGCGAGCGAGTCCGACGGGGACAACGCCATGTCTCGGAGGCGATCGTAGGACAGTCTGTGTCGCAGAACACCGTCTGGTTCCTCGGTCAACTCGCCCCGTGTGCTGCCTTCTACGTAGGCAACACCACTGGCGTCCTTCTGCCACAACAAGGTCAGCGACGCGTGCATGTGGTGATGGAGCCCGGCGGCGAAGGGCAGCACCTGAAGCGTCACGTTCGGCAGCATCGCGACGGACTCTATGCGGATCAGCTGCTCTTTCCAGGTCTTCTGAACGGCCGCAGGGCGCCGGAACGCGTACTCATCCATGATGATGCGGACGCTGGGCTCTGGCTTCTGCCACAACAGGTACTGCCGTCCGACGCGTGCCGCGACCTGCTCCTCGATCCAGTCGTCCCCCTCCAGCATCGTCTGGGGACCGGACAGCACCTCCCTGGCGAAGTCCTCAGTCTGAAGAAGCCCAGGCACTCCCGGCGAGAACTTCCACATGATCCGCGCCGTAGCCTCCAGCTTCATGAACTCCTTGTACTGGTCCTTGAAGGCGTCCAGGCGCGCGGCCTTCCAGTGGCCGACCAGCAAGGAGCCCGTGCCGTAGTAGCTGTCCAGGTCCTCCATCACCGTGACCTTGGACAGGCGCTCGCCGGACTCCAGACGGCTCAGGTAGCTCTTGTCGTAGCCGGTGTCCTCGGCCAGTTGGCCCAGGGACTTGCCGGCCTTGTCGCGCAGTACCTTCAGGGTCTGTCCGAGGATGGCCCGTCCGGACACCGGCCCCGGGTCAACGCTCTCGCCCACGTAACCCCTCCCTGTTGTCCCCGCTCACGGACAACACAGCAGCTCTTCCGCAGCGTTCTCGCCGTACGTGACGATCGGGGCACGAACCGTAATCATCACGAGCCACAACGGAGACTTCGCATGGCCGAGTTGCGCCTGCTGCCCTGGACGAGCCCCGAGGGCAAGCCCTGCTATCTGAGTGCCGACCACGACGACAGCCGCCTGTCCCGCCTCGCGGACGACGTGGAGGCGGCGCAGCTGCGGTCGGGGGAGCAGGTGCTGGCCGGGGCGAGGGCCGTGCTCGCGGACCGGGCGGCGGGCGAACGCGCCGTGCGCTTCGCGCTGACGCGGGCCGGCGAGTCCCTGGAGGAGGTCCTCCGCATCGCCCACAGCAGGGGCGCCCGCATCCCCGCGTACGAGCGCTGACACCCCCGTGACCCACGACCACGCGGACGCGAACCTCTGGCCTTGTCCACAGCTGTGGACAAGGCCAGAGGAGCAGTCCACAAGGCCTACTTGATGATCGTGACGCGGTTCGCCGCCGGAGGCGCGAGCGGGGAGGTCGGCGTGGAGTTCGCCGTCAGGTACTTCTCCAGGGCCGCCAGGTCGTCCGTGCCGACCACCGTGTTCCTGCCCTGGCCCAGAGACGGGAAGCCGTCGCCGCCGCCCGCGAGGAAGGCGTTCAGGGCGACGCGGTAGGTGGCCGTCGGGTCGACGGGCGTTCCGTTCAGGCGGATGGAGTCGGTGAGCACGCGGTCCGCGCCGGACTTGGTGAGGTCCAGGGTGTAGGTGAGGCCGGCCGAGGGCTGGAGGATGCGCGGGGCCGCCTCGTTGGGGCCGCTGACCTGCTCCTTGAGCGCCTGGATGAGCTGGGCGCCGGTGAGGTCCACGAGGTTGACCGTGTTGGCGAACGGCTGGACCGTGAAGGCCTCGGCGAAGGTGACGACGCCGTCGCCCTCGGCGCCCTTCGCCGCGTAGGTCAGGCCCGCCCGGACGCCGCCGGGGTTCATCAGCGCCAGGCTGGTCCTCGGGTCCAGCTCACGGCCGTAGGCGAGCTGCGCGTCGGCGACCAGGTCGCCCATCGGGGACTCCGTGCCGGTGTTGCCGATGTCGCCGGAGATGTAGCCGACGGGGCGGTTGCCGATGGGCGCGGCCAGGGTGTTCCATTTGCCGATCAGGTCGGTGATGTCCGCCGCCTTGGGCACGTCCCGGGTGACCACGTGGTTGGCGGAGTTCACCGCCGTCCGCACGATGTCGCCCGTCCGGCGGTCGTAGGTGAGTGTGGTGTCGGTGTACAGGCGGCCGAAGGAGGACGCCGAGGTGACCATGCGGGGGCGGCCCGAGGGGTCGGGGACCGTGCAGACGTACGCCTGGTGGGTGTGGCCGGTGACCAGCGCGTCCACCGCCGGGGTCACGCTCTTGGCGATGTCCACGATCGGGCCGGAGATGCCGTCGCCCGCGCCCGGGGAGTCGCAGTCGTAGTTGTAGGAGCCGGAGGCCGGGTAACCGCCCTCGTGGATCAGGGCCACGATGGACTGCACGCCCTGGCGCTGGAGCGCCTTCGCGTACTTGTTGATGGTCTCGGTCTCGTCCTTGAAGGTCAGGCCCTTGACGCCCTCGGCGGAGACGATGCCCGGGGTGCCCTCCAACGTGACGCCGATGAAGCCGATCTTGACGCCGTTCTTCTGCCAGACCCAGTAGGGCTTCAGGATCGGCTTGCCGGTCGTGTCGTCCTGGACGTTCGCGGCCAGGTACGGGAAGCCGGCGCCCTCGAACTCCTTGTCCGTGTAGCAGCCGTCCTTCGGGTGGCAGCCGCCGTTCTGGAGGCGGGCCAGTTCCCGCGCGCCCTCGTCGAACTCGTGGTTGCCGACCGAGGTGACGTCCAGGTCCAGCTTGTTCAGCGCCTCGATGGTGGGCTCGTCGTGGAACAGGCCGGACAGCAGCGGGGAGGCGCCGACCAGGTCGCCGCCGGCCGCCGTCACCGAGTACGGGTGGCCCTCGCGGGCGTTGCGGAGGTGCGTCGCGAGGTACTCGACGCCGCCCGCGTCGACCGTCTTCGTCGTACCGTCCGGCTGGAGTTCGGTGACGCGGCCCGAGGAGCCGGACGGGGGCTCCAGGTTGCCGTGCAGGTCGTTGAAGGACAGCAGCTGGACGTCCTGGTAGCGGCCCGGGCGGTGGGGGTGGTGGTTCTCGCGCGCGTCCGCCGGCAGCGCGGTGGCCAGCGCCGCCGCCGTGGCGAGACCGGCCGCGGACGCGAGGAAGGCGTAGGTACGGCGTCTGGTGCGCCGGGGTGCGGATGGCATGAAAACCCCCCTGTGGGTCGGCTGTGGTGCTCGGCGCAGCCTAAAGTCAACGCGCGTAGCGCGACAGAGGGTTCAGATCACATCCTGGTCTCCCTTCAGGGATGTCCGAACCGGTGCCTCCGCCGCCGGTGTGCCGGGACTTCGCCCCGGGCGCCCCGTACCCTCGTACGCATGAGCAGCGACGACACCGTACGGGGCTTTCCCGCCCGCTCCATCGAGACCTACTCCGCGCTCACCCCGGACCAGGGCGAGGCCGTGCTGCGCCTGCTCGGCGAGGCCGCCCGGGCCGACGGGCAGCAGCCGGTGTCCGAGCAGGGCCGGCTGCACCTGCGCGGCGGCTCCCGCGAAGGCGTCTCACACCTGCTGCTGACGGTCGGCGGCGAACTCGTCGGCTACGCCCAGCTGGAGGACACCGACCCGGTGGAGCCGCCGGCCGCCGAACTCGTCGTCCACCCCGGGCAGCGCGGGCACGGGCACGGGCGGGCGCTCGGCTCGGCCCTGCTCGCCGCCTCCGGCAAGCGGCTGCGGGTGTGGGCGCACGGCGGGCACCCCGCCGCCCGGCACCTGGCCCAGGTGCTGGGTCTGACCCTGTTCCGGGAACTGCGCCAGATGCGGCGGTCGTTGACCGATCTGGAGCTGCCCGAGCCGGTACTGCCGGAGGGCGTGAGCGTGCGCCCCTTCGTGCCCGGCAAGGACGACGCGGCCTGGCTCGCGGTGAACGCCGCCGCCTTCGCCCACCACCCGGAGCAGGGCTCCCTGACCCAGCGGGACCTGGACGACCGCAAGGCCGAGCCGTGGTTCGACCCCGCCGGGTTCTTCCTCGCCGAGCGGCGCGGGGAGCTGATCGGCTTCCACTGGACCAAGACGCACGCCGAGGAGGGCCTCGGCGAGGTCTACGTCCTCGGGGTGCGCCCCGGCGAGCAGGGCGGCGGCCTCGGCAAGGCCCTCACCACGATCGGGCTGCGTCACCTGGCCGCCCAGCAGCTGCCGACCGCGATGCTCTACGTCGACGCCGACAACAAGGCCGCGGTGACGGTGTACGAGCGGCTGGGCTTCACCGTCCACGAGACGGACCTGATGTACCGCACGGAGACCTGAGCACGGCTTCAGCCCGAGCGCCGGGGCCTGGGTGCCCTGCGCCGGAAGGGGCGTCGCAGGGGCTCGCGGAGGGTCAGCAGCCATATCGCGCCCGCCGCCGCCAGCAGCCAGGCCCAGTGGTCGTGGGCCGTGTCCCAGCGGGGGTCCTGGGCGGGCACGAACAGGGGCCAGTCGTCCGGCAGCAGCAGCGGGGCGAGCAGGGCGGCGGCCAGCAGCGCCGTGGCCGCCGGCCGGCCCGGGTGCGGGTCGTCCGAGTGGCGCGCGGCGAGCGCGGCCAGGGCCAGAGCCAGCGCGCAGACCGCCCCGGCCTCCAGGGTGACGTCCCCGGCCGGCGGGCGGTGCGCGCCGGGCGCCAGCAGCAGTACGGCCGTCCACCACGCGGCGGCGAACGGCGCCACCAGCGCCACCCGCAGCGCGGTCCGCACCGCCCGCCCGGTCGGCACCGGGGTGGTGCCGTGCCGGGCGGGATCGTCCAGCAGGAAGGCCAGGCCCAGCGCGAGGACGAGAGCGGCGGCGCGCAGCAGTAACAGCGTGACCCACTCGGCCGGCTCGGCGCCGGACAGCCGGGGCAGCCCCGGGATCAGCAGGCCGACCGCGCCGGCCGCGCCCAGCGTCCGCCACGGCAGCGCCCGCCAGACCGGGACGGCCAGCGCCGGGATCACTCCCCGCACCGGTCCGGCCCCACCTTGACGGGCACGCCCAGCACTTCGGCCGCGCGGGCGGTGGTCAGCTTCGGCGAGGTCAGCTCCGCCCAGTGCGCCTTGACCCGGCCGACGACCGAGGGCAGCGGCCGGTCCAGCAGGGCGCGGACGACCTCGGTCTGTCCGGCCGTCATGGTGAGCGGGTCGGTCGGGGAGAGGACGACCGCCTCACCGCTGAGGCTGTCGTCGAGCCGGACGTGCCTGAGCTGCGACTCGGGGTCGTCCTGCCAGGCGAGGGACAGCCACATGACGGTCACCATCCGGCCGTCGCACAGCCTGGCCGCCGACTTCTCGTCGCCCGCGACCAGCACGGCGGCCACGGCCGTGGAGAACTCCGGGACCCGGTTGCCGCCCCAGGCGGTGCCCACGGTGACCTGGTGGGGAGTGGCGGACGGAGGCAGCGCCGAGTCGGTGTCGAGGCCGTAGCGGGCCTCCAGCCGCTGCCGGACCAGCAGTCGCTGCCCCTGCGCGGGGCCGCCCGCCAGCGACTGCACCCCGCGCACGACCCGCTCCCATTCGGCGGTCCGCGGCGCCCACTCGGGGAACGCGCAGTACTCCGAGGTGCCCCGCCGCACGCACGTCTGCTCCTTCTCCGGGGTGAGCGAGGCCCGCTGCCGGGCCGCCGCCGTCGTCTCCGGGACATCGCGGGTCTGGGCGGCGCCGCCCAGCACGGTCACGGCCAGCGCGGCGGCGACGGCCGCCTGGACTCTCCGGCCGCGGGAGCCGGAGAGCAGGACGGCGAGCAGCGCGGCCGTCACGGCGAGCCCGGCGAGGTAGAGGGCGTGCCAGGCGGCGGGGCGGCCCAGCAGACCGGACGGGAAGGGGTACTTGTTGGCCGTGCCCACCACCGGGGCCAGCCAGGCGGTGCCGGTCTCGCCGCCGAACGGGAACGCGGCCCCGACGAACATCAGGAAGAACACCACGACCAGCAGCGGCGCCGCGACGGTCGACGGCACCAGCCGGGCCAGCAGCACACCGAGCGCCCCGAACAGCAGCACCGTCAGCGGTCCGACCAGCAGTTCGAACACCGAACCGTGCCCGACCGCACCGGGCTTGACCGCCTCCCAGGTGAACTGGGCGGTCACCCCCACGGCGACCAGCAGCGCGAGCGGTACGACGGACAGCGCGTGCGCCACCGTGCGCTGCCCCGGGGACAGCGCCAGCACCGCGAAATGGCGCTCGGTGTCCCGGCGGCGCGAGCGCAGCACGGCCTGGTTCGCGCACAGCAGCGCGGCGAGACCGACGAACAGCGGACCGCCCTGGGTGGCGCGGTCGGCGTCCTGGAGCGCCGGGAACTCGTCCCAGGGCTGGAGGTTGTGCCACACCAGCCAGGCCGTGTAACCGGCGAGGGCGAGCAGGACGGGCAGGCGCCGCAGCAGCCGGCGCGCCTCGAAGAGGGCGAGCGCGAGCACGGCCGCCGAGGGGGTGCCGGGCGCGGCCGGGGCGGCCTGCGCTTCCTTCTCCCGTACGGACGTGGTCATGCCGTCACCTCCGCCGGCTCGCCGTCGAGGGTGAGCAGGTAGCCGTCTTCCAGGGTGGGTTCGAGCAGTTCGGCGCCGGGCGGCGGATCGCCCACGTTGCGGAAGGTGCCCGTACCGGTGCGCCAGCCCGCCTTCGCCCCGGGATCGCGTCCGCCGCTGCTCCACACCCGGCCGGCGGCCCGCGCGGTCAGTTCGGCGGGGGTGCCGGCGAACCGGATCCGGCCGCCCGCCATCACCAGGACGCGGTTGCAGAGCATCGCCACGTCCTCGGTCTGGTGGGTGGACAGCAGCACCGTGCGGTCCTCTCCGGCGCGGGCGATCACCTCCCGGAAGCGCATCCGCTGTTCCGGGTCGAGGCCGACGGTCGGCTCGTCCAGCACCAGGAAGCCCGGGTCGCCGACGAGGGCGGCGGCCAGTGCGACGCGCTGCCGCATGCCGCCGGACAGCTTCTTGATGCGCTTGCCGCGCACGTCCTCCAGGTCGGCCTCGGCCAGGACGCGGCGCACCTCCCGGTGCCGGGCGGCGCGGTCGGTCAGCTCCTTCAGGATCGCGACGTAGTCCACGAACTCGAAGGGCGTGAAGTCGGGGTGGAAGCCGGGGGTCTGCGGGAGATAGCCCAGGTGCCGGCGCAGTTCCTGACGGCCCCGCGCGGTCGCCGGGTCGTGCCCGAGCACCGTGAAGGCGCCCCGGTCGGCCGGTACGGCGGTGGCCAGCACCCGCAGCAGCGTGGTCTTCCCGGCACCGTTCGGCCCCAGGAGCCCGGTCACACCCCGGCCGAGCCGCAGCGATACGTCGTCCAGGGCGCGGGTGCCGCCGTAGCGGAGGGTGAGTCCGGCGGCGGAGACGGTGGTGGTCATGCGGGGCTCCTGTGGGAGGGCGGGGGCAGGGGGCTCGTCGGGCGCCTCCGTGGGACACGGGGCTCACCGGACACGGGTCTCACCGGACGCCCCCGGTGGACTGGTCGAAGCGGTCCCGGGCGAGGAAGAGCAGGCCGGCGGCGAGGGCGGCGACCCCGGCGGCCACGCCCTGCCCGGCGGCGGTGAACGGGGCGAGCACGCGGTCGCCGCCGTTGCGGAACGCCTGGGCGAGGAGCAGCAGCACGACCCAGCCGCCGCCGGCCAGGGCGGGCCCGGTGACCGGCCCCAGCCGGGGGGTCAGCGCGAGCCCGGTCGCGGTGAGCGCCAGCGCGGGCAGCAACCAGGCGAACGCGCTCAGCCCGAACCCGGGCAGGGCCAGGCCCGCCAGACCGGTCAGGGCGAGGGCGGCGGACAGCACGGCGACCGTGCGGATCATCAGCAGGCGGAAGCCGTGCAGCGGGGAGACGACCGTCATCTCGTACGTCGGGTCGACCACCGGCCCGTACGACAGGGCGACCCCGGCGAGCGGCAGCAGGGGGGTGAGCGCCAGGAACAGGGTGGTCGAGTGGCCGGCCCGGGCGGTCAGCACGGACATCACCAGCACCAGTGCCACGGCCGTCAGCCACGAGCGGCGCAGCACCGGGGTCGCGGCCAGCAGCCGCGCGGTGTGGTCGGCCACTCCGAGCCGCAGCAGCAGCCGCTCGAACGGGCGGGGCCGGGGCGCGTCCAGCTCGGCGTCCAGCCGCGTCCAGGCCGCGTCCAGCGTCCCGGCGTCCCAGGCCGAGGCCAGCACCGCCCGGCACTCGGCACAGCCGGCCAGGTGCGTGTCGGCGGACCACAGCAGCGGCGGCTGAAGCTCCCCGCGGGCGTAGGCCCGCAGGTCTTCCTCGGTGACGTGCCAGCTCATGCCGACACCCCCGCCGGTCCTCGTTCCGTCATGCCAGTGCCTCCCGCAGTTGCTTCCGGGCCCGCATCGCCCGTGTCTTGACCGTGCCGGGCGGAATCCCGAGCAGGACGGCCGCCTCCCGGGTGGTCAGCCCGTCGATGACCGTCGCCTGGAGCACCGCGCGCAGCTCCGGGGAGAGCCGGACGAGCGCGCCGGCCAGGTCCCCGTGCTCCACGCCCGCCAGCACCCGGTCCTCGGCGGACACCTCGTCCCGGTGGCGCAGCCGGGCCAGCGCCTGCCGCAGCCGGCCGCGGGCCCCGTCGCCGCGCTGGGCGTCCACGAGCCGGCGGGAGCCGATGCGCCACAGCCAGCCGGCCACGTCGCCCTCCTCGCGGTAGCGGGCCTTGCCCCGCCAGATCGCGAGGAAGGTCTCCTGGACGATGTCGTCCACGACCCCGGCGTCCGCGCAGCGCCCGCGCAGCCGTGCGGTCAGCCAGGGCGCGTACCGCCGGAACAGCTCCTCGAAGGCGTGCCGGTCGCGGTCCGCCGCGATGGCCCGCAGCAGCTCCGCGTCGCTTCTCGTCTCGCTCACATCTCCTCATCGGACGGGACCGGCCGAATGGTTCACACCGGTCACGGTCGGTTTCCGGGAATCCCCTCGCACCCCGCGCGGACCACCCAGCAGACACGGACCACCCAGCAGAGCAGACAGGCCCCGGGCCACGCCTGCCGGGTCACGGCGGCCCGAGGGGCCGGAACCGATACTGAGGGGCGCGGGCCGGGACCGGATGCAGGGGGCAACGGGCCGGGACCGGATACGGCGGGGCAACGAGCCGGGGCCGGACCGAGGAGCGACGGGTCCGGCCCGGCCCCCGGACGCGGCCGTCCGGCCCCGTCCGGGTCTCCTTCGGGCCTCCCCCCGCTATCCCACACGTCATGTCGCCGTAACCATTGATTCAGCCTGGCTTGCGACGCTCGGCCAATGACACCCGTCGTGCCAGAGCCTTCGCCGCCCCCGGAGGGGTCCGCCACGGAGAGCGGAACCGTGCGGCTCCCGCCCGCGCGTTCCGACGCGCCCGTGTCACCCGCGACGGGGAAGAATGGGTCCATGAGGCAGCACGAGACCCAGGCCGAGGCCCCGCACACGCCGCAGCCCCCCGTGGGCTCCATCGCCGCGCACCGGCAGCGCGCCGTGGCCCCCGCCGTCTCCGGTCTGGCGCCCGACCTCGACGCGGACCTCGACGCGTACGAGGAGGCCCAGGCCGACGGCGCGCCCCTGCCCCAGGGACGTTTTCTCGACCGTGAGCGCAGCTGGCTCGCCTTCAACGAGCGGGTCCTGGAACTGGCCGAGGACCCGGACACCCCCCTGCTGGAGCGGGCGAACTTCCTCGCCATCTTCGCCAGCAACCTGGACGAGTTCTTCATGGTCCGGGTGGCCGGTCTCAAGCGCCGCATCGCCACCGGCGTCGCCACCCGCTCCGCCTCCGGCCTCCAGCCGCGCGAGGTGCTGGAGATGATCTGGGCCCGCTCCCGCGAGCTGATGGCCCGGCACGCCGCCTGCTACCACGAGGACGTCGCCCCGGCGCTCGCCGGGGAGGGCATCCACCTGGTCCGCTGGCAGGAGCTGACCGAGAAGGAGCAGGCCCGCCTCTTCACGCTGTTCCGGAACCAGATCTTCCCCGTCCTCACCCCGCTGGCCGTCGACCCCGCGCACCCCTTCCCGTACATCTCCGGCCTCTCGCTGAACCTGGCCGTCGTCGTACGCAACCCGGTCAGCGGCCACAGGCACTTCGCCCGGGTGAAGGTGCCCCCGCTGCTGTCCCGCTTCCTGGAGGCCTCCCCGGGCCGGTACGTCCCCATCGAGGACGTCATCGCCGCCCCCACCCACCTGGAAGAGCTGTTCCCGGGCATGGAGATCCTGGAGCACCACGCCTTCCGGATCACCCGCAACGAGGACCTGGAGGTCGAGGAGGACGACGCCGAGAACCTGCTCCAGGCCCTGGAGAAGGAACTCATGCGGCGCCGCTTCGGCCCGCCGGTGCGCCTGGAGGTCGAGGAGTCCATCGACCGCGAGGTGCTGGACCTGCTGGTGCGCGAGCTGAAGATCTCCGAGGCCGAGGTGTACCCGCTGCCGGGCCCCCTGGACCTCACCGGCCTGTTCCGGATCCACTCGCTGGACCGGCCGGAGCTGAAGTACCCGAAGTTCATCGCCGGCACCCACCGCGACCTCGCCGAGGTCGAGTCGGCGTCCCCGCCCGACATATTCGCCGCGCTGCGCGCCCGGGACGTGCTCCTGCACCACCCCTACGACAGCTTCTCCACCTCCGTGCAGGCCTTCCTGGAGCAGGCCGCCGCCGACCCGGACGTCCTCGCCATCAAGCAGACCCTGTACCGGACCTCCGGCGACTCCCCCATAGTGGACGCCCTCATCGACGCCGCCGAGTCCGGCAAGCAGGTCCTCGTCCTGGTCGAGATCAAGGCCCGCTTCGACGAGCACGCCAACATCAAGTGGGCGCGCAAGCTGGAGGAGGCCGGCTGCCACGTCGTCTACGGCCTGGTCGGGCTGAAGACCCACTGCAAGCTGTCCCTGGTGGTCCGCCAGGAGGGCGAGACCCTGCGCCGCTACAGCCATGTCGGCACCGGCAACTACCACCCGAAGACGGCCCGCCTCTACGAGGACCTCGGCCTGCTCACCGCGGACCCACAGGTCGGCGCGGACCTCTCGGACCTGTTCAACCGGCTGTCCGGCTACTCCCGCCGGGAGACCTACCGCCGGCTGCTGGTGGCGCCCAAGTCACTGCGTGACGGTCTGGTCTCCCGTATCCACAAGGAGATCCAGCACCACCGCGCGGGCCGGCCGGCCTTCATCCGGATCAAGGTCAACTCGATGGTGGACGAGGCGGTCATCGACGCCCTCTACCGCGCCTCCCAGGCGGGCGTGCCGGTGGACGTGTGGGTGCGCGGCATCTGCGCGATCCGCCCCGGCGTCACCGGCCTGTCGGAGAACGTCCGGGTCCGCTCGATCCTCGGCCGCTTCCTGGAACACTCCCGGGTGTTCGCCTTCGGCAACGGAGGCGAGCCGGAGGTGTGGATCGGCAGCGCCGACATGATGCACCGCAATCTCGACCGCCGGATAGAGGCCCTGGTCCGGGTCGTCGACCCCGGCCACCGCGCAGCCCTCAACCGGCTGCTGGACACCGGCATGTCCGACTCCACCGCCTCCTGGCACCTCGGCCCGGACGGCGAGTGGACGCGGCACGCGACCGACGGGGACGGCGGGCCCCTGCGCAACGTCCAGGAGATGCTCATAGACGCCCGGAGGCGCCGGCGTGGCACAGCAACACCTTGACCAGACCGACTCCACGGCCGAGGCGGCGGCGGGTGACGTCCTCGCGGACTACCTGCGCGCCCAGGCCACGGAGTTCCTCCGCGCCCTGCGCCTGCACCGGGAGACCGGCGGCAACGGGAGCGCTCTCCCGCGCGCGGGTACGGGCGTGGCGGGCGGTGGCCCGGAGGAGTCCGTCGACGCGGCGCGCGCCCTGCGCCGCTCGGCCCGCCGCATCAGCGGCAGCCTGCACACCTTCCGCCCGCTCCTCGACCCCGACTGGTCCGAGGAGATCCGCCCCGAACTGGCCTGGCTGTCCGGCACGCTGGGCCTGGAGCACGCCTGCCAGGCCCGTCTGGAGCGGCTGCTGCTGGCGCTGCACCGCCTGTCCGGGGTGACGGCGCTGCCCGTGCCGACGGTCGACGCGATGACGGCCGGCGGCCGTGGTCTGCCCGGGAAGGCGGCCGGCGGGCCGGCGTACGCCACGGCACCGCCGGAGCGCGGCACGCTCACCGTCGGCGCGGCCAAGGCCGGTGCCCTGCTGGAACGCCAGCTCACCCTGGCCCGGACCCGGGCCCACTCCACGGCGCTCCAGGCCCTCGGCTCCTCCCGCTTCCACGCGGTGGCCGACAAGGTCGCCGTGCTGGCCAGCGAGGTCCCCCTCACCCCGGCCGCGGCCGGCACCGGGCTGGGCCCGCTGGCCGCCGCCGCCGAGGAACGTCTCACGGACGCCGTCACCGCGCTGCCCCTGGTCACCGCGGGCCACCCGTACAACGCGGAGGCGCTGGTCCACGGACTGTCCCCGGAGCCGTCCCCGCACCCCCAGGACGGCCCCTGGCACCAGGTCCGGCTGCTGCTTCGGCTGTACCGGTACGCCCGCGAGGTGCTGCACGGCGGCAACGCCCCGCTGGACGTACGGCTGCTGACGGCCGGGCAGGCGCTGAACCGGCACCGGGACGCCGCGGAGGCGGCAGCGGCGGCGGCCCAGGCGGCCCGTACGCCCCGGATCACCCCGGCCACCGCCTACGCCCTCGGCGTGCTCCACGCCGACCAGCGGCACGAGGTGGAGGCGGCCCGGTTCGCGTTCCAGCAGGCCTGGCAGAAGCAGACCGTCAACGCGCCCTGAGCCGGAAGGAGACGGCGTGGGAGACACCGTGGTCCAGGCGGCCGGCTGCGTCCTGTGGCGCCGCTCGCCGCTCACCGGTGCCCTGGAGATCTGTCTGGTGCACCGGCCCAAGTACGACGACTGGTCGCACCCCAAAGGCAAGCTGAAGCGGGGTGAGGACCCCCTCGCCGGGGCGCTGCGCGAGGTCGCGGAGGAGACCGGGTACACCGCCGAGCCCGGCGGGGAGCTGCCCGCCGTCTGCTACGCGGCCGACGGCAGGTTCAAGCGGGTGCGGTACTGGGCCGCCGAGGCGGTTTCCGGCCACTTCACCCCGAACAGCGAGGTGGACCGCATCCTGTGGCTCACCCCGGACGCGGCCCGGGCCCGCCTGACCCAGCCTCGCGACCGGGACCTGGTGGACGCACTCGGCTTGCCGTCCGGCCACGGGGAACGGCGCACCTGACCCCGAGCCCTCCCGGTGGGACGATGCGGCCGAGACGGACGGCGGCCCACGGCCGCCCGGCCGGGGCGGACCGGCGGGGCCAGGTCGCTCCCGCCCTGTCCGGCCGCCGCTCACCCGAGAAGACACCGGGGCGGCCGCCGGAAGACACCGGGGCCCCGGCGGTCAGCCGGCCGCCGTGTGCGTCTCCGCGTCCGTACGGGCCTGGCTGCGGGCGCGGCGGGCGGGGCCGCGCCAGCCGCAGGTGCAGCGGGCCACGCAGAAGCGGCCCTGTTCGGTCGTCGTGGTGCGGTGCTCCGGCCCGTCCTGCTGCCCCGAGGTGACTGCCACACCGACCACCGTACCCAGCGCGCCCGGCGGCGCGTGACGGTGCTCCCCAGCCGTCGTTATCCGGACGACGGGGGGCCCGTGACGGACACACCGGCTGGGGGTAGGCAGGCGATGGATCGGCGGCAGCACAGACGCGCGGGCGGGACGGTCGCCGCGACGGTCATCCTCCTCGGCCTCGCGGCGGGCGCCTGCGGCCACTTGGGCGGCGGGGCCGCCGCCGACGACGTCAAGGGCGCGGGCGACCCCGTCGGCGCGCTGCACCGGGCCGCGCGGGCGCTGCGGGACGCGGGCAGCTCCAAGGCCGGCACCGCCATGGAGATGGCCACCGGCGGCACCCGCGTCACCATCCGGGGCCGGGGCGTCTACGACTACCGTCGGCGCCTCGGCCGGCTCACCGTGATGCTCCCCGCGGACCCCACCGGCGCCGCCGGACACCGGCCCATCACCGAACTCCTCACCCCGGGCGCGCTGTACATGAAGAACCGGGGCGCGGGCGTGCCCGCCGACAAGTGGGTGCGGGTGGAGACCGCGACGCTGTCCGACGGCAATCTGGTCACCGGCGGCGCCACCGACCCGTACGTGGCGGCCGAGCTGCTGCGCGGGACCCGCGAGGCGGTCTTCGTGGGCCACACCGAGGTGGCGGGGACGGCCGTACGCCACTACCGGGGCACCGCCGACCTGGGCCACGCGGCCCGGTACGCCTCGGCCGAGAACCGGGCGGCGCTGGCCGCGGCGGCGAAAGGGTTCGCCACGGCCCGGGTGCCGTTCGACGCCTACCTGGACGACGAGGGCCGCATCCGCAAGCTCCGGCAGCGCTTCAGCTTCTCCAACGGGCACGCCAAGGCCACCGTCGCGGTCGCCTCCACCCTGCTGCTGTACGGCTTCGGCGCGCCCGCGGACATCCGGCTGCCGGCCCCGGCGGACATCTATACGGGCCGGGTCTCCGGGGACGAGACCGGCGAGAGCGGCTGATTCCGGCCAGTCACTAGTCCCAGACGTCCTTGAGTAAGTAGCCCGTCCGTGCCATGCGCGGTGTGTAGACCACTGCCTACCCTAGGAGGCGGTGACGGCAGGGAAGAGGTGAGGCGGGTGGCTCCGGTCGGCGGCACGGCGGTTCAGGACCACGTGGCCCTCGCCGAGATCGAACTCTGCGGAGAGCTGATCATCGCGGCCTCGGCCGCCGAGGACCGGCTCAGCCTGGAGAGCATCGACGCCGTGCTGCGCGTCGCCGAGGAGCGGGATCCGGACTGAGCGCGGCCCGCGCCGCCGGACCGCTCAGGTGCGCAGCAGGCGGCCGATCGCCTTCGTCGCCTCGTCCACCTTCGCGTCGATCTCGTCGCCGCCCTTGACGGCCGCGTCCGCCACGCAGTGCCGCAGGTGCTCCTCCAGCAGCTGGAGGGCGAAGGACTGCAGGGCCTTGGTGGAGGCGGAGACCTGCGTGAGTATGTCGATGCAGTAGGTGTCCTCGTCCACCATCCGCTGCAGGCCGCGGATCTGCCCCTCGATGCGGCGCAGCCGCTTGAGGTGCTCGTCCTTCTGCTTGTGGTAGCCGTGCGTGGCGCCGGCCTCGGTCGTCGTCGTCATCGCGGGCCTCCGTCTCGGGACGAGCTGCGGACAAAAGGGACACATACCCCTACTGGGTATATGGTAACGAACTTTGCGGGGTAAGGGGGCCTTCGTACGCCCCTGTGCTCATCACCGCGGTCGATGGGCGACACTGGGATGCGGCCCGTTAGCCGTGGCCGGATGATGCGCCTAGCATCAGCCTGACCGAAACCGAAGCACCCCGAGGACCCCACGTGCGCTTTCGTCTGACCCCCAGGGAGACGAGCTTCTACGACATGTTCGCCGCGTCCGCGGACAACATCGTCACGGGCTCGAAACTCCTGATGGAACTGCTCGGGGCGGACTCCTCCGCCCGGGCCGAGATCGCAGAGCGTATGCGGGCCGCGGAACACGCAGGTGACGACGCCACGCATGCGATCTTCCACCAGCTGAACTCCTCGTTCATCACGCCGTTCGACCGGGAGGACATCTACGCCCTCGCCGGTTCCCTGGACGACATCATGGACTTCATGGAGGAAGCCGTCGACCTGGTCGTCCTCTACAACGTCGAGGAACTGCCCAAGGGCGTCGAGCAGCAGATCGAGGTCCTGGCCCGCGCGGCGGAGCTGACGGCCGAGGCCATGCCGAACCTCCGCACCATGGACAACCTCACCGAGTACTGGATCGAGGTCAACCGGCTGGAGAACCAGGCCGACCAGATCCACCGCAAGCTGCTCGCCCACCTCTTCAACGGCAAGTACGACGCCATCGAGGTGCTGAAGCTCAAGCAGATCGTGGACGTCCTCGAAGAGGCGGCGGACGCGTTCGAGCACGTGGCGAACACGGTGGAGACCATCGCCGTCAAGGAGTCCTGAGGCGTCGATGGACACCTTCGCCCTGATCGCGACCGTCGCGGTCGCGCTCTTCTTCACGTACACGAACGGCTTCCACGACTCGGCGAACGCCATCGCCACCTCGGTGTCGACGCGGGCGCTGACCCCGCGGGCGGCGCTCGCCATGGCGGCCGTGATGAACCTGGCCGGCGCCTTCCTGGGCTCCGGCGTCGCCAAGACGGTCAGCGAGGGCCTGATCGAGACGCCCCGCGGCTCGACGGGGATGGGCATCCTCTTCGCGGCCCTGGTCGGCGCGATCGTCTGGAACCTGGTCACCTGGTACTTCGGCCTGCCGTCGTCCTCCTCGCACGCCCTGTTCGGCGGCATGGTGGGAGCGGCGCTGGCGGGCGGCACCGACGTGCTCTGGAGCGGGGTGCTGGAGAAGGTCGTCATCCCGATGTTCGTCTCCCCGTTCGTCGGCCTGATCGTCGGCTATCTGGTCATGACGGCGATCATGTGGCTGTTCCGGCGGTCCAACCCGCACAAGGCCAAGCGCGGCTTCCGCATCGCCCAGACCGTCTCCGCCGCCGGCATGGCCCTCGGCCACGGTCTCCAGGACGCCCAGAAGACGATGGGTGTCGTGGTGCTGGCCCTGGTCATTTCCGGCCACGAGACGTTCGGCGACCCGATCCCGGTCTGGGTGAAGATCGTCTGCGCGGTGATGCTGTCCCTGGGCACGTACGCCGGCGGCTGGCGGATCATGCGCACCCTGGGCCGCAAGATCATCGAGCTGGACCCGCCTCAGGGGTTCGCGGCCGAGGCCACCGGCGCGTCGATCATGTTCACCACCGCGTTCATCTTCAAGGCACCGATCTCCACCACCCATGTCATCACCTCGGCGATCATGGGCGTGGGCGCGACCAAGCGGGTCAACGCGGTCCGCTGGGGCGTGGCCAAGAACATCGTCCTGGGCTGGTTCATCACCATGCCGGCGGCGGCCCTGGTCGCGGCCCTGGCCTTCGGCATCGTGAAGCTGGTGGCCCTGTAGGACCCCGCCCCGCGTAACGCGACGGGCCCGCCCCCGGGAGCTGGGGCGGGCCCTTCTGCGTCCTCGCGGTGGCACCGCCATGCAGCACCGCGAGGGGTCCCTCCCGCCCCGGACCGGGCCGGGGCGGGGAGCCGGTCAGCCGAAGCGGCCGGAGATGTAGTCCTCCGTGGCCTGGACCGAGGGGTTGGAGAAGATCCGCTCGGTGTCGTCGATCTCCACCAGCCGGCCCGGCTGACCCACGGCGGCCAGGTTGAAGAACGCCGTACGGTCCGAGACCCGCGCCGCCTGCTGCATGTTGTGGGTCACGATGACGATCGTGAACCGCTCCTTCAGCTCGCCGATCAGGTCCTCGATGGCGAGCGTGGAGATCGGGTCCAGGGCCGAGCACGGCTCGTCCATGAGCAGCACCTTCGGCTCGACCGCGATGGCCCGCGCGATGCACAGGCGCTGCTGCTGACCGCCGGAGAGCCCGGAGCCGGGCTTGTTCAGCCGGTCCTTGACCTCGTTCCAGAGGTTCGCGCCCTTGAGCGACTTCTCGACGATGTCGTTCAGCTCGCTCTTCTTGTAATCGCCGTTCAGCCGCAGGCCCGCCGCCACGTTGTCGAAGATCGACATCGTGGGGAACGGGTTGGGGCGCTGGAAGACCATGCCCACCTCGCGGCGCACGGACACCGGGTCGACCCCGGCGCCGTACAGGTCCTCGGCGTCCAGGAGCACCTTTCCCTCGACGCGCCCGCCGGGGGTGACCTCGTGCATCCGGTTCAGGGTGCGCAGGAACGTCGACTTGCCGCAGCCGGAGGGGCCGATGAACGCCGTCACCGAGCGCGGCTCGACCGTCATCGAGATGTCCTCGATCGCCTTGTGGGAGCCGTAGTAGGCGGTGAGCCCGCTTACGTCGATTCGCTTGGCCATGTCTGCTTCACTTCCAGGAATTCAAGCTCGGTCGCTGTGGGGCCGCGTCGGCGGCCGGCCAGGCGGCGGTGGCCGCACGGAATCAGCGCGGGGCCTTCCAGCGGGCGATGCCGCGGGCCACCAGGTTGAGGATCATCACGAAGGCGATCAGCGTGAGGGACGCCGCCCAGGCGCGGTCGTACGCCGCGTCGTTGCCCGCCGCGTACTGCTGGTAGATGTACAGCGGCAGCGACGCCTGGGCGCCCTCGAACGGGTTGTTGTTGATGAAGGGGTTGCCGAACACCAGCAGCAGTACCGGCGCGGTCTCGCCCGCGATCCGGGCGACGGCGAGCATGACACCGGTGGTGATGCCGCCGATGGAGGTCGGCAGGACCACCTTCAGGATGGTCCGCCACTTGGGCACGCCGAGCGCCAGGGAGGCCTCGCGCAGCTCGTTCGGGACGAGCTTGAGCATCTCCTCGGTGGAGCGGACGACGACCGGCATCATCAGGATGGCCAGGGCCAGCGACCCGGCGAAGCCGAACGGCTCCAGGTCGAGGATGAGCATCAGGCTGAGGATGAACAGGCCCGCGACGATCGACGGGATGCCCGTCATGACGTCGACGAAGAAGGTCACCGCCTGGGCGAGCCGGCCGCGCCCGTACTCCACCAGGTAGATGGCGGTGAGCACGCCGATCGGGGCGCCGATGAGGGTGGCGAGGCCGACCTGCTCCAGGCTGCCGATGAGGGCGTGGTAGATGCCGCCGCCGGTCTCGGTGTCGGCGACGATGCCCATGGAGTGGGTGAGGAAGTGGACGTCGAGCACCTTCACGCCGCGAGAGACGGTCGTCCACACCAGGGAGACCAGCGGGACGACGGCGAGCAGGAAGGCGACCCAGACCAGCGAGGTGGCGATCCGGTCCTTGGCCTGCCGGCGGCCCTCCACCCGGGCGGCGATGCCGTAGGTGCCGAGGATGAACAGGATCGCGGCGAGCAGGCCCCACTGGATCTCGCTGTCCAGGCCCGCGCCGAGGCCGATGCCCACCGCCACGGCGACGGACCCGGCGGCGATGGCCCACGGGGACCACTTGGGCAGGCGGGCGCCGCTCAGCGACCCGGGACGCTTGTCGGTGACGGCTGCGGTGCTCATGCGTTGGCCCCCGAGTACTCCTTGCGGCGGGCGATGATCGCGCGGGCCGCGCCGTTGACCAGCAGCGTGATAACGAAGAGGACCAGACCGGAGGCGATCAGCGCGTCCCGGCCCTGCTCGGTGGCCTCGCCGAACTTGCTGGCGATGTTCTGGGCGAAGGTGCCGCCGCCGGGGTTCAGCAGGCTGGCGTGGATGTCGTAGTCCGGGGAGAGCACGGTGGCCACGGCCATCGTCTCGCCGAGGGCGCGGCCGAGGCCGAGCATGGACGCGGAGATCACACCGGAGCGGCCGAAGGGCAGGACGGACATCCGGACGACCTCCCAGCGGGTGGCGCCGAGGGCCAGGGCGGCCTCCTCGTGCATCCGCGGGACCTGCCGGAACACCTCGCGGCTGACGTTGGTGATGATCGGCAGGATCATGATCGCCAGCAGGATGCCGACGGCGAGCATGGTCCGGGGAGCGCCCTCCTCCCAGGCGAGGATCCCGGTCCAGCCGAGGTAGGTGTCCAGCCAGCCGTACAGGCCGCGCAGGTGCGGCACCAGGATCAGGGCGCCCCACAGGCCGTAGACGATGGACGGCACGGCGGCGAGCAGGTCGATCACATAGGCGATCGGGCCGCTCAGCCGGCGCGGGGCGTAGTGGGTGAGGAAGAGCGCGATCGCGACGGCGATCGGGACCGCGATGACCATGGCGATCACCGAGGAGACGATGGTGCCGAAGACCAGCACCGCGATGCCGAAGACCGGCGGGTTGAGGTTGGTGTTCCACTCGAAGGTGGTCAGGAAGTTCCCGTGGTCCTTGCTGATCGCGAGGGAGGCGCGGTAGGTGAGGAAGACCGCGATCGCGGCCATGATCACCAGCAGCAGGATGCCGGAGCCGCGCGACAGGCCGAGGAAGATGCGGTCGCCGGGCCGGGTGGCGCCGCGGGCCGCGCGCTTGCGTTCGGCGAGCGAGGGCTGGGAGGCGGGGGGAGGAACGTCGGTTGTCGTCGATATGTCCATCGGGTTCTCCGGTCTGCTAAGCCACGGCCCCCGCCGGGGGCGCGGCTCGTGGCGGCGGTGCACCGGACGGTGCGGCCCGGCCCGGGCGGGCGCCGGGCCGCACACTCACGGATCAGGTCAGCTCAGGCCCTCGATGGTGGTGCGGACCTTGGCGATGATCTCGTCGGGGATCGGGGCGTAGTCGTTCTGCGTCAGCACCTTCTGGCCGTCCTCGCCGGCGATGTAGCGCAGGAACGCCTTGGTGGCGGGCAGGGTGTCGGCCTTGTTGCCCTTGTCGCAGACGATCTCGTAGGTGACCAGGGTGATCGGGTAGGCGCCCTCGGCCTTGGTCTTGTAGTCGAGCTGGAGCGCCAGGTCCTTGCCGGTGCCGACGACCTTGGCCGCGGCGATGCCCGCGGTGGCCGACTCGGTGGACGGCTTCACCGGGGTCTTGGCGCCGGTGGCGATGGCGACGGTGTCGATGCCCTTGGCGTAGGACAGCTCGAAGTAGCCGATCGCGCCGGAGTTCTGCTTGACGCCCTGGGCCACGCCGGCCGAACCGGAGGCCGCCTGGCCGCCCTGCGCCTGCCAGGCCTTGCCACCGGAGTACTTCCAGTTCTCGGGCGTGGTGGCGAGCAGGTACTTGGTGAAGTTGTCCGTGGTGCCGGAGTCCTCGGAGCGGTGGAAGGCCTGAATCTTCAGGTCGGGAAGCTTCGCGTCGGGGTTGAGCTTCTTGATCTGCGGGTCGTTCCAGCTCTTGATCTCGCTGTCGAAGATCTTGGCGATCGTCGGGGCGTCCAGGACCAGGTTGTCCACGCCGGGGACGTTGTAGCCGAGGGCGATCGGGCCGCCGACCATCGGCAGGTCGATGCCCTGGCCGCCCTTGCAGATCTTCTGGGAGGCGGTGACTTCCTCCGGCTTCAGCGCGGAGTCGGAACCGGCGAACGCGATCTGGCCCTGGGTGAAGGAGGTGACACCGGCGCCGGAGCCGGCGCCCTTGTAGTTGATCTGCACCTTGCAGGCCTGGGAGAAGGCCTTGACCCAGGCGTCGATCGCGTTCTTCTGCGCGGAGGAGCCGTCCGCGAGCAGCTGGCCCTTGGCGTCGCCGCACTTGATGGAGCCGGTGTTCGCGGCGGCGGACGTGCCCCCCGAGGCGTTGCCGCTGCCGTTGTCGTCGGAGCCGCACGCCGTCAGGGCCAGGGCGCTGGAGACGGCGACAGCACCGAGAGAGAGGGCGCGCAGCCGGTTCTTGCGCTGAAGCTTCACTTTCGGGAGTTCCTTCCAGGAGCCGCCGCGATCGGGCGGCGCGCGAGATAAGCGAGTGCGGTGCGCGCGAACGCAATCCATGCCGCACTCCGCACCGGGTACGGCCGAAATTAGGCAGAACAGGTGAAGCCGCCGATGGCCAGAAATGAACGCAGAGTGAACCCCTGCCGTCGGCCTGGTTAGGTCACGGAATGCTCACGGGGAGAGCACATGGAGGTTCCGACGAGACGGTCACCCGCACACGCGTACGCCGTTCCTCACCCGTTCGGCGGAACCCCAGGGCGCGGGGCACCGTCTCGTTCCACGAGGGCCGACGAAAGGGCGACGGACATGGAACGGCGTACGTTCATCTCGGGCGGCGCGGCCGCCCTGGCGACAACCGCGCTGACCGCGTGCGGAGCGGGCGACGGCTCCGCCACGCCCACGGCACCGCTGACGGGCGCGGTCTCCCTCGGCGCCCTGCGGACCACCGGCTCGGCCAGGGCCGCCGCGAACTGGACGGCCCTCGCCCGGGACCTGGACGGCACCCTCGTACGGCCCGGCGACGCCTCCTGGAAGACCGCCCACCAGCTCTACAACACCCGCTTCGACAGCCTGAAACCGGCCGCGGTCGCCTACGTGGCGCACCCCGCCGACATCCGGACCACCCTGGCGTACGCCCGGGCGCACGGCGTCAAGGTCGCCATCCGCAACGGCGGCCACTCCTACGCCGGCTACTCCTCCGGCGACCAGCGGCTGATCGTCGACGTGTCCCGGCTGAACCGGATCCGGGTCAGCGGCGGCCAGGCCGTCGTCGGCGCCGGCGCCAAGCTGATCGACGTCTACCGCGCGCTCGCCGCGAAGGGCGTGACCATACCCGCCGGCTCCTGCCCCAGCGTCGGCGTCTCCGGCCTGGTGCTCGGCGGCGGCCACGGCGTCGCCTCCCGCGCCTACGGCCTGACCTGCGACAGCCTCACCCAGGCCACCCTGATCACCGCCGACGGCACCCAGCTCACCGCCGACACCCGCCACCACGCCGACCTGTTCTGGGCGCTGCGCGGCGCGGGCAACGGCAACTTCGGCATCGTCACCGAACTGCACTTCAGGACCCACACCGCGCCGCAGGCCGTCACCGCCTACCTGACCTGGCCGTGGTCCAAGGCCGCCAAGGTACTCAAGGCCTGGCAGGAGTGGGGACCGTCCCAGCCCGACGAGATCTGGTCCTCCCTGCACCTGGCCTGCTCGCCGGGCCGCACCCCCACCGTCTCCGTCTCCTGCTTCTCCCTCGGCACCTACCGCGAGCTGCAGAACGCCGTGGACCGCCTGGCCCACCTGGCCGGTGCCAACGCCCGCTCCGTCTCCCTGCGCCGCCGCGGCTACGAGGAGGCCATGGAGATCTACGCCGGCTGCTCCTCCTTCGCCACCGACGCCCAGTGCCATCTGCCGGGCTCCACCCCGGGCCGCTCCCCGCAGGGCCGGCTCGGCCGGGAGACGTACGCCGCCCGCTCCGACTTCTTCGACCGCTCGCTGTCCGCGGCCGGCATCCAGACCGTGCTGAAGCAGATCGCCGCGGTGCGCGGCGGTGGCGGCAGCATCGCCTTCACGGCACTCGGCGGCGCGGTCAACCGGGTCTCCCCGACCGCCACCGCGTTCGTCCACCGGCGCTCGCGGATGCTGGCCCAGTACCTCGCCTCCTGGGGCGCGGGAGCCACCGGTGCCACGGCGCAGTCCTGGCTGACGTCGGCGCACAAGGCGATGGCGCCGTACGCCTCCGGCGCGGCCTACCAGAACTACACCGACCCCACGCTGAAGAACTGGAAGAAGGCGTACTACGGGGACGCGGCCGCGCGGCTGGGCAAGGTGAAGAAGCAGTACGACCCCACGAGGTTCTTCTCGTCCCCGCAGGGGCTGTAGGAACGGTCACGGCCGGCCCTTCGCCGAGGAGGGGCCGGCCGCCGCCGGCTACGCGGCCAGGTCGCGTTCCCCGGATTCCGCCGAGCGGCGCGCACCGGGCAGCACCGGGACACCCGGCGCCGTCCGCCGCCGTATGAGCCGGCCCGCCCGGGGCGAGCGCTCCACCGCCCGCATCAGCGGCGTGAGCAGCGCCATGGCCAGCGGGGACAGCAGCAGCACGACGGCCGTGCCCAGCGCGAAACCGCCCACGACGTCCGTCGGGTAGTGCACGCCCATATAGACCCGGCAGAAGCCCTCCAGCAGGGCCAGGCCGATGCCGGCGAGGCCGAAGCGGCGGTTGGCGACGAAGAGGCCGACGCCGAGCGCCATCGTGAGCGTCGCGTGATCGCTGACGAAGGAGAAGTCGTCCTTGCCGGAGACCAGGACGTCCAGGCCCTGATGGTCCCGGAAGGGGCGGGGGCGCTCCACGAAGCCCCGTATCGGGATGTTCACCAGCACCGCGATGCCCGCCGCGAGCGGCGCCCACACCAGCGCGGCCACCGACGGCGCCGCCTCCTCGCCACCCCGGCGCCGCACGCCCCACCAGCACCACAGGACCAGCAGCACCATGGCGAGCAGCAGTCCGTACTCGCCGACGAACTCCATGACCCGGTCGAACCAGTGCGGCGCGTCCTTGGCCAGGCCGTTAATGTCGTACAGCAGGCCGACGTCGGGGTTCGATCCGGATTCGGCGAGTACAGCCATGGTGCTGCGGCCCCTTCGTCGTTCGTCCGGACGCACCGGGTGTGCGTCGCTCCAGCCCCCCGTGGTTCGTAGATCCGCTTCCGCTGCACTGCCGCACTGACGTCCGCTCGGCTACGTCAACAGGAACGCACGGGCACCATGAATACGTTCCACTCTCCACTGAATGATCACGCAGACGTTATCGAAGAGAGACTCGTCACCGCAGCTCAGGGAACAGCTTCACGCATCGTTCACACCGCCGTGGGAAGTGCTTGCGCGCCCTCCTCCGTTACCCGTGTCGCGCCGAAGTAGTCCGGGGTGTCGATCGGGTCGAAGCGGATCACGGCGCCGGTGCGCGGGGCATCGATCATGTACCCGCCGCCGACGTAGATCCCCACGTGCCGGATGGCCCGCGAGTTGGTGAGGTCGTCGGAGAAGAACACCAGGTCACCGGGGAGCAGCTCGTCCCGCGAGGGGTGCGGTCCGGCGTTGTACTGGTCGTTGGCCACACGCGGCAGGGGAATCCCGACCTTCTCGTACGCGGCCTTGGTCAGCCCCGAGCAGTCGAAGCGCCCGCCCTGCTCCGGGGTGCCGTTGCCGCCCCACAGGTACGGCGTGCCGAGCCGGCTCTGCGCGAAGGCGATGGCACCGGCGGCCTGCCGGGACGGGTCGAGCCGGCTGACCGGCGCGGCGAAGCTCTTCTCCAGGCTGCGGATCCGCTTGACGTAGTTCCGCGTCTCGCTGATGGCCGGCACCCCGCCCGCCCGGATCACCCGGTAGGCGCCCGCGTTGTAGGCCGCGAGCATGTTGTCGGTGACGTCGCCGGGCACGTCCTCGACGTACTTCGCCAGTTCGCAGTCGTACGAGGCGGCCGACGGAATGGCGTCGTCCGGGTCCCAGATGTCCCGCTTGCCGTCGCCGTCGCCGTCGATGCCGTGCGTCGCCCAGGTGCTGGGGATGAACTGCGCGATACCGCGCGCGTCGGCCGGACTGACGACGGTCGGGTTCCACCCGCTCTCCTGGTACAGCTGCGCGGCGAGCAGCGCGGGCGTGAGCGCCGGGCACAGATTGCCCCACCGCTGCACCAACGACTTGTAGGCGGCCGGCACCGCCCCCTTCGCCAGCCCCCGGCTCCCCGACGTCACCCCGTTGACCAGGTTTCCGGCCACCATGTACACACCGACGACCAGCAGCATCACGAAGCTCACGCCGAGCGCGACGGCCGCCCCACCGATCACCCATGACTTCCGCACGGTTCAACTTTCCCCCATACCGGCCAGATCCTGGAGCCCCTTCTCATGATGTGGCGTCATTTCGCGCCCGCCTCCGCGCACATGAGGCCGCCGCGGTCGCCACGGCACCGGGCACCGGCACCGGCGAGGCGGGTCAGGAACCTTCGGCCGCCTCCGCGTACAGCTCCGCCGCCGCGCACCCCAGCACCACGCTGTACGAGGTCCCGGGCGTGCTGCCGCCCTCCTCGTGACCGCCGAGGACACCGACGATCTCGTGGTCCCCGTTCACCCAGGGACTGCCGCTGGTGCCACTGGTGAAATCGGGGCAGTCGACGCGCTGTTGGGTACGGCTGTGCGGCACCGGCTTGTCGGTGCAGGTGACGGGGACCTCGCGGGAGCCCGGATAACCGGTGACGGTCACCGCGGTGGCGCCGGTGGCCACGCCGGGCCTGAACCGGTAGCCGCCCACCACGTCCTCCACCCGGCCCCCGTCCCGCCCGGCCACGGCGGCGAAGGCGAGGTCGCTGTCCTCGTCCCGGTCCCGGGCCCATCCGCCGGGCAGGAACCGCCGCGTCACCTTCCACACCCCGTACGGCGCCCGCCCGCCGCGGTAGCCCGGCACGAACACCAGGCCGCGATCGGGGTCGTCCAGACAATGGGCGGCGGTGACGATCAGATCGCCGTGCGGGCTGTGCGCCACCGACGCGGTGCAGAAGTGACCGCCGGCCGGCCCGCCCGCCCCGTCCGCGGCGAACAGCGCGCCCACCCGCGCGCTCCACCGGTTCGCGGCGGCGTCCACGGTGACCCCGAACGGCCCCGTCCCGTCGTCGGCGGACGCCACGGAGGCCGAGGTCAGCGCGAGCAGCACCACGGCGCCGAGCAGCGCGGGACGCGAGGTGACCGAGCCACGTGAGATGCGCTTCATCGGTCTCCAGTCTCACCGTCAAAGGTGAGAAGGCGACCACGAGTTCCCTGAGATTTCCCTGTGAATCCGCGCGGCCCCCCAAAGTGCGCCCGTGAGAACATCGAGACGACAGCTCACCCGGCCGGCCGTCACCACCGAGCAGGTCGTAAGGGGGTCAACGACGGAACCACACACCAGGTTCCGCTCCGACCTCATTGCCCGGCGTGACCTGCCGTGATACACAGAGTGACGGTAGGTGCCGCGCATACGAAACCTGCCAGTGAATGACGCCAAGTCGACATACGTTGGCGAGGTTGTCGGCGACAATGAGGCCTGACCTCTGCGCCCGCAGGGGCTCGCGGAACTACCCACCAGGGGCGGTGACTTACATGCTCTTTGCGGCCGACAAGGGAGACATCAACACCATCATCGGCGGGATCGCTCCGGACTGGGGCCCCTTCGGCAGCCTGGGCAACGAAGCCAAGGTGATGATCGAGGTGGTCATGGCCGTCGCCATCCTGCTCTGCCTCGGCATCGCGGTATGGGGCGCGGCCAAGCAGCGTATCGGTGCCACGGCCCTGCGGGACACCTTCAGCGCGGAGCAGGGCAAGGGCCTGATCATCGCCGGCCTCACCGGGGTCTTCATCATCGGCTCCCTCGGCACACTGTTCACCATCGTGTACGGCATGGCGGTGTAGCCCCGCCCGTCCCGGGCACGCCCGGCCACGGCTGTCCCCTCCACCCCACCCGTCCGTCGTGCCCACCGGCTGAGGTTGCGTTTCCCTGATGTCGAGTCACCACACCGCGCCCGCGCGGGAACCAGCACGGCTACCGTCGTATGTCTACGAGGTGGAGGGGGCGTACGCGGCATGAGTCCCGGAGACGAACAGGGTTACCGCGACTACCAGGGCTACGGCGACCACCCGTCGCCGGGCCAGACCCGGACCCGCCTCCCCGACCCCGACCCCTACGGCGGCGCCCCCCGCCGCCCCCAGCGCTCCTCCTCCAGGAGCCTGATCACGGTGGTCGGCGTGGTGGTCCTCCTCATCGCCGCCATCGCCTTCGCGAACCGGGGCAACGGAGAAACAAACCCGGACCCGACGACGAAGAGCGACCAGCCGAAGGCCGCCGCCACCGCCCCCACCGGAACCAAGCCGGTCAACGCACCCCCCGGCACCATCCCCTCCGGCTTCCCCCACACCCCCCAGGGCGCCCAGAGCGCGGCGGCGAACTACGCGGTGGCACTGGGGTCGGCCGACATGTTCAACAAACCCCGCCGTGACGCCATCATTCAGGCCCTGATGACCCCGTCCAAGGCAGCCGGATTCGAGGCGGCGTTGGACAAGGCGTACACCCCCGCCTTCGCCAAGGCCCTCGGCCTGAACGATGACGGCACCGCTCCGCAGGGCTACACGTTCGTGTCACGCACGAGCCCCATCGGCACGAAGCTCACCGAGACCACCGACAACACGGCGACGGTCGAGGTCTGGTGCAGCGGCCTACTCGGTCTCGCGGGCGAGAAGTCCACGAACCCGGTCACCAACAGCTGGTTCACCATCACGATGAAGCTCGATTGGGTCGCCGGTGACTGGAAGATCGTCACGCACTCCCAGAAAGAGGGCCCAGCGCCCGTCCCCGGCGATGACAGGGCCTCCAGCTCAGATGAGATGTCGAAGGCCGTCGATGAGTACGGAGGGTTCACCTATGCGCGCTAACCGCCGCGTACTCACGCTGGCCGGCGCCGTCGCGACCGTTCAGACGGCCGCCGTTCTCATGGCCGCGCGTGCCTTCGCCGCCCCTACGCCTACGCCGACGGACCCGTCCTCGCCGTCCCCGACGCCGACCCCGACGGCCACGAAGAGCACCGGCGCCTGTGACCTGGTGCCTGGCGCCGCCCGGGACCAGTGCGAGAGGGAAAACGGCTCCTCCGGCACCTCCCCCTCCGGCCCCGACAACCCCCTCGCCGACACCCTCGACCCCCTCTCCTCGCTGGCCAAGGGCTGCGCCGAGGCCGCCTCCTGGACCGTCGACAAGCTCGGTAAGGCCGTCAAGGAGACCGCTACCGTCGACTTCACCAATCAGGCGTTCCTGAAGCAGTACGCCATCGTCTTCGCCGCCTCCACCATCCTGACCCTCCTGCTGTGGCTGCTCGCCGTGGCCAAGCGCGCGGTGCGCGGCGTGCCGCTGACCACCGCGATCACCGAAGCCGTCGGCTTCCTCTGGCTCACCGTGCTGGCCTCCGCCTTCACCCCGCTGATCCTGTACACCGTCGTCTCGGCCACGGACGGCGTCACCGACGTCCTCGCCAAAGCCACCGGCGACCAGGCCGACACGTTCTTCGGCACCTTCTCCGGCGCCCTGAAGAAGGGCGACGACATCGGCGGCGGCCCCATCATGCTGATCGTCGTCTCCCTGGTCAGCATCCTCGCCGCCGGCGTCCTCTGGCTGGAACTGGTCATCCGCGCCGCTCTCCTCTACGTCGGCGCCCTCCTCGGCACCGTCGTCTACGCGGGCCTCGTGGACAAGAACCTGTGGGGCCACGTCCGCCGCTGGGCCGGCATCATGATCGCCGTCATCCTCGTCAAACCCGTCATCGTGATCGTCCTCGGCCTGGCCGGCGCCCTGTCCGGCGACAACGGCCCCGACGCCTTCTCCGCCGTCGTCTCCGGCCTCGCCATCATCCTGCTCGCCATCTTCGCCAGCGCGATGATCTACCGCTTCGTCCCCGGCTTCGGCGACGAGATCGCCAGCGGCCGCAACAACCGCATCATGCGGGGCGCGGAGGGCAAGGCCGCCGCCGTCATCAGCTCTCCCGCCACCCTCGTCGCGCAGGGCATCAAGACCCACAGCACCCGCGCCGACAGCAACGCGGCGGCCGGCCAGTCGAGCAGCACCCCGCGCCAGTCCAACCCCGCCTCCGGCGGCGTCGCCGCCCACAGCAGCCGTACCCCGGCCGGGAACGGCGGCGGAACCGTCCCCTCCGCCACGCCCGCGCCCCGCGCGGCCAGCCCGGTCAACACCCCGCACGCCAGCAACACCCGCAACAACCGCTCGGGAGGTGAAGGGCGTTGACGACCGAGTCCCACCTGTCCCATCCGGTCACGCCCCGCCGTACGTATCTCATCGGCCGCGCCCGGCCGAACGCGATCATCGGCCGGAACCGTGAATCCGGCGAGATCGCCCTGATCATCGCCGGCGCGTTCCTCGGCATGATGTGCGGCCTCCTCGTACCGGTCCTGCCCCTGCGCATCGCGCTGCTGACGGGGTTCCCCCTGCTCGCGCTCGCCGCGGTCTACGTGCCGTACAAGCACCGCACCTTCTACAAGTGGTTCGAGATCAACCGCTCGTACAAGCGGACCGTCAAGCGCGCGGCCGTCTACCGGTCCGGCGCCATGGAGGCCGGCACCCGGCTCGACGGCCGGGAGATCGAGGTCGGCCCGCCGCCCGGCATCGGCCGCATCACCTGGCTCGCCGCGCCCTTCGGTCCGGACGAGATCGCCGTCCTGCTGCACGCCGACCGCAAGACGGTCACCGCCGCCATCGAGATCGAGGGCCCCGGCGTCGGCCTGCGCGACTCCGAGGACCAGGAGGCCCTGGTCGACCGCTTCGGCACGCTGCTCAAGCACGTCGCCAACGGGGACGGCTTCGTCACCCGGCTGCAGATGCTCGCCCGCACCCTGCCCGCCGACCCCGACGCGCACGCCAAGGACGTCGCCGTGCGCGGCGACGACCGCTCCCCCGACTGGCTCCAGAGCTCCTACGACCAGCTTCAGTCCATGGTCTCCACCAGCAGCGAGCAGCACCGCGCCTACCTCGTCGCCTGCATGCACTACAGCCGGGAACTGGCCACCGAGGCGCACGCCATGGCCCGCGCGACCCGCACCCGCGGCAAGGTGGACCGGGACGCCGGACTCGCCGTCGTCATGGCCCGCGAGCTGACCGACATCTGCTCCCGGCTCCAGGAGGCCGACATCCGGGTCCGCCAGCCGCTCGGCCAGGGCCGGCTGGCCTCCCTGATCCACTCCATGTACGACCCGGACCACCCCATCGACCACATCCAGGCGATGACCCAGCGCAACGCCTGGCCGGCCGAGCTGGACGCCGTGGAGCCCACCTATCTCCAGGCCAAGACCCGCGAGTCCAGCACCCGCGCCCCCTGGTGCCATGCCACCGCCTGGGTGAAGGAGTGGCCGATGACCCCCGTCGGCGTCAACTTCCTCGCCCCGCTCCTCGTCCACACCCCGGACGTCATCCGCACGGTCGCCGTGACCATGGACCTGGAACCCACCGAGGTCGCCATCGAGCGGATGCTGACCGAGAAGACCAACGACGAGGCCGAGGCGTCCCGCGCCGCGAAGATGAACCGGACCGTCGACCCCCGGGACATCGCCGCCCACAACCGGCTCGACCAGCGCGGCGAGGACCTCGCCAGCGGCGCCGCCGGCGTCAACCTGGTCGGCTACATCACCGTCTCCGCCCGCTCCCCGGAGGCCCTCAACCGCGACAAGCGCACGATAAGGGCCTCCGCCGGCAAGTCGTACCTCAAGCTGGAGTGGTGCGACCGAGAGCACCACCGCGCCTTCGTGAACACACTTCCGTTCGCCACCGGCATCCGAAGGTAGGGGCTGATTCTCCGATGCGGGATCCGCTGTCCGTCCTCACCGAGGCCTTCACCTCCTTCCTGTTCGGGAAGGTGGAGACGACCCGGCCGCCGGTGCGCACCTCCACGGGCCAGGCCCAGGCGGTCTACCTGCCCACGGCCGCGCCCGGCCTCGGCGACTCCGGCGTCATCATCGGCCGCGAGGTGTACTCCGGGAAGGGCTACATCTACGACCCCTTCCAGCTGTACGGCCAGCAGCTGCCGGCCCCGCACTGGCTGGTCCTCGGCGAGTCCGGCAACGGCAAGTCGGCGCTGGAGAAGACGTACGTCCTGCGCCAGCTCCGCTTCAAGGACCGCCAGGTCGTCGTCCTGGACGCGCAGGGCGAGGACGGCGTCGGCGAGTGGAACCTGATCGCCGAGGAGCTGGGGATAACCCCCATCCGGCTCGACCCGACGGCCGCCCTCAATCACGGCATCCGGCTCAACCCGCTGGACCCGGCGATCACCACGACCGGGCAGCTCGCCCTGTTGCGGACCATTATCGAGGTCGCCATGGGCCACGGCCTGGACGAGCGGGCCGGCTTCGCCCTGAAGGTCGCGCACTCCTTCGTCAACGAGACGATCACCGACCGCCAGCCGGTCCTCTCCGACATCGTGGAGCAGCTACGGCACCCCGAGCCGGAGTCGGCGGAGGCGATGAACGTCGCCATAGACGACGTACGGGCCTGGGGCCTGGACGTCGCCCTGGTCCTGGACCGCCTGGTCGACGGCGACCTGCGCGGCATGTTCGACGGCCCGACCACGGTCGGCATCGACCTCGACGCACCCCTGATCGTCTTCGACCTCTCCCACATCGACCGCAACTCCATCGCCATGCCGATCCTCATGGCGATCGTCGGTGTGTGGCTGGAGCACACCTGGATCCGCCCCGACCGGAAGAAGCGCATCTTCCTCGTCGAGGAGGCCTGGCACATCATCAACAGCCCGTTCGTGGCCCAGCTGTTCCAGCGGCTGCTGAAGTTCGGGCGCCGGCTCGGCCTGTCCTTCGTCGCGGTCGTCCACCATCTGTCCGACGTGGTCGACGGGGCGGCGGCCAAGGAGGCGGCGGCCATCCTGAAGATGGCCTCGACCAGGACGATCTACGCCCAGAAGGCGGACGAGGCAAGAGCCACCGGCCGGGTCCTGGGCCTGCCCCGCTGGGCGGTCGAGATCATCCCCACGCTGACGCCCGGTATCGCGGTCTGGGACGTCAACGGCAATGTCCAGGTGGTCAAACACCTGGTCACGGAGACGGAACGGCCGCTGGTCTTCACCGACCGCGCCATGACCGAGTCGGCCAGCGACCTGGCGGCCGACGACGCCCTGCGCGCGGCCGAGCTGGAGGCCGAGCAGCGGGCGGCGGCCTTCGTGGAACAGCACCTGGGCGACTCCGAGTCGACGGTGGCCTAGAGGGAGTACAGCGTGAGACCGGACGATCGCCGTGACATCCGCCGGGAGCGCCAGGGCGGCATCCCCGACGGCCTGCTGATCGGCATCCTCGCGTTCCTCCTCGGCATGACCGTCCTGGTGTGGACGGCCACCGGCCTGGCCGCCCGGTTCGCCCAGGGCGCCTGGCCGGACGGCGTCACCTTCACCCGCACTCCCCTGGCCATGCGTCACCTGATCGGCCGGCCGCACGACCTCCCCGGCGCCTGGCCGGACACCCCGCCCGCCCAGCTGCCCGGCTGGGGCCTGTTCTGGGGCCTGTTCCTCGGCCAGCTGATGATCCTCTTCGTCCTCACGGTGTTCGCGATGGGCACGGTGGCCCGGTGGCGGGCGGCCAGGCCACGACGGGCCACCGCGACCCGGGACGCCCTGCGGAACCCCGCGCCCACCGAGCCGCGGTACGAGGCCCAGCAGCCGCGCTACGAGGCCCCGGACCCCCGCTACGACGTCCCGGAGCCCCGCCACGAGGTTCCCGTGCCGCGCGCGGAGCCGCACCCGGTGGAGCCCGCGGGGCAGACGGCGCCGCCGCCTCCTCCTCCCCTTCCCCTCCCCGCCGACGGCGACCGGGCGGGCGGCTGGGACAAGGTCCTCCTCGCGCCCAGGGAGGGCCGGCAGACGGCCGCGGCCCAGGCCGTACGGGACGCCGAGGGCCCCGTCGTCCTCGTCACCTCCAACCCGGCGCTGTGGGCGGAGACCAAGGACATCCGGGCCAAGCTGGGCCCCACCCTGCTCTACGACCCCACGCACCTGTGCGACACCCCGGCCCGCCTGCACTGGTCCCCCACGGCTGGCTGCGAGGACAGACAGACGGCACTGCACCGGGCGACGGCACTGCTCGCCCCCGTACGGCCCACCGCCCGGAACGATCAGGCGGTGGCCGACACCGCGACCATCCTCCTGCGCAGCTACCTGCACGCCGCCGCCCTGGAGAACCGGACCATCCGGCATGTGCACCGCTGGTCGCAGGGCACCCAGGTCCAGGACGCCGTGCGCACCCTGCGCACCCATCCCAAGGCCGCGCCCGGCGCCGCCGGCGAACTGGAGGCGGCACTCACCGCGCATCCCGAACGCCGGGACATCGCGCAGGAGCTGACGAGCAGGGCCCTGTCGGCGCTCTTCACGGTGAACATCCGGGAGGCGTGCACGCCCCATCGAACCGATGCCCTCGCCCTGGATTCCTTCGTCCATGAAGGGGGCACGCTTTATATGGTCGGTGCATCCATCGAGGACCCACGGAGCAATCCGGGCGCGATGCCGCTCCTGACGGCCCTCGTCTCCAGCGTGGTCGAGCGCGGCCGGCGCATGGCCGAACGGTCATCCTCCGGTCGGCTCGACCCACCACTGACCCTGGTCCTGGACGACATCGCGGCCGTGGCTCCGCTCCCGGAGCTGCCCGGCCTGCTGGCCACCGGAGCCGACCAGGGCCTGCCGACGCTCGCCCTGCTCCGCTCCCGCGAACAGGCCCGCGCCCGCTGGCCGCACCAGGAACTGCCCGTCTAGGACGGCCGCTCCAGGACGAACTCCAGCTCGTTCGCGGTCTCGTCCTGGGCGAAGGACACGATGAGTCCGCTGGGCGCGAACCCGATCCTGCGGTAGGCGGCCTGGGCCCGGGTGTTGTCCTCGTGGACGAACAGCCGCACCCGCTCGGCGTCCTGCTGCCACGCCCAGGCCAGGCCGGCCGTGAACAGTGCCTCGATCAGTCCGTTGCCCCGGTGCTCCGGCCGTACGAAGACGCCCACCGCGTGTCCTTGCCGCCGTTCAACCGGGTTGCCGGCCCAGTCCCGGGTGCCGGGCTCCTCCAGGAGCACGGTGACGGAGCCGCCCCAGGTCCCGTCGGGTGCCTCGGCGATGAACTGATGGGCGGTGTCGGAGCCCGTACCGGATCCGACGGCCCGGTCCCGCCAGAAGGAGTCGGGCTTGCTCGCGGCGTTCTCGTAGGTCTCCAGGAAGGCGAGGTGCGCGACGGGGTCCCGGAGCGCGTCCAGCCGCAGCTGCTTCACCCGTTCCCAGTCGTCGGGACGTATGGCGCGAACGACATAGTCGTTCCTGGTGACAGCGGTCATGCGGCCACCGTAGACCAATCCCCTGGGCCCGTAACGCAGAAAACCCCCGCACCATACGATGCGGGGGTTTTCCCTAAAAATTGTTCGGCGGCGTCC